>DATHAB010000192.1:0-5727 GCA_035296885.1 Rubrobacteraceae bacterium
GTGCCTGTCGGCGAGGACCAGCGCCAGCACCTGGAGCTCGCCCGCACCCTGGCGCGGCGCTTCAACGGTCTCTACGGAGAGACCTTTATCGTGCCGGAGCCTATGATCCTCGAAACGGGCGCCAGGGTTATGGCGCTCGACGAGCCGACGAAGAAGATGAGCAAGAGCTCGCCCACGCCCGCCGGGTACGTAGCGCTTCTAGACGAGCCAGACGTTGTACGACGCAAGATTCGTCGCGCCAAAACCGACTCTGGAACTGAAGTTAAAGCCTCTCCAGACAAACCCGCCATCACCAACCTGTTAAGCATATACGCCTCTATGGTCGGTCGTGCCATCTCGGAGATCGAGGTTGAGTACGAGGGTAAGGGCTATGGCGACTTCAAAAAGGACTTGGCCGAGGCCGTCGTGGAGGGCCTCACACCTGTCCGGAAGAAGGCGCTTGCGCTACTGAATAACCCGCGAAAACTGGACGAGATCCTCGAAGCTGGCGCCGAGAGAGCGCGCGAGACGACACGCCCTATCTTGCACAGCGCGTGGGCCAAGATGGGCCTCGATTAGTGGAAGAGACGAAGGCCAAGATCCTCAAGGTCCTCAATGCCATACCAAATAGGGTACTCTACTCTAAGACCGACTGGCACCGGATTTTGGGCGACGACAAGCGTGAGATCCGGGTCGTTGAAGAGGTTATCGACAAAGCGCCAGGATGCTTCCTTCGCTTCGATTATTGGCATGGAGAAAGAATAGAGCACGATTTTGGTAAAGACGAGTCTGCCATAGTTGACCTATATGACGAGCATGCGTTCGGCGAAAACGCCATCCTCCGCTTACTGGAAAGAGATGGCTGGTCGGGAAGGTGGCTCAACACATGCGGTAGTGGAAAGAACGCTAAGTTTCTAACCCCGTGGTATCCCAACCGTCCAAACAAAGATCAGACTCATGTGCCCAGTGAAGAGCAAGAACCGAGAAAGCTACTGGACAAGGTATTTCGCGAGAATGGAGGAAGTTGGGGAGGCTGCTGGGATGTTTTTGCGTGGAAAGTCGGCAGATACCTTTTCGCTGAAGCGAAAGCACAAAGAAGGGGAAAGGCTTTATCTCCACGCTACGGAGATCGCCCAAGCGAAAATCAGGATAGATGGCTAAGGGTAGCACCAGACCTTAACGATCATCGACTAGAGTGTTCTTCATTTGTGTTCGTTCAGTGGGACGATCGCTAGTAGATGCGACAGCTCCAGGCAACGCTCGACCGCATAGACCGCAAGGGCTACGGTGCCTACAGGGACCTCCAGGGTTCCTACGAGCTTGAGGGCTTTACCCTTTTTGTGGATAGGGTGCAACGGGACCCGTTCGCGCCGCCGTCCCTTGTCAGGGTCCGTACCCAAGAGAACCGCTTCGACCCCGCGCTTTTCGGCAATCTCGTGCGCCGGGTTGCCTTCGAGGATTTTCTGACCCGCTCCGTAGACAGGGTGCTGCGCCGCGCTATCAAGGGGAGCCGGGGCTCGGGCGGGAGTGGCCGGATCGAGATACAGCGCCCCTCGCAGGTGGTTTTACCAAGGACATCGGTGCTCGTAGAGCTGGGGTTCGTTGAGGCCCGCGTGTCGGTCGGGCTGCCGGCCCGGGGACGTACGGTAGACGCCCGGGCGGCACAGGCGATGCTCCTGGAGGAACTACCGCGGGCCGTTCGGGAGGCACTCACGCCCACCGGGGTGGACGAGAGAAAAGCCCTAACGCACGTGGAGGTCGTCGAGGACGCGGACTATCTGCGTACTCTTCTTCCTTCCTTAGGGCTCGTGGCGTTCGTCGCTGACGGGGCGGTGTTGCCGCGAGAGAGCGGGGCGAGCGACCATCCTCTGCGAGAGGGTGCCGTCCCGTTCGAGAGCCCGGAGGAGTTTCGTGTTGCCGTGGAGCTGCCAAACAGGGGTCCCGTCTCGGGGATGGGCATACCGGCGGGGGTCACGCTCGTCGCCGGGGGTGGTTTTCACGGCAAGTCCACGTTGCTCTCGGCGCTCGCGTGGGGAGTCTACGAACACGTACCGGGGGATGGGCGGGAGCTCGTGGTGACGCGGAGGGACGCGGTGAAGATAAGGGCCGAGGACGGTCGGAGCGTCGCGGGGGTGGACATATCGGGCTCCATAGGGGACTTGCCCGGCGGCCGCTCGACGACGAGCTTCTCGACCACGAACGCCTCAGGGTCGACCTCCCAGGCGGCGAACATCGCGGAGGCCCTTGAGCTTGGGACCTGTCTCCTCCTGGTGGACGAGGACACGAGCGCTACAAACTTCATGATCAGGGACGAGAGGATGCGCGAGCTCGTCCAGAAAGAACCGATCTCCCCGTTTATAGACCTCGTACGGCCTTTGCGCGATTCTCTTAACGTCTCGACGGTGGTGGTCGTCGGGGGTGTAGGCGACTACCTGGACGTAGCGGACCAGGTGATCCTGATGGAGGACTACAAGCCCCACGACGCCACGAACCGCGCTCGCGAGATCCGCGAGGAGTTCCCGGCCAGGATTACGCCTGGCGCGGGAGAGGCGCACCCGCCTAGAGACCGCCGGGTCCGGGCATCCTCCATAGACCTTAGGCGCGGCAAGCGTGAGACAGCGCGGGGTAAGGGGCTGCATGCTATAGAGCTTGGCCGCGAGCGCGTGCACCTCCGGTACCTCGAACAGCTTGCCGAGGCCGGCCAGACCGAGGCGATAGCCCGCATCGTCGGCGAGTTCGCCATTGGAAATACGAACTGTGGGGTTGAGAAGGTGGTACACGGAGCACTCGGTTCCCTAGAGAAGAACGGCCTCGACTCGCTGGGTGACTTTCGGGGACACCCTGGGGAGCTGAGTTTGCCGCGAGCACAGGAGATCGCCGCAGCTATAAACCGCATCCGCTCCCTAGAGGCCACCACGGTACCGTGAAGGAACAACGCGGCGACGAACGTCTGGTCGCGTTTTGGGTGCGAGCTACGGAGCAGTGTTTCTCGTACCCATGCATGCCGGTTATCCGGAACCCTAAAGCGCCTGGTAGAACCTCTCACCAAGCGGCCCGCCCGATGGGGTAGCATGATCTCTGGAAGCTATCAAGGAGGATCATGGCTAGTAAGAGCTACGACCGCCCGCCTGAGATGATCATCTCCCCCGAGAAGGACTACTACGCGATTTTCCATACTGAGAAAGGCTCGATCCGCATCAAGCTCTTCGCCGATAAGGCCCCAGAGACGGTGAACAACTTCGTCTTTTTGGCGAAAGAGGGTTTCTTCGACGGGACGACCTTTCACCGCGTTATAAAGGACTTCATGTTGCAAGGCGGTGACCCGACTGGGACAGGCACCGGAGGACCTGGTTACCGCATTCAGGACGAGTTTCACCCTGACCTACGGCACGACAGGCCGGGTGTCCTCTCGATGGCGAACGCGGGCCCGAACACCGGCGGCTCGCAATTTTTTATCACTCACTCTCCAACCTCCTGGCTCGACGACCGGCATGCGGTCTTTGGCGAGGTGGTCGAGGGGATGGAGACCGTTTACGCTATTCGCGAGCGCGACCCACAGCGCGATCGTCACGCGTCGGGCGACCGCTTGGAGATGGTCGAGATCGAGGAGACTCCACGCGCCTGATACTCTCGGGCGATAGTCTTCACGATATATTCACCCAATACATAGGCTGTTATTATTGGTGCATGGTTCACGGCGCAGAAGGGAGGTTGGATGAAAGAGGTTAACGCGGAGAGTACTATACCGATCTCACCCTGGTTACGCTTGCGTGCCTCGGCGGTACATCTGTATACGGCAAGCGGGGCTGTGCTGGCGCTCCTGATCCTCGTCGCCGCCTATAACGGAGACGCCGTAAGCGCGTTGTGGTTCATGCTTGCCGCCCTCGTAATAGACAGCACCGACGGCCTTTTAGCTCGCCGCTTTAGGGTGAAAGAGCTTCTGCCCTCCTTCGACGGCCGACGCCTAGACGATATCGTTGACTACATGACCTACGTCCTCGCCCCCGTGCTCCTATTATGGAGTAGCGGCTATCTACCGGAAGGCACCTTCGGAGTAATAATAGCGGCGCTCCCGCTACTCGCGTCGAGCTACCAGTTCTGCCGGGTAGACGCCAAGACCGAAGATGGGGCCGAGATCGACCACTTCTTTCTAGGCTTCCCGAGCTACTGGAACATAATGGCCTTCTACGTTATCGTCTTCGACCTTGGTTCTGGGACTGTAGGCGCGATACTACTCTTCCTCTCGCTGTTGGTCTTCGTTCCCGTCAGGTACATCTACCCGTCGCGCACGTTTGCCTTCCGCAAGGTTACCCTGGCGTTTACCTCGCTCTGGCTCGCAAGCTACGTAGCCATCCTCGTTCAGATGCCGAACCCCGACCCCGTCCTTAGAGCTCTCTCACTCCTCTATATCGTCTACTACTTCGGCCTGAGCCTCTACCTCTCTGCAAAGCTGCTCAAGACTCGGCGTCTCTCCGAAGGGGCTCTCGACCAGTAGCGCCACGGCGGCGGGCGGTCCGAAGCTTGCCCGCAAGAAACCGCAACGCGAGCTACACTTCCGGTGATTCGCAACGAGCGGTATACTCGTTCCACAAACTCTGTAGTACGCTCACCTAACCAAGCGACGGAGTATCTTCCTTGTAGCGAGTGGGAGGTTTCGTAGGGATAGAAGCACGTCGGCGCGGGTAAGCTTAGGCGCGTTAGGAGAGATCTCCGGTTTGAAAGGTGGTCGTTTTGTCTAAAAAGGTGGCTGACAGGTTCGTCGAGGCTCTGCGCAAGCTTGAAGAAGATCGTGACGTAGAAGCGCTGGTCGAGATTCACACTGAGGATTGCGACGTCGGCAACGTCGCGGTGCCAAAAACCTTTAGTGGCCGCGAGGGCTTGAGGGAATTTTGGACGAGCTACCGCAACACCTTCGACGAGATGGAGAGCGAGTTCCGCAACGTTTTCGCTGATGACGCGGGCCGCGCCGCCCTCGAATGGACCACCGAAGGCGTCGCCGCAGGTAACTCCGTCTCCTACGAGGGCGTGAGCATCCTGGAGATCGAAGGCGACAAGGTTCGCCGCTTTCGCGCCTACTTCGACCCCCGCCGCCTGTCCGAGCAGATCGTGGATTAAAAAGGGAAGACGAATGACATTGTGACAGCGAGTCCGGGTGAGAGCCTCAGAAGCGCAAACCGAAGCATCCTGAACGGCTAACTCGCTACTACTCTAAACCAGTAGCCCAAGTTGACTGCGAATTGTCGCGATACTAGCTTGTTGATGGTGCGGCTTTGGAAAGCGGCGACGTGGGCAACAGGTTTGTGGTTGTGTTAACAACACAATTCGGTGGTTGGCACGAGCCAAACGGCTCATCCTCGCCATTCGCACGCGGCGAGTCCGCAGGCGGCGAGTCGCCCTTCCCTTGCGCCGGCTCCGGCGTCGTGTTCGCCGGCTCGGACGTGTTAGGGGTCGATGCAGCAGGTACTGGCTCTGACGTGGTCGGTTCTGGCGTGGTGGTAGTAGGTTCTTCGGGGACGGGCACTGGCTCCTCATACGGCGCCGCTTCATAAGCGGGCTCTGGCTCGTATGCGGGCTCTGGCTCGTAAGTTGCCGGAGCTGGGTCAGAATAAGTCGTCGGAGCAGCAGGTGCAGATTCGGCCGCTGGCGTGGGTTCGGGGGCAGCTGGCGCATAAGAGGGAGCCGCGATAGGTGCCGGAGCAGGTGGCACCGCGCTATAAGGCGTAGGAGAAGCGGGCGCAGGCGCTTCCC
>DATHAB010000193.1:0-6218 GCA_035296885.1 Rubrobacteraceae bacterium
GGGTTGGTGCGTTAGATGTTGCGGCGCCACTCCTGTCCCAAAGTGCTGTGCTTCACTTGGCGTATATTAGGACCGGTAGTTAAACGCCCAAGAGGAGGCTTTTAGGTGACGGAGAGAAAGTTTCTCATCAAAGCAGACGAGGTGGCCGACAAAGCGGCTGGCTTCTCTCACCCGTGGAACCCAAACTCGGAGATTGTGGGCACTCGGCTGAGCACGCTGGTCGGGCTATCGCGGACCGGCGTAAGCTTGGTCCACATCCCTGCCGGAAAGGAGTCCTTCGTCTATCACGCTCATTACCGGGAAGAGGAGTGGATCTACATTATCTCCGGTCGTGGCATCGCGGAGATAGACGACGAGGAATTCGAGGTCTCTGCAGGCGATTTCATGGGCTTCCCAACCCCGTCGGTAGCTCACCACCTGCGCAATCCGTATAACGAGGAGCTGGCCTACCTCGTAGGCGGAGAAAACCTCGACGTAGAGGTAGCGGAGTTCCCGCGGCTAGGAAAGCGGATGCTTCGGCGTGGGCAGGATGTCGAGATTTATGAGACGTGCGATGTCCTGAGCTTTGGACCGCTTGAGACCTGATCGACGAAGTCGTTGCCGGCGTTCGGAGCTTCGTAAACCTCATGGTAACCCCAGGAGCCAGCACCGATGTGCCAGGCTATGCTGCTGGCCTTTCGATCTCGGCAGGTTCTGGTTCCTTACGGGCCCTGGTCTGTGTCTGGCCCTTCCTCGGCGCGGCCTCCGAGGTGCTTGGCGAGAAAGCGTTCAGCCGCTGCATAAAACTGCAGGCGGTTCTCGGGCCTCGCGAAGCCGTGTCCCTCGTCGTCGAAGAGCAAGTACTCGTGGTCTATACCCTTCTCACGCAGAGCGGCGACTATCTGCTCGGATTCGGACTGCTTGACGCGCGGGTCGTTTGCCCCTTGCGCGATGAGGAGGGGTATCTTTATCCGGTTCACGTAGAAGAGAGGGGATCGGAACTTGAGAAACTCTTCTTCTGTGTCAGGGTTACCAACGCGCTCGTGAAAGGTGGCCAGCAGCGTAGACCAGTAGGGTGGGATGGTCCGGATCAAGGTGATCAGGCTAGAAGGTCCCACCACGTCCACGGCGCACCGGAAAAGGTCTGGCGTGAACGTCGCCCCGACGAGCGCCGCGTACCCACCGTAGGAGCCGCCGTAGATCGCTACTCGTTCGGGATCGGCGACCCCTTGCTCGACCGACCAGTTGACCGCATCAACTAAATCGTCGTGCATCCTGGCGCCCCACTCCTTGTTCCCGGCGTTGAGGAACTCTTTGCCGTAGCCGGTCGAGCCGCGAAAGTTGACCTGCAAACATGCGTACCCGCGGTTGGCGAGCCACTGAGCCTCGGGGTCATAGCCCCACTCGTCTCGTGCCCAAGGACCTCCGTGCACGTTCAGGACCATCGGGAGGGCTCTCTCAGATTCGCTGGGCGGGAACGTCAGGTAGCCGTGAACGATCAAGCCGTCGCGAGCTTCGAACGAGATCGGCTGCATCGAAGCCAGCGTGTACCCCTTTAGCTCTGGCCGGTCATCGAAGAGGTGGGTGCCTTTGCACGTTTTGCGGTCGTAGGTATAGTAGGAGACGGGGCCGTCGTCGGCAGTAAAGCCCACGAGCCACGTTTCGTCGGCCCGATCCCGGCTCGTAACAGCGAAGTCGCCTGGGTGAAGCCCTCTTATAGCGGCGAAATTTTCGCGGATGTCCTCGTCCAGAACCGTCCACTCTGTGCGCGCTCGCGTAAAGGCCACGGCCTGCACCTCGCGGGTGTCAGGGTGTATCAGCACGTCGGCGACATCGTACTGCGGGTCTCCGGCGAGGACCTCGAGTTCTTCCGTCGAGGGATTCAATTCGACGAGCCGGGTAGCGTTCGCCCCCCGCGAATCTCGGAGGAATATCCTTGCACCATCACCCGAGAAGCCCACGGGGCCGCTGTTCAAGGCGTCCTCGGGCCCCCACGAGAGAAGCTCGCGCCAGCCGGCGTCTTCACGCTCCCGAAACAAGAAGTTGAAGCCTCCCTCAGAAGTAGCGGAGAGGGCCGCACGGACCGCCAGGCTCTCATCGGCGACCCAACCGGCGATATCGCCGGGGTTTTTTGCGATGAGTTCCAAGCCGCCCGTCGTCAAGTTCAGCCGGTGGACGTCGTGCACCCGTGGGTCCCTTTTGTTCAGCTCGATCAGGACCTCCTCCGGGGCTCCTTTGCTCTTTTTCAGGGGCCGTGCCTGGACACCGTCGAAAGGGGTCAGGTCCCTAGCCTCACGCGGGGCGGAGCCCGGTTCCACAGCGTAAAGCCTCCAGTTCTCGTCGCCATCCTCGTCCTGGAGGTAAACCAGATGGCGCCCGTCCTCGGCCCAGAAGTAGATCCGGATGCCCCGCTTCTCATCGTTCGTGGCCGGTTCGAAGTCCTCGCTCCCGCCGGCGCTTCCGATAGGTCCTACCCACACGTTCAACACACCGTTTAGCGGGGCCAGGTAGGCAAGCCGTTTTCCGTCCGGCGAGATTCGGGGCTGCGCTTTATCCGGGTTACCGAAAAGGACTTCGCGAGGAATCAACGGGGGTAATTTCGTCTCAGTTATTTTTTGTCCTCCAGCACATCGCGCATCGCGTACAAACCGGGTCCTGCCGTAGCGATAAACTTCGCGGCCCTTAACGCACCTGCGGCGAAGGTGCGGCGGGAGAGGGCGCGGTGGGTTATCTCGATCTCTTCGCCCTCGGAGTAGAAGATCAGGCGGTGCTCGCCTACGACTGCCCCGCCGCGCAAGGCGTGTATGCCGATCTCGCCCTCCTTGCGCGGCGAGACGCCCTCCCGGCCGTAGACGGCGACCTCGTCCAGGTTCTGCCCCCGGCCGTCGGCGGCGGCCCGGGCAAGCAGTAGCGCCGTTCCGGAAGGAGCGTCCTTTTTGTTCTTGTGGTGGGCCTCGACGACCTCTACGTCGTAGGCGGCGAGCTTGGCGGAGAGCTCCCGAACCACCTCCCGGAGCAGGTTTACCCCGACGCTCATGTTCGGGGCGAGTACGATAGGCACGTCCTTGGTCGCTTCTTCGACCTTCGCAAGTTGCTCTTTAGAGAAACCGGTGGTCCCGATGACGACGGGGCGGCGGTAGGAGAGGTGTTCTACCGTCGCCTCGGCTGTGGTGAACTCGACGAGTACCTCGGTTCCCTCAGGGGGATCTTTGGTGGCGACGACCCCTATCCTCCTGGCGCTACAGAGCTCGCCAAGGTCTGCGCCAAGCTCAGGGGCTTCAGGTCCCTCGGTGCCTCCGACGAGTTCGATGTCCTGCGTTTCGAGTGCGGTACGACAGAGCTCGCGGCCCATACGACCGGCCGCGCCGATTATGGTTACGCGGGTCACCGCACCTCTTCGGGGGTCGGGAGGAGGTGGGGCGTGCTCTCTATAACCTCCTGGAGCTTGTTAAGGTTCTCCCCGCTCATGGGGACGAGGGGGAGGCGCATCTCATCGGAACAGAGGCCGAGCAGGGAGGCGGCGGCTTTTACGGGGATGGGGTTGATCTCGACAAAGAGCGCCCGGAAAAGGGGGAGGATCTGGTAGTGGAGCTCGCGGCCCCGCTCGAAGTCGCCCGCAAGCAGGGTCGCGACTAAGTCTGAGACGGCCGCGGGGGCGACGTTCGAGGCGACGGAGATCAAGCCATCGCCGCCCAAAGAGATCACTGGTAGCGTCATCGGGTCGTCGCCGGAGAGGATGACGAAGTCCTCGCCGCACAGGGCGCGGGTATCGCTCACCATGTTCATCGAGAGGGTTGAGTCCTTGACCCCGACAACGTTTGGGATCTCCGCGAGGCGGGCGACGGTCTCGGGGTCTAAAGTCACGCTCGTGCGACCGGGGATGTTGTAGAGGATGAGGGGCAAGCTGGTACTCTCGGCGATAGCAGCGAAGTGTCTGTACAAACCCTCCTGGGTAGGCTTGTTGTAGTAAGGGGCGACCTGCAGCGAGCCGTGGGCGCCCGCTTCTTCGGCCATCCTGGTGTACTTGATTGCCATCTGCGTGCTGTTCGAGCCGGTACCCGCGATTACGGGTACCCGACCCGCGGCTACGCGCACGACCGTCTCCACGACGAGCCGGTCCTCATTCTCGGTTAGAGCGGGTGTCTCGCCGGTGGTGCCACAGGGGACGAGACCGTTTATGCCCTGCCGTATCTGGAACTCGACGAGGCCCTCCAAAGCCTCGACATCCACCTCGCCGTTCTTAAACGGGGTGATGAGGGCAGTATTTGCGCCGCTAAACATCTCTCTCCTCCAGTTCGAAATCGAAACCTCTGTGGAGAAGTCGTACGGCCTCCTCCACCCTTTCCGCCGGTATAACACAAGTTACCTGAATCTCCGAGGTCGAGACCATTCTTATCGGGATACCCGCTCTCCCCAAAGCGTCGAACATATTCGCGGCGTAACCGGGCCGATTGAGCATTCCAGTCCCGACCACAGAGATCTTGCCTAAGTCCTCTTCACCCTCGACCTGACCACCCAAAGCCTCCGCGACCTCGCCCGCCAGCCTGCGCGCTTGGGCGAAGTCGGCGCGGCTGACCGTGAACGCTACATCGGAGGCACCCTCTTTTGGGGCGCTCTCGACGATGACATCTACGGAGACGCCTGCTTTGGCCAGAGGTGTGAACACGCGGCTCATTACGCCAGGGCCGGTGCGGATGCCAGTCAGGGTAACGCGTGAGACGTTCAGGTCGTGGACGATGCCGGCCAGAGTCTCGCGGGTCTCTAAACGCTCCAAGGCCTTGTCCTCCTTAATGATAGTGCCTGGGTTTTCGCTGAAAGAGGAGCGTACGTGTATCTCCACGCCGTAGAGCGCCCCGAGCTCGACCGCCCGCGGGTGCATTACCTTCGCCCCGCGCCACGCCATCTCCGCCATCTCCGACGAGGAGATGACGGGGATGCGGTGCGCTTCTGGGACTATCCTCGGGTCGGCTGTATATATGCCATCTACGTCGGTGTAGATCTCGCACCGGTCCGCCCCCAATGCCGCCGCGAGGGCTACAGCTGTCGTATCCGAGCCACCACGCCCTAAAGTCATCACGTCGCCCAAAGCGTTCATGCCTTGAAAACCAGCGACGATGACCACCTGGCCTTCGGCTAGAAGCTGCTGCATCCTCTCGGGCTGTATCTCCAAGATCACGCCTGACCCGTACCGGCCGGTAGTCTTCATCCCCGCCTGCGGCCCCGAGAGCGAGGTCGCGGCGACTCCGCGGTCGTGGAGGGCCATCGCAAGCAGCGCCACCGACTGCTGCTCGCCGGTCGAGAGGAGCTGGTCGATCTCGCGCGGCGACGGGTTCCGGGCGAGATCGCGCGTGAGCGCCAGGAGCCTGTCAGTAGTCTTGCCCATCGCCG
This sequence comes from Rubrobacteraceae bacterium, assembly GCA_035296885.1. Taxonomy (GTDB): domain Bacteria; phylum Actinomycetota; class Rubrobacteria; order Rubrobacterales; family Rubrobacteraceae; genus Rubrobacter_F. Next base: position 5,368 of record DATHAB010000193.1, read on the forward strand.
AGACGACCACGACGAGGCTCAGGCCTTCTTCCTCGTGGTTCTTCTTTACTCTCTCGGCCACGGCCATTATATGCTCCGCCGTGGCCACCGAACTGCCGCCGTATTTCTGAACGACGATCTTCAAAAGCTGTCACGCTCCCGCGTACTTTTTCCACGCGTAGCCTAGCGCATCGCGCCGCAGCTTGTCAGCCGGCCGGTTGGTCAGCTTGTCAGTTAGAGGCACTTCGCGCGAACACCCCGCCGGCGAACCACGGGAGTGTTGTGAGTCTCCTCTCTACATAGCGTGGTTATCGATCGGGGGTGATGTAACTGGCAAAGCTGAAACATATGACAAGCTCTAAGGCAGGGCTGCCCACCGGTGACGACCAAAAATCTCGTCGCTTACGTAGCTTGTTACGTAGCTCGATTCTCCTGAAGCGAGGAAGACGTTGGCGGGGGCGAGTTCGGGTGGTTGGGTGGGGCGGCCAGTAGGGTAGTATCATCCAAACTTCGGTACCTTCCTAGCGGAAAGCGTGGCGGGAATTAGCGGAGCCACACCAGACCTGGCGCTACAGAGTTGACCCGGACGCCCCACTCGGTAGTCTTCATGGCGAGAAGGTTTTGGAGCTTCGTCTTTGTGTGGTCTTCCACGCCTCTCGAGTTGTCCTTGAGTTCACGCGTTCTCTCTGGGTCTCCGGGTATAATCGCTTATAGAAAGGTGAGACGCGCGACTAGGGAGTTGGATTTTGAGCGAGAAAGTACTGCCGCAGGACACAGATATAATAGAAGGCTACGGGGGCGACAAGGAGAGGCTCTCCTCCTACGCCACGCTTATGGGTATCTTTAACCTGATCTTCGCCGTTGTCCTCCTG
>DATHAB010000194.1:0-10031 GCA_035296885.1 Rubrobacteraceae bacterium
GGGAACAGTCAAACAACGACATGCTGGCCGACGGTGTGCGGCGGTACCCCAATACCGTGCTCGTAGACTGGCACGCCGCGAGTGCCGGCCGGCCTGAGCTCTTCGTGGGCGACGGGATCCACCTTCAGCCCGAGGGCCAACGGATCTACGCTGACCTGATCGCCGCACAACTACCCGACAAAGCGGCTAGAGATTCGAAGTCTTCCGCATCATCTTCTTGAGGCAAAATAGTGCTCCCGGCGTTGAGCGGGTTTGGATCTGCTCTTAGAAGCACACCTACGACCAGAACTAAACCCACGAGGGCCATCGCACCGCAGCAGGTAAGGCCACCACGCGCACGAAATAGGTCGGGGCAAGAACGGAAACTCGCCCCGTGTGTAATGAGAGGAGTAAACCTAAAAAGCGCTGGTGTGTCTAGCCGGCAAACCGGTCTCTTAGCACCTCTTGTTTACTGCCACCTCTTCTTTGCGGTCCTCCTGCGCAGCACCTCACGCTCCTCTCTACCAGCTGCCGCGGGCATACAGCACTTGCGTTGTTGCCCCACTCGCACTATCGGTGCACGCCCCCCTACCAGGAAGGCCTGCGCGAGTATTGGTGCGCCCATAGTGGAACTTTGATGCACACCACTATAGACGCTGCAGTGCGGCACGATATATTCGGGTGGCCCGAACCGTCCCTGTTATGTGCGATTTCTACGTGCCGCGTTCATGTGCCCATAGACCCCCGTTAAGAAGACCTACCCAGCGGGATAGGGGACACCGTCAAGCGCCACGTTCTACTGAGCAAGGCTGTCTAGTTCAACATCGTTGCAAACCGCTGTAGGCGTCATCCAGGATACGCCAGCCGCTCAGGTAGACGAGGCAGGCGTCGCCACCGGAGGCCCTTTGAGCAAGGATCATACTTTAGGGCGGCCGAAACCCTCCTTTTGGAGGATGCGGATAGGGGTGCATGATGAGAATATTTACCCAGTCTTGTAAAGCTCCTTAAAGAGGGGGAACGCGAATGAAGAAGTTAGTTTTGTTGGGCGCGGTACTGGCGATGGTGGCCCTGCTCGCCGCTCCTGTTATAGCGCAGGTCGCATTCGAGATCGGGGACACCGAGAACGAGAGCGGCGAGATCGAGACGGAGAACTCGTTCGAGATCGAGGGCAACAACAACAACGCCTGCCTCGGGCAGCTGCAGTTCGGCAACACGGGCAACTTCACCAACCAGCAGGGCGCTCTGCAGTACGATTCTGAGGTCGACGACCTCGAGTTCGGCGCTCCGGAGATCGAGTTCGCGCCCGAGAACGAGACGGCGTGCGAGCAGGCAGTCCAGCAATCCGCGGCTGCTAGCAGCTTTGGTAAGTAGTCTGACTAAGTAGTCGGAGTAGCTCGGCGCGCCCGAGAAGCAGTCTCCCTGTAAGGGATCTGCTTCCCGGGCGTCATAAGGACATTGGGGTAGATAAACTCCATCGACAACAAGGAGGTAGAAGGATTTGAAGAAGTGGATGATATTGGCGGCGATGCTGGTCCTGATGCTAGTCGCTGCCGCCCCTGTGGTAGCGCAAGTTGCGTTCGAGATCGGTGACACCGAGAACGAGAGCGGCGGGATCGGAACTTCGAACGAGTTCGAGATCGAGGGCAACAACAACAGCGCGTGCCTCGGGCAGCAGCAGTTCGGCAACACGGGCAACTTCACCAACCAGCAGGGTGCCTTGCAGTACGCCTCTGTTGCCGACGACCTAGGGTTGTCGGGTCCGGGGATCGGCTTCGCGCCCGAGAGCGAGACGGCGTGCGAGCAGGCGGTCCAGCAGTCCGCGGCTGCCAGCAGCTTCGCCCCGTAAGTAGTAGTAGCTTAGAAACGAGGCTAAAGGCCGGCAAAGCCAAGACCTTAGCCTTAGCGAAAGAGAGGCGGGCCCTTTCGGGGGTTCGCCTCTTTACTGCCGATAGAAAAAACGTTAGGGATGTGGGAGGAACCCCGACTATCAGAGGAGATAGAAGTTGGACAGCAAGGTAGATGGCAAGAGAGGCCTAGTGGCCTGTTAGACCTCTGGTTACTGAAACATGTGTTGCCCCTTACGTTCGGAAACTATCTTCGATGCCCCGGCTTCTTCAACGGAAGCAGCGAAACGAATAGGCTTTGCACCATAGTCAAAGGTGACGAAACCACTGCCGAGTCCCTGTAGCTGGTGGTAAGCCTGGCAGCGCCGCCGATTGCGATCATCCCGCTACCTATTATCCTTCATTTTCGACCAACTACCTCAGTAATCGTAACCGCCAATCGCCAGGTTCGAAGACTTTTTGCCTGTCGCTCTGACCCGCCCTACGCGGGGTCGGCCATCACAACCTCCAGCCCTACGGTCCTGCTCGGTGCAAGCGTAGCGCAAAAGTGAACGTCCCCCCGAAGGCTCGGTCGTGAGAAAGCCCCGCATAGGTATAGCGGGGCCTGCTCTTTATAGAAGTTTAGAAGTCGTCGCAGGCGGCTATGCCTCCTCTGCCTGCTACCCTCTACCGCCTCACCTCTTCGCTCAGCATAACCGACATAACCTCTTCGGATATGTCGAAGTTGGCGTGGACCTCCTGGATGTCGTCGTTCTCTTCGAGGGTGTCTATCAAGCGTAGAGTTTGTCTGGCAGTCGCGGCATCCAGATCCACGCTGTTCTGGGGCTGCATGGTGAGCATCGCGTTCTCGACCGCTATTTCCGCCTCACGCAAGGACTCCCGTACCGTGACGAAATCCTCGGGCGCCGTCAATACCCGGTAGTCGCTCTCCATCGGCTCGACGTCTTCGGCTCCGGCCTCTAGAGCAAGCTCGATGAGCTCGTCCTCATCTATACCCTCTTTGGGGACCAGGATCACACCCTTCCGCTCAAAGAGGTACGCCACCGACCCGCTCGTCCCGAGCTTTCCACCGTTTTTGGAAAAGATGTACCGGACATCCGAAGCGGTCCGGTTGCGGTTGTCGGTCAAGGCCTCAACCAGAACTGCCACTCCGCCCGGCGCGTAGCCCTCGTAAGTAATCCGCTCAATGGCTTCCGCGTCCGCGCCGGCTCCCGTGCCCTTGTCTATAGCCCTTTGTATGTTGTCGTTGGGCATGTTGGCTTCCTTGGCCTTCTGTATCGCGAGGCCCAACGCCGAGTTCATCTCCGGGTCACCCCCGCCTTCGCGCGCCGCGACCGTTATCACTTTTGAGAGCTTCCCAAAGAGTGCCCCGCGCTTCGCGTCCGCAGCGCCTTTCTTTCGCTTGATGGTAGACCACTTGGAATGACCGCTCACAGCCCGCACACCTCCTGCAAGAAATACTCGTGAAACCTGACGTCGTCCGTCAACTCGGGATGGAATGCCGTAACCAGGATGTTCTCCCCTTTGGCGGCCACAATCTTCCCATCTACCTTGCCCAAGACCTCGACCCCAGGCCCCACATCCTCGAAGAACGGCGCCCGGATAAACACCCCCACAAAGGGTGTCTCAAAGCCCTCTACCTCGAGCTCCCTCTCGAACGAATACACCTGCCGCCCGAAGCCGTTGCGCTCCACGAACGCGTTCATAAACCCTAAAAGAGGTTGTCTAGGCCCAGTAGTCGCCGACGCCGCGAGCACCATCCCCGCACACGTCCCCCACACGGGCCCACCCTTGTAAAAAAAGCTCCTGATCCCGTCCAGAAGGCCCGACTCGGCCATTAGGTTCCCGATCGTCGTGGACTCTCCGCCCGGCACGATCAGGCCCGAGAGCCCCTCCAGGTCCTCCACGGAGCGCACCTCTACAGGTTCGACCCCGAGCTTCTTGAGGATCTCCACGTGCTCCTCGTAAGCCCCCTGGAGCGCGAGGACCCCGACCCTCTTCGGCCCCTCGGATGCCTCTCGGTCAGACTTCCGAGCCGTTACCTCTCGCGTCTTCCCGTTACCAGCCACGCGTTGCCAGTCGCTCCCCTTCCGAAAGCTCGCCCATCTCCCGGCCGACCATCGCCTCGCCCAAGCCCTTGCTTGCCTCGGCGACGACCTTCGGGTCGCGAAAGTGGGTTGTGGCCTTGACTATCGCCTCCGCCCTTTTGACCGGGTCTCCGCTCTTGAAGATACCACTCCCGACGAAGACGCCATCCGCCCCAAGCTGCATCATCATCGCGGCGTCGGCTGGTGTAGCGATCCCCCCTGCGGTGAATAGTACGACCGGGAACCGCCCATTCTCGGCGACCCACTTGACGAGATCGTAGGGCGCCCGGAGCCTCTTCGTCTCGGACATCAGCCCCCCTTTACTCAACCCGCTCCCTTCGTCCAGCCCGGTCAGCTTGCGGATGTCGTCCCTAATCGCGCGCATGTGCCGCACGGCCTCGACGACGTTACCCGTGCCGGCCTCGCCTTTGGAGCGGATCATGGCCGCCCCCTCGTCGATGCGCCTCAGAGCCTCCCCTAGATTCGTCGCCCCGCACACGAACGGCACCTCGAAGGCCCGTTTGTCTATGTGGTTCGCCTCGTCCGCAGGTGTCAAAACCTCGGACTCGTCTACGTAGTCGACCTCCAGGGCTTCGAGGACCTGCGCCTCGACGAAGTGCCCGATCCGGGCCTTCGCCATCACGGGGATGCTCACGGCCTCCTGGATCTCGACTATCTTTTCCGGATCGCTCATCCGGGCGACCCCGCCCTGCGCCCTTATGTCCGCCGGCACTCTCTCAAGCGCCATCACCGCCACGGCCCCAGCCTCCTCAGCTACCCTGGCCTGCTCGGCGTTGACCACGTCCATAATGACTCCGCCCTTGAGCATCTGGGCCATTCCGCTCTTTACTCGAAAAGTCCCAGTTAGCTGACCGTTCTCTGTCATGTGTCACTCCCGCGTAACTACTAAACTTACTAGAAATCTATCGAAGACATCTTACTACCGGCGCTCTCACACGCCAAACGCCCGAGCTCGTCCAGCGACGGGCCCGTCTACTCTATCCCTATGCGCTCCCGGCGATACGTCTCTTCTGGCGGCCTCTGCGGCCTCGCTAGCTCCGCGACGCCCCTCAAGACCTCAAACCCTGCCCGTCGGAAGTGCCCGGCCGCCCGTTGCCGACGCTCTCCTGGCACCAGCACGTACGCCACGACTCCGAGTAGAGAACCTCGCCGACCGCTACGGGGTTTCTCTGGCGGCTCAGGAAGAGGAGCTGTCATCGCTCAGCTTCACCCTCAGCTTGTCCCCCTCGATCCTAGCACCCGCCGCCTTATAGCGCGCCATCGAGTCCGGCAAAAGGACGTTCCGCTTGTAGCCCCCTATCCGTACCAGGAGCTCCGATCCCTTTTTCGACAGCTCTACGCTCCCCTTCTCGACCAGCGGGAGGTTGAGGACCACCTCGTACCCGCCGTTTCTTTTCACGAGCTCGTGCGCCGCCCCTCGGAAGTGAAGGCGCAGGGGATCTTCCACCCCGAACACATCCTCTGCCAACGCGCCAAGCGCCTCGAGACCGTACATCTCCCGGTCGAAGAGTCGCGCTTCAAAGATCGGGATCGGCGAGAACGAGTCTTCTATAGCAGCCAAGTGCCTCCCTTGCGCCTCCCGCCACTTCTCGAAGTAAGGGTCCGAAACCTCCTCAGGGAGCAGGCGGTTCACGACGATGGCGTCTACCCTATAGTCGTAGAGGTTCAGGTACGTATAGGTGCGCCTGGCCTCGGCGATCACCATCTTCTCCGCGTTCACTACGAGCCTGACAGATGCCGAAAGGGCATCTGTCAAGATGTCCCCAACGTCGACCACCGCCTCATAGAACCGCTGAAGCGCCCCGAAGAAGTCGTCTTCGGGGAGCGGCGGCAGCGCGTTAATCCTCGCCCGACGGGCGAAAGGTCGGACGAACTTGGCCGCTCGCCTTTGTACGGGGAAGATCTTCTCGACGTACCAGCCTATCTGATCGGGCAGGCTCAAGAGCCTCAAGGTCTCCCCGGTGGGGGCTGCATCCAGGATCAGGGCGTCGTAAAGGGCTTCTTGGTGGTGGCGCCGCACCATCAAAAGCCCAAAGAGTTCGTCCATCCCCGGCAGCGTCGCCAGCTCCTCGGCCGCTAAAGAGTCGGTCCCCTGCCACTCGTAAAAGGTCGTCAGGTATTCTCCTATTTCGACCCAGTACTCCTCGAGCATGCGCCCCTGGTCCATCTCCTGTGCGAAGAGATTCGTCGCCATCTCTTTAGGCTCCGAACCGACCTCCGCATCGAAAGCGTCCGAAAGGGAGTGTGCGGGGTCGGTGCTCATAACCAGCACCTTCTTTCCCGCTTTAGCCGCCTTAAGCGCCGTCGCCGCCGCGACGCTCGTCTTCCCGACGCCCCCCTTTCCGGTGTAGAGGATGGTCCTCAAGCTATCAAGGATTGGCCCGCAGGGGCAGGCACAAATGTCGCGGCTGTAAGCAGTGCCAGTACCACTATTAGGCCGAAATATACCAAGCCCACCATTACCCGGTACCTGAGCTCTATCTTGTTATAGGCCCGCCCCTCGGGTGTATCGCGCATCTTCCAGCGCCGCCACAGCTCCGGCACCCCGAGCAGCACGAGGAACATCATTATCGGGGCTACGAAGAACATCGCCACCATAACGAAGAATCCCAAAATCCAAAACGCGGGCGACATAGCCCCAACTGCCCGCCCGCCATCGAGCGGTAGGATAGGCGCCAGGTTGAAGAGGTTAAGCAGAAACCCGACGTAGGCGAGCCCGAGGAACAGAAGTTCCCCGGTCACAGCGTATATTCCCCAAGCTCCTAGAGCCCCTAACGTTCCAAGCACCGGTCCGGCGAGACCTACCCGAGCCTCCGCTAGAGCGTTCTTGGGCATCTCCTTCATGGTTACGAACGCCCCGAGTAACGGGATGAACATCGGAGCCGAAGCCTTGATGCCCTCCCGCTTGAGCTGAACGACGTGGCCCATCTCATGCACCCAGATTAAGATTACCAGCCCTACCGCGAACCACACCGGGATCAACAGCGCATAAGCTCCCACGCTCAACAGCATCGTGAGGGCCGTCCCGACGAACTTGACCTTGAGCAAGAATAGTAAAATTCCCTTGAACTTCGTCAGGAGCAGCCCGATCGCCGCAAGCGGCGTCAAAAGACGCTTCACGACGCTCCACACTCCGCTCTCCGGCCTTACAGGCTCGTACCTGGGGGGCTCTGAGCGATCCTCTAGGTCGCTACGAAAAAAAGGCTCTCGGGTCCGGGTCTCGTCTTCGTCTCGGTAGTGGTAACGATCCATACGCTCGATTATACCGCCCGAGGAAGCTAAATCGAGCGGCGGCGTCCCCTCAGATTCTCTTGCCGCCGCTGGGCGTCAATGGTGTAGAGCGCCTCCGGCACCGCCTCAAGTCGGCCCTTGGGAATGGGCTCTCCAGTCGCGTCGCAGATACCGTAGGTTCCTTCTTCTACCTTCTGCAAGGCTCGCTCTACGTTCTGGAGACGCCTCTCCACCGTCTGCTCGACGCCGGCGTCCAACTCGCGGGTAAATAAAGAGTGGCTCCTATCTCCGGAGTCGTGCTCGGTAAAGTCCTCCTCTTCTTGTCCCCGGTACCGCTGATCCTCCTCGAGCCCCTCCACCATCCGTACTAGCTCCGTACGCAACTCCTCGAGCCGCGTCCGCTGCTTTTCTACGAACTCCTTGTCAAGCTGGTTGTCGGCCAAAATCCCTCCTAAATTCTTGGTACTGAGGTCTAAACAAACTCGCCAGAGTCTACCTTACCTCGACCTCGCCCGTTACAGGCTTGAGGCTTTCCGCACGTAAGGTTTCGAATCCGCGGCCGGTTGGGGGGGCCTCCGGCCCCAGGAGAGGAGGCGTTCGACCCTCGTCAACCGCTGCTCGGCGGGTTTGGGATGCTCCCAGAGCTCCACGCGTAGGGAGGAGCCCTGAACGAAAACCCGCACGTGGGTTAGGACGAACTTCGAGACGAACACCGGCGGACCCTTAAGATGCGGCGAGACGGGTTGGAGCTGCCGCAACCAGCACCCGGAGTTGACCACCACTGCGCGTCTGCCGTCACCCTTCTTTAGCTCGTCCAACGAAGGCAGATGCGTGTGGCCCGAGACGAAAACGTCGATGTCCTCCAAAGGTGATAGAGGGTTCATGGGTGGCGCAGCCTCTCCCAGCAAGACCCTCTGGATCTTGCTCTGAGAAGTTTCGCTGGGAAAGTGAGGCGTTCTCTGTTTGAGGCTTATGGTAGCTATAGTCCTCCGCACTATGCGCCGGACCACCAGGAAGAAGATCGCAAATATGAGCAACGTTAGAAACCCAAAAATACCTATGTCGAGAAAGAGCTCATGCACCAGCGTCAGCTCTTGGTAGCTTCCGAAGAGACCGCTCGGGTCGTCGCGGGCGACAGCGAGGAAGTAGGCGACGACTCGATAGACCACGTACGCTACCAGCAGAGGCAAGAGCAAATATGCTGTCATGCTCCCAACGAAGTTGTAGAAGTAGCGGCTCGCGATCCATTGGGGTATCGCCACCAGAGGATAGACGCTCTTTATCTCTGAAAGGTCCAGCCCCCGCGCCACCTCCCCGAAAGGCGCGATCCGCCGGGTGAAGTCCGTTACCACGTGATGCCCGAGCGGCGTGTCCAGAGGATCGCCGTAGTCCTCCACGGTATTCGCGGGATCGAACTGGTTGCCGTGCTCGCAATAAACGACCTGGCGTTCACCTCCTACCTCGAAGGAGGCCGTATACGAGAGGGCAAACTCATCCACCAACCCCCGCTCTCTCAAAGTCTTCTGGATCTTCGGGTCCCACCACATCTCAGCATCGTGGTTGCCGGGCAGGTAGATAACCCGCTTCTGCTCCCCGCTCTTAAACCGTGCGAGCGCCGCAAACATCCCCTCGTACTCCGGTCGTGAGATCGTCACCGCCGCCCGGTCCATGCCCTCCGGGATCTCGCCTATCTGCAGAAAATCGAACAAGTCCCCTGCCAGGATCAGCTCTACGGGACCCTCGCGCCGCGCCAACTCTTCGAACAGCGTCTCCAGCTCCTCGGGCGACTCGAACCCGTCACAGCCCGGGTCCCCCCCGATATGAGAGTCCGAGACGAAAACTATCAGCGTATCCTCCGTCAGCTCCCGCACGTCAAGATTTTATACCGACCGCTCCCTACACTCGACCTTCCAGTGTAAGCTGGGCAGCAACGGCCACCGTTAAATTGTTCTGGTTTCGCTTGTGGCGCATGATCCTTTCGGGCACGGTTTTAGAAATGGTATTGGGGGTTACGTGGGGGTAGTCCTTGGGGTGATGGGATAGTGACAGTAGCAGGAGAGAGGGGTCCAGGACAGAGTTTAGCAATAATAATGGTAGGCTCGCTCCTAAGTCTTCATGATACCGCGCGACCCATCCCCACTCTAGCCGAGTTCGCAATCTTTATTATCCCGTTCGCGCTCGCATCCGCGATTAGCATAAGGCTATTGGGTTACCTAGGAACGAAATGGTGCGCATGGGACCCTCGAAGAGCACCACAACGACAGGACCCTGACCAAAATTGACTGCTGAAAGCTGATAATCGAACAGCTAATAAAAATGGGCGACGACCTACTCTCCCACAGGGTCTCCCCTGCAGTACCATCGGCGCTGGCGGGCTTAACTACTCTGTTCGGAATGGGAAGAGGTGTATCCCCGCCGCCATCGTCACCCTTTCTAAAAAGGCGGTATATTCGAAAAAGGCGGTATATTCGGTTGTAACGCCTCAAAAGCAGGCTCTGATCCCTGAAAACTGCATAGCGTAGAAAAAACCATTAAGCCCTCGATCTATTAGTACCACTCGGCTGAATGCGTCGCCGCACTTACACCTGTGGCCTATCACCTGGTCGTCTACCAGGAGTCTTACTCCCTCAAAGGGGATGGGAGACCTAATCTTGAGGTGGGCTTCCCGCTTAGATGCTTTCAGCGGTTATCCCTTCCGTACATAGCTACCCAGCGGTGCCTTTGGCAAGACAACTGGTACACCAGAGGTACGTCCACTCCGGTCCTCTCGTACTAGGAGCCGCTCCTCTCAAGTCTCCAACGCCCACGGAAGATAGGGACCGAACTGTCTCACGACGTTCTGAACCCAGCTCGCGTACCGCTTTAATGG
>DATHAB010000195.1:0-16433 GCA_035296885.1 Rubrobacteraceae bacterium
CGCGATAATTATGTAATCAACGAGGCGCAGATGGCTGTGGTGCGGCGCATCTTCCGAATGATCGGTGTGGAGGGAACGACCATACACACTGTCAAGAAGAGCTTTGAACGTGAAGGCATCCCGGCACCAGGTGGGGGTACCCGGTGGGACCGGTCGTTCTTCCGCAGCTGCATTCTAGACGACGTGTATAAGCCCCACACTTTTGAGGAGGTCCAAGAGTTGGTGTCGTCAGAAGTGGCGGCCCGCTTGGATCCCACCGCTAGATACGGCATATGGTGGTTCAACCGCAGACGCAGACGACGCACCCGGGTTTCGGAGAACAGCTCGAACGGGAGGTCTTACCGCTGGCGGTCCGCCACCGTTATCAAGCCCCAAGAAGAGTGGATAGCTGTGCCAGTGCCTGATCCGCGCATATCCCGCCAGTGGGTGGAGGCGGCGAGAGAGGCCATCAAGGACAACCGTCGCCACTCGTCCACCGGGCGACGGTTCTGGGAACTCTCGGGAGGAATACTGTTCTGCGCCGGGTGTGGGCGCGGCATGGCGACCCACGCCGTACGCAGCAACAGCGGACGCTCCGAGACCCTGCACTTCTACTACCGCTGCCATCTGCGAAAGAGCGAGGGGACAGACGCCTGCGGGCAAGCAAAAAGCTACCGGGCGGACGAGATAGAGGCGCGAGTATGGACTGTTGTCTCTGGTATGTTCGGTGACCCGGACCAACTCCGCGCCGACCTCGAACGGATGATGGAATTAGAGCACGAGGGGATGCGCGGTGACCCCCAGCGCGAGGCGAAGGCGTGGCTCGATAAGCTGACCGAGGTGGACCAAGAGCGCCGCGGTTACCAGAGGCTCGCTGCCAAAGGACGCATGACAAACGAAGAGCTGGACGAGGCATTGGCAGAGCTGGAGGAGACCCGCATCACGGCAGAGCGTGAACTTGAGGCTCTCAAAAGCCGACGCGAGCACCTCGAAAGCCTGGAGCGGGACAAAGAAGCCCTCTTAGAAACCTACGTCGCTCTCGCTCCGGAGGCCCTCGGCTCACTCACACCCGAAGAGCGCTACCAAATATATAAGATGCTCAGGTTGAGGGTCGTCGTCAACCTGGACGGGACTTTAGAGATCAGCGGGACGCTCGTCGACGGGCTTGGAGTTTGTACTTCCGAGGCGTCATCACGATCACGCCGAGATCCATCTCCTCTGCGAGCGGCAGGACCTCTTCGGTAACCGCCACGTCGACAGCGTTGTAGGGCACCTGCACGAAGTCTACACGCCCGCTACGCATCACGTTCATAAGATTAGGGAAGGCCGAGTGCGAGTAGTGCGTTGCCCTAATCGAGTGAACCTTGCCCTCGCTCTGTAGCTCCTCAAGCATATCGAGCCGCTTGTCGACAGCCACTAGATTGTGGACTTGGTAGAGCTCGACCCGACCGCCGAAGAAGTTTAGAGCGTTCTTTATCTGGCGTTGTGCCTCCCGGTCATCGGAGGTCCAGACCTTTGTCGCGACTGTCGCCCTGTCTCGCCCGTGCTTGCGGAGGGCGTCGCCGAGCACGCGCTCGGCTTCGCGGTACATCGGGGAGGAGTCAAAGAGGGTTATGCCACCATCAAGAGCCGCGCGCACGACCTCGTGACGCGCCTCCTCCTTGGAGCGACCACGCACGTCGAGAACCCGCCAGGTACCCAAGCCCACGGCAGAGACCCCTAACTCGCTGCGCCCGAGTCGGCGGCGCTCCACGTTCAGCAGCTCTCCCCTCCGGACCCAACGACTCCTCGGGACGACCTTCCAAGGCAGCAACAGCAGACAGAAACCACTCGAGACGACGGCGTATGCTCCTGTTCTTAAGGTCGTAGAAGACCTGAGCGCTCGTGCCTTCGGTGGCCATGCGGCTCTTAGCGAAATGCTCACCGGTGTGAAGTTCGTAGTCCATGACGAAGGAGCGTTTACCAACCGAGCGAACACTTGTGGCGTCATAGAGGGGATCGTCGAGGAAGACGGGAGCTGTATAACGTACCGTAGCCTCGGCGATGACGTACCGCACCCCTGGCAAGTCGCCTGCCTCCAGGGGTCCGAGGCCAAGGTTTTTAGAGAGCGTTCTCAGGCACGCGATGCGCACCGACTCGAAGAAGCTCAGGTAGACTGCGTTACTGAGGTGCCCATAGGGGTCGAGATCCGCGTAGCGGACGGTGATCTTCTCGGCTACAGGCGAGTTCTTCAAGGGGGCACCTTTCCTGAAGATCTTCTGGCGTGCCGGATTCTACAATATAGGGCCCTTTATCTGATTTAATTCGCGCGATGGCGCAGTTCGAGGAGCTTCTGGAGCAGGGCGAGACGCTTGCGGGAGAGGGCCTTTTGAAGGAGGCCCTCTCCCGCTTCGAGCAGGCGCTGTCCCTCGCCCCCGACGACCCAGAGGTTATAGAGGCCATTGGGCGTACCCTACTAGGTCTGAGCCGTCTCGAAGAGGCCGAGGCGAGCTTCCTCGACGCCCTGGAGCTCGACCCGGACTGGGTCGCCCCGAGAATAGGTCTCGCCTCTTTAGCCATGCGAAACGACGAACCCTTTAAAGTGATACATCACCTCGAGCGGGCGACGGCTTTGGACCCCGAGTATGCGGACGCCTTTGTCGAACTGGGGCGCTATTACGGGCTTATGGGAGAGCCCGGGCTGGCACGCGCAACCTTCGAACGGTGGACGCGCGCCCACCCTGAAGACGCGGACATGCTGATCAACGCAGGCCTCACCGCCTTCGACGCCGCCGACTACACTCAGGCTTTAGAGTTCTTCGAGAGGGCCCTGGAAGTCGCAGGGGACGACCAGCAGAAGAGCGGAGCCCGCACGTTCAGGGCGAACTCTCTGGACATGCTCGGTCGTTACCCCGAGGCCGTCGCCGACTACGAGCGGGTAATAAAGTATGCCCCGGACTGGTGGGAGGCCCACGCGAACCTTGGTATCTGTCACGCTCGCAACGGACACCAAAAGGAGGCCGAGAAGGCCTTTAGGCGGGGGCTTGAGTACTGTCCAGGCTCGCCGGAGATACGAGACGAGCTCGCCGCCCACCTCCTCACCGAGAACAAGAACCTCGAAGAAGCGCTCGCGCTGGCCGAGGAGGCTGTGGCGTTGGGGCAGGACGAGATCCGCCACCTCTACACGTTGGGTGAGGTTCGTCTAGCCTTGGGCGACGAGGAGGGATCGGCTGAAGCTTACAAGGCGGTCCTCGAGCTCGACCCCGAAGACCCGAACGCACATTTGGAGCTCGGGCTCTATCACGAACGTCGCGGCGAGCTCGAAAAAGCCGAAGAACACTTCGTGGAGGCCCTAAAACAAGACCCTGGAAACCCCCGCACCTTGTACTCCTACGCGAGCCTCTACTACGCAACCGACGACTTAGAGACCGCCGAAGAGCTCCTTATGCGGGCCGTTGCCCTCGACGCCGCTTACTCCCCAGCCCTCTCGGCTTTGGCCAGCATAAGAGCCCGTCGCGGTGACTATGCCACCTCCCTCGAGTACATCGAGAAGGCTGTTGCCGCCGGCGAGCAGGACGCCGAGCACTTCGAACGGGCCCTGGAGTTTGCGCCTCTACGCACCCACCCAAAGTTCCGTACCCTCCTGGCCCGCATGAGTGCCTCGGGAGAGTAGTTTTCGGCCATTAGCTTTTCGTTGGACGATAAGAAATCGCCAGTTATAAAAGCTTTAGATTTGAGGTGGCGTTCTCCAGGCTCTCGAAGAAGTTGTCCATCGCGAGGACACGTTTGCGGGCGAGGCCGCGGGAGGCGTCGAAGTAGAGGAGGTCCGGCATATTGCGGCGCAAGCTTAGGGCATGTCGGGCCGCCGCTCCAAGATCTGGGACGTCTTTTTCGAGTCCGACCATCGCGAACACCCTGCTAAGCCCCACCGCCCCGAGATAATCGAGGGCAACGGCGTCCTTGAGGAGGGCGGTCTCCGTGTAGCGGCCGGAGGGCGCACCCGGTGGGTGGTGTTTTATGACGTCGAGGACGACGTTAGTAGCCCGCGGGGGGAAATCCCAGTCACGAAGGAGCCGGGTAGTCACCATGACGGAGCGCCGGGCATGGTCCGCGCCCTCCCGCAACGCGTAGGCCTTGTACAGCCCGATATCATGTAGGAGCGCCGAGAGGCGCAAGATCTCTGCGTCGTACTCGAGCCGCTCTGCTTCCGCAAGCTCCTCGGCCAGAGCGTAAACCCGGAGACAATGGGCGTAGCCCCAGACTGGGTGCGTCCCTGCCCGGGCTACGAGCGCCTCCATCTCTTCGACTATCCCCCTCACCCCTGGGATTCTAGCGGAGATTGCCCATCAACGCGAATCGCCCGCCGGTTTGGGAGGCAATAAGGCATGGCTCTTCTATCAAACTACCGGTCAAGACCTGAGCCTGTAACGCTCTGTGGTAACCGGACGAAAGGTGCAGCGGAGCTTGTCGGCGCTGCGGGGAAGACCTGTGGGTGGAAGATGCTGGCCAGGATCTCCACCCCCTCGATGAGCCGTGGGGGCCGGGCGGCTGAAGTAGGAATTAGCATCCACCACCCACACGCGCCTATCCTTTACGGCCGGAAGATCTTCCCACCCGGGAAGCGCTGGCAAGACACGAGCCTCCTTCAAGGTCCGCCCCACATCGAAGCCGCAGGGCATAAGGACAAGCACCTCGGGCGCGCACTCGAAGACCTCCTCCCAGGAGAAGCGCCGGGAGGGTTCTTGGGCTTTGGCCAAAAGCTCCTCGCCGCCCGCCATACCGACCAACTCAGGGACCCAGTGACCGGCGGAGAAGGGTGGGTCGAGCCACTCGATGCAGCCGACGCGAGGTCGGGGTAGCCCCGCCACCGCCTTCTCGACACGGGCGAGCCTGTTTTTTAGGGCGGCGACCTTTGCGCGGGCTCGTGCGCCATGACCGACGGCGTCACCAACCTCGATCGTAACGTCTAGCACCTCGCCCAAAGAGGTCGGGTTCATAGAGAGGACGCAGGGCGCTACCTGTAGCGAAGCCACGGCCCGCTCGACGACGCTCAAAGAAACAGCGCAAACGTCGCAGAGGCCCTGCGTAAGAACGAGGTCGGGATTGAGCTCTTCTAGCAGATCGGCATCGAGGTAGTAGATGCCCTCCGCGTCGGTGAGCCGCTCCCCGATGGCGGCGTCTATCTCGGCGCTGGTTAGCATATGGTGGCCTATGGAGGCGCTCGTCAGTTTCGGTAGCCTTTCGACGCGCTCGGGATGGTCACACTCGTGAGTCACGCCGACCAAGGTCTTTTCAGCGCCGACGAAGTGGACGATCTCGGTGGCGCTCGGGAGTAGGGAGACGACGCGCAAGGAGGTTCCGCTTCCTTTAGAACTGCTGCTTGCTGAGGTCGCGCAGGAGACTCGCCTGGCCGACATCGTCCATAGTAAGCATGCCGACGAGATCGCCGTTCTCGACAACGGGGAGGGCTCTCAAGCCGCTCTCCTGCAAGATGCGATAGCCATCCGTAAAGAGGTCAGCGTTCGGGGAGACCGTCGGAACGTCCGGCTTCATCAGGTCTCGGACGCTCGCGTAGCGGTTCGGAGAGTGGGCTGCGGCCAGGATCTCGTTGCGCGTGATTATGCCGACGAGCTTGCCTTCGTAGTCCACCACAGGGAAGTCCTCCTGGTAGCCGTGTATTACAGAGTCCAGGACCTGCCCGAAGTTGTGGTACGGCGTGACGGTCTCGGTACGGCGCTTTGTACCCATAACGTCCGCAACCGAGAGGCCACGCATCGTCTCGCGCTGGCGGACCATCTGGGATTCGCCGCTGGCCCCGAAGAAGATAAAGACGGCTATGAGGATCAGGAAGGGGTTAACCAACAACCCTACGAGAAAGAAGACAAAGGCGAAGAACTGGCCGACCCCGGAAGCCACGTCGGTCGCCCGAACCGACCCAAGACGGGTCGCGAGCAAGCCACGCAACACCCGTCCACCGTCCATCGGAAAGGCTGGTATCAGGTTAAAGACGGCGAGCACGACGTTCAGGACGGCGAGGGCCGCGAACGCCTCCCCGGCCGAGCTTACCCCCACGATACCAGTCACGGAAGAGAAGTCGGCGCCGAGCAAGAGGGCCAATCCGAAAAAGAGCGGAGCGAGCACCACGTTGACCAGAGGACCAG
The DNA here is from genome assembly GCA_035296885.1 of Rubrobacteraceae bacterium. Lineage (GTDB taxonomy): Bacteria > Actinomycetota > Rubrobacteria > Rubrobacterales > Rubrobacteraceae > Rubrobacter_F. Next base: position 6,120 of record DATHAB010000195.1, read on the forward strand.
CGATGGCGATCTTTACCTCGTCGACGGGCTTTTCGGGAAGGGTCTTCATACGAGCCAGTCCACCTATAGGGAGGAGGGTTATATCCCGTATCTCGATCCCGAGCCGCTGGGCGACTAGAGAGTGCCCGTACTCGTGCAAAAGAACGCAGAAAAACAGGGCCACGACAAGCCCCGTCGTGACGAGCGCCCCGAGCAAGGTCCCAGTATCCTGAAAGCCGAAGAAGGCAAAGAGGATCAGGAGCAGAAAAAAGGTCCAATGAACCTTAGTGTCTATGCCGAAGGCTCGGCCTATCTTGAAAGAACTACCCATGCCCCACAAGTTTACCCCGTCGTAGGTGATCTTATGTAATAGCGTTTATATCTTGCGGCCTCCCCCGCGGCTCCTTGTTAGAATCTACCTGTGGAAGAGCGCCTGGCAAGTTACACACTCGTTACTGACGCCTCTGGGCTGGCCGGGATAGCGCAAACTCTCGCGGACGTCGAAGCGGTGGGCGTAGATATCGAGACGACGAGTCTTTCGCCCCGAGACGGCCGGATGCGCTTGCTTCAGCTCGCCACTCCTGAGATGACCTTTGTTATCGATGTGTTCGAAACCGAAGATCTTACGCCACTCAATGAGGTCTTGGAGGGCGGGCCGGTGAAGGCGCTACACAACTCAAAGTTCGACTACGCTTTCCTGAAAGCCGAGCGTGGCATCACCCTCTCCCCCATCTTCGACACCATGCTGGCCGCGCAGCTTTTGGCCGGTGGGAACCAGGGCCTGTCCTACGCTCTGGACGCGGTGGCCGAGCGGCACGCTGGGATAGAGGTGGACAAGTCGGCCCGGCGAGAGGACTGGTCTGGAGAACTCTCGGAAACCCAGATCGAGTACGCCGCCCGCGACGCCGCCGTCCTTTTGCCCCTGCGCGAGCAGCTTGCGGAGGAGCTCGAGAAAGAGAAGCTCGGCCGTGTCTCGGAGATAGAGTTCCGGGCCGTCGCGGCGATAGCGGAGATGGAACTCTCCGGGGTCAAGCTAGACCTCAAGAAGTGGCAGGAGCTCGAAAAAACGATCCGCAAGCGACGGGATGAGGCGGCCCTGGCGCTCGACGCACAGTTCCCGATGCCAGAGGGGATGTTACCGCTCGAAGGCCTCGGCCCGCGGCTGAACCTGAACAGCCCGCAGCAGATCACTGACGCCTTCCGCTCTTTGGGTATAGATCTCCCCGACACGAAAGTCTGGACGCTCTTGAAGATTGACCACCCAGCCGCCAAGCTCCTCCTGGAGTACCGCGAGCTGCAGAAAAAGCTTGGTACTTACCTGGAGACCTACCCGAGCTTTATCCACCCGAAGACCGGGCGCATCCACGCCAACTTCCTGCAGTGCCGCGTGCCCACGGGCCGGCTTGCCTGCACGAGCCCTAACATTCAGCAGATACCACATGAGGACGAGTTCCGTAGTTGCTTTGTCGCAGAACAAAACAACGTACTTGTGATCGCCGACTACTCGCAGATAGAGTTAAGGATACTTGCGGAGGTCTCCGAAGATCCCGCTTTCGTGCGGGCCTTTAGAGAGGGCGACGACTTGCACCGGATGACGGCGGCGACGATGTTCGGCGTGGAGAGGGACGAGATAACCAAGGAGCAGCGTTCGGCGGCCAAGAGGATCAACTTCGGGCTCATGTACGGCCGCGGTCCAAAGAGCCTCTCGGCGCAGCTCGGTACCAACGAGGAAAGAGCCCGCGGTCTGATCGACGAGTACTTCGCAAATTACCCCAAGGTACAGCGTTTTCTTCAAAGCACGGCGAGCAGGACTATGAAGACAGGCACCTTGAGGACGCTCTCGGGGCGGGTGCGGAAGTTTGGCAACACCTCGGGGCTAGGCAACACAGAGCGGGGCGCGTTGCGCCGGGAGGCAATGAACTTCCCGATTCAAGGAGCAAGCGCAGACATCGCGAAGCTCGCCCTCTTATACATTCGCGAGGAGCTACAAGGGCTCGACGCCTGCCTCATAAACTGCATCCACGACGAGTTCGTCGTCGAGTGCGCCAAGGAGGTAGCCCCAGATGTCGCAGAGCGCTCGAAAACCGCGATGAATAAGGCGGGCGAGGAGATTCTGGAGAAAGTCCCGGTCGAGGTCGAGGTAGCCATCTCACGCGAGTGGCGCAAGTGACGTTCGGCTGCAGCGAGCGGTGACCGGTAGCAAACAGGGCAACGATGAACGATTCTCTCTGTACGTCTCTTCCGACGGAGGTAGTGACGCGTTCGTGCCCTTCACCTAGCTCATCCCGCCGCCGTGGTCCCTTTGGCCCGCGGCCAGCTCTGCTTTTCAGAACCCGTCATCGGTAGCATGACACCCGACTTCGCGTACGTCCTGAGTGGAAGGGCGGTAAGCGAGTTCAGCCACACCATACCCGGGTTGTTTGCCTTCTCCTTGCCGGTCGGACTGGTCATGTCCTGGAGTTCTCAGCGCCTGGTCGAGCGTCCGGCCATTATCGCTGCTCCCAAGCGTCTCGAGGCTTAGAATGGGCCGCGTCTCGGCCCCGGTTTCCTTGCTCCCACCCTCGCGATTGCTCATCGTCGTCTTGTCTCTCCTGGTAGGTGCCCTCAAGCATCTGACCTGGGACGCCTTCACCCACTAAGGTAGTGCGGGCGGTGGATCTCGTTTCAGGACTACGAGCTACTCTGCTTGCGTCGTCCGGGGTCCGTGTATAGGTTTACGAGGTCCTGCAACATGGGAGCACGTTGGGCGGACTGGCCCTACTGGCCTAGTGGTCTCTCAGGTGGCTTCGGCAGGAGCCGGAGTCGAACCAGGGGATGAGCGTCCTCTCAAATCCTTGCAGCAGCTCGCTTCGGCAGCGACGCTGGTTTTTGTAACGCTCGCGTCCTTGACTCCCTGGGTTCCACGCCGCCGGCTTCCAGGAGGAAGGCTTCCGCGCTATCCAGGTATTCGTGGCCCGGTCGGCCGTTACCGGTATGTCCGCCCTTGCCGTGGCAATGCTGGCGTTCGGCACAGGATCCAGGCTGGTTCGCCTACGCTCCACCTAGGTGAAGAAGTAACCCGGATCCAAACTGAAACCGCGCAAGCCAGAGACAGGGCTGCGGTCGCAGATGCACGTGTTCGCCGCCCTCTTGTAGTACTTTACGTTCTTTCGATGCCATAATGGGTCTTCGATCCTACGCGAAAGGAGATCTGCCATGACCGACGAAGTGCGAGGAGCCGGCGGCGAGAAGCCAGAGCCCGAAGTCCAAGGAGAAGTCGAGCACATGAACTGGGCCTGCACTGTCTGCGGCTACAGCATCGAGGGCGACCTCCCCGAGAAGTGCCCCGACTGCGGCGCGGACAAAGAGGACTTCGAAAACGTGCCCATTCCCGGGTTCTGATTCAAATCAATCAGCCTTTAGCGATCAGCATCAGCAAGGCGGCAAGAATGAATGCACCGTGCGTATCCGGACCTTGGCCGGTCTACCGTATAGTGTCCGGTATTCTCCTGGCGGCCTCTCCCCGACAACCATCACCGCTACAAGCCACAAGCCTCGCCAAGACCTCAAGCATCCCCAACGGTCACTACTTCTTCTACGTTCTAGGCGATTTGAGCACAGGAATTTTCTGATTATATCTGGGGGGCGCAGGGGAACGAACACAGAAAACCAGTCTCTCTATGGAGAACCGGCGAAAGGATGAGAGATGCTTTCGACCCTGTCGAGGTCAGGGGTGAACGACGAGGCGGAAGCAGAGCTCGCGAGTAAAAACCGAGTCGGCAAGGTCAACTATCAGCGCAGACGGCACAAGGTTTAGAGATGTCCTCCTCGTAAGGCGCTCAAGACGGCAACAGTAAGAAGAGCACGAGGGCTGCCAACACGGTAAGGGCTCCAGCGATGCCGCTATAGAACGCGAAGCGGGCAAGTCTGGCTTGCCAGGACAGGTGCTGGGTTGCGCCGTACGGCAAGGCTGCGAACCTGCTGTAGACCACCAGAAAAGGCAAAAACAGCATGGACAAGAACAGGACGTTCGCGGCGACTTCCACGCTGCCGTTGTACGCGATCAGGGAACCCGCGAAAACTATCGGCGGGAAGACGAGTATAGACAAGAGCCAAGCCCACCTCTTTAATACATTGCCCCAAAACCTTTCGAGGCCAGCGAGGACGAGCGAATGAACCGCCGCCAGGACTAGGTTAACTGGGAGGAGAACGTACCAGAAGAAGAGCACCAGCTCCAGCGTCCCCAACGCCAAAGCGTTCCGAGAACCACCAAGGGTCGAAGCTAAAGCACCGGCGACAGCCAAGCATGTAAACGAGGCTGGGACGACCAAACTCATAAAGACCAGCAGGTTTCGGAGGAACCAGCGTACTGACAAAGCCAAAGGAGAAGCCCGGAGCCCACGCCGCAGGCCCCGGGCTTCTTTTCTTTCTCGCGTCTCTTTAGACTACTAGCAGGTAAATAGGCTACTAGCAGGTAAAGGAGCTGCCGCAGCCGCAGCCACCCGCGACGTTCGGGTTGTTGACGGCGAAGCCGGCCCCCATGAGGCTCTCCTGCCAATCGAACTCGCTCCCCATAATGTAGGGGACGCTCATGGCATCAACGAGGATCTTTACGCCCTTAGCCTCGATGACCTCATCGTCCTCGTTGATCTCGTCGTCGAAGTAGATCGAGTACTGGAACCCCGAGCATCCGCCGGGCCTGACACCGATACGCAGCGCGAGGTCCTCCTCGCCTTCCTCAGCCATAAGGGCGTTGACCTTCTCGGCTGCCTTGTCGGTGATAGACACGATCATCGTCGTCTTCTGGTCCATCAGCACCTCCAAAGAATGCTGTTGCTGGTTTGATCAGGTTATAAAGAATTATTACACCGCTACCCGCACAATTCAACGCGAGTCTCCTTTTTGCTACCCGCCTTTCCGCAATCCTCTCAGCCTTTCTTACTCCCGCGCAAAGCTTTCTGGAGCCTTGTAGGAGACGCCACCAAAGCCCGCCGCCCCCGTTGGAAGAGCGAGCCCGGATTTAGGGCACCCAAGGTACGCTTCCACCGCGGCAGCTTTGCAAACTCGCGGAGGGATTTGTGGTAGGCGCGGACCGCGTCTGCACGCGGGTCTAGTGCGTAGAGGGTCTCTGAGTAGACCCGGGCGAACTCGCGGAATGGCCCCGTCTCGACCCCAACGGCCCCAGCGAGGAGTAACAGCCGCTCTGTTGGGGTAAGGGCGGGCGAGTCAACGGTTGTCGCCGCGACCCCGCTAAGCGGCAGGACATCCCGCAGCCGGCCTACGAGATCCCGATAAAGGTCCTCCGGTTGCCCACGGACAGCGAGCAGCCTCTTGACAAGCGGTACGGCAGCTACAAGGGCGAGCAGAAGGATGGGTAGGAACACGTAAAGGGCAGACGAGGGGGTCTCCTCGGCGATAGAGTCCTGGGGCCGGTCCTCAGCCGAAGCAACCTCCTTTTCGGGCACGGGCTGGGGAGGTTGCCGCCCCCCTCGAAGGGCCGGATTTTCGGAGGGAGTGTCCTCCCGGTAGTTTGGGATGTCGGGCCGGGGGGCGTTGGACTCCATCGTGCTTGGGACGGAGAAACCGGGGGTCGGGTCGAACGGGTACCAGCCGACGCCGGGGAAGTAGCCCTCGACCCAGGTGTGCATGTTGTTACCGGTGACGACGTACTCGTCGGGTCCAACCTGCCTGCCCGTGGTGGCCCCGTAGACGACCCGGGAGGGGACGTCGAGCTCGCGCATCAAGAGGGCCATCGAGGTCGCGAACTGGGTGCAGAAGCCCTCCCGGTTCTCGTCGAGAAACTCCTCTATGGCCTTGTCGTCCCGGCTGTAGTCCACGTTGAGATTGTAGGTAAAGCCGGCGTCGTAGAGCAGGTACCGCTCGGTGCCCCTCGCGGCGGCGTACGGCGTCTCCGGCGCGTAAATGTCCTGGATCTCCTGGGCAGTCTGGCGCAAGATCTCAGGTCTGTCCACCGGGAGCTGGAGAAACTTCTCCCGGACGGTCTCAGGGTAAGCGGCGCCAGCGGTTTCGAGCTGGGAGATGGTGGGTTGGGGTATTCGGGAGAGAACTGTATAGGAGGAACCTTCAGCGAGGGGCTGCGTGGAGGTCCAGGAGCCGTCGGAGCGCTCGCTGGCGGAGGGTAAGGAGACAGCGGAGATCTGGTACCCCCCAAAGAGCAGGTTCGTCTCAGCCTCCAGTACCTCGACCCTCTGCATCACCTCGAAGGTCGAGACGTCGGCCGAGACCTCCTCGCCATCCTCCTCCCTGGGCTTTATAGTCGAGGACCACCGGACGCCGTCGAAGCTATCCAGGGTCCCCCCGCGCCAGAGCAGGGGCTCCGGGCTCCTTACCCGCATCAGCTCCGCGTTGCGGCCCGTGGTCAGGTAGTCCCCGACGTCGGCCTCGACTGCCAGACGCGAAGCGTCGCCGGCCCCGATCTTGGTCCAGTCTATCAACGCCGGCCGGATCAGCTCTTCGGCTAAAGGCGTCTGCGGCAGCACAAGCACTATAAGGACCACCAACGTCCCTCCCAGAACCGCCGCTGGCCTCAAGCCCTCCCTCCGTCCCACCTCCTCGCCCGTGAGGAGCAGAAGGGCTACGCCAAAGACGAGGAAGAAAGCAAAGAAAAGTCCTATACCAATTTCAAAGGAGACGGTACTCAGGGCTCCGATGGTTAGACCGAGCACGGCGACCGAGACAACGGAGCTCCTCTCGTAGATGGCCGCCGAGGTCGCGAAGGTCACCACGATCACAACTATAGGAACGAGAACTACGAGCAGGCCGGGGTGTACGCCGTATGGGATAGGGTTGGCGTACATAATGGTAGTCACCTCATAGACGTCTTGCCCGATCTCCTCGAAGAGTCGTTGCCACCCCCCCAGGCTTAAAGGCAGACTCCGGTAGACGCCGAAGACTATATAGAGCGCCGCCGCAGGAAACAGCATAACGAACCTGTAGGCTCCCCCAGATCCCACGAGAATGCCGACCAGCGCCGCCCCGAGCAGATAGGGCAGCGCCCCCCCGGTGAACAAAACGCTGAACGCCCCGCCGGTCGCGAGCCCCGCAGCGTACAGTGGCAACCTCAGCTTGAGGTCACGCACCGCTACATCGCCCCCCCAACAGCACCCGCCGCTCCCCGCCCCTCGGCAAGAGCAGCCACCCCACCCGGACGGCGCACTACACGCACCACTGCTCTAGCGAGCTTCAGCCGCCGGACCTCTTCGTCGAAAGCGGTCTTGCGCCCGCTACTCGAAGCGTTCCCGGTTTGGTAAGTGTGAACAGCGAGCGCTATGACGACCACGAAGAGCCCGGCCGCCCGGAGCTTTTCTACGCTTCGTACCATACCCTTTCCCAAAGAGCGGCAGACAAGAATTACGCCTTCCCCGAGCCCCGCGCGTCCCTCGCACAAAATCTCGTCCAGAAAGGTGCCTACCTCCGCGTACCCGTCGGCCCGTACTGTAGCCAGGAGGCCCATCGTCTGCCAGTAAGCCGCATCGTCTACGCCAAACGCGGTCGCCTTGCGCTCCTTGTCGGTACACAGCAGACGAAACGGTAGGTCCTCTTGAGCAAGATGACTCAAGACCGAACCTGCGACCGAGACGGCGTCCTCGACTTCGGCCCCTGAGGTACTGATACCTCCTGGGTGATGAAGATCCAAGACGACCGCGTGGCGTTGCGGCGCGTTCTGGGCAAACTCCTTCACGATCAGCTCCCCCGTGCGCGCGACGCTCTTCCAGTGGATGTGCCGCCAGTCGTCGCCCCGTCGATACTCCCTGAGGTCCGAGAACTCGTCTCCGCGCCGCACGAGGGCGCCTTGCGCCGCCGTCTCTGCGCCGCCCCCCCGCAGCGGGAAGCCCGCAAGCTCGAAGACCTTGGGGTAAACCGCGACTTCCGTGCACGCTTCGAATCTTCGGGCGAAACGCAAAAGCCCGAAGGGATCGGTGGTCCGTATCTCCGCCGGACCGAACCGGTAGAGCCCCCTCTCCGCAAAAACCACTCGCTCCCTGAGGGTCTGTTTCTTGATTCCCTCGACTGGCAACACTTCGAAGCGACGCCGTTCGGGGAGATGCTCTACCACCTCTAAACCGGGGCTTCGTGTCCCGGAGGCGTTTGAGAACGTGAGCTCTACGTGGGAAGGATACCCAGCCACGAAGCGTTCCCCCGCGGGGATACGGCGTGCGTATCCCAAGCCCCGGGAGAAAAAGAAACCGAGCACGAGCGCGACAACGAAAAGACCGGCTAAGGCGTAAGCTAGTTGGTAAAGCTGCGTCGTCCCAGTGAGCCGGGCAGCAACCAGGGTGAGCGCCCCGAAAAAGGTTGCCTGCCAGCCCCGAACCGTCGGTATCACCCTGAGCAAAGCGCCTAGACCATCTCGTGCACGGGAACGGAAGAGAGGATCTCATGCACCACCACCGAAGCCCTTTCGGCGCTACCGAAGCCGTTTCGGGAACCTCCTACGGAAGCGTCCGGGGCGGTGATCATCCTGTGCGACAAAACGTGCGGGGCTATAGCCTTTACGTCATCGGGGATGCAGTAGGAACGGCTGCAGGCGGCAGCGTGGGCCCTGGAGGCCCCGAGGAGCATCCGGCTCGCCCGCGGGGAGGCCCCAAGGTAGACCGCCTCGTGCTTGCGCGTGGCACTTGTTACCGAGACGACATAGCGTAAGAGCGCCTCGCTCGCGTGGACCTCCTCGACCAACCGTCGCATCTCCAAGAACTCGGCGAGGCCCATTACGGGGAGCAGGTCCCCAACCGGGTCCGCGGAGAGCCTCAACAGTTCGACCTCGGCCTCCTTATCTGGGTAACCTAGATCCATCTTGATCATGAAGCGGTCGAGCTCAGCGTGCGGCAACGGGTACGTCCCCTCGTGCTCCACGGGGTTCTGGGTGCCTATAACGCCGAAGGGCTCGGGTAAGCGGCGTGTCTTGCCGTCGACTGTCACGGAGCCCTCCTCCATAGCCTCCAGGAGGGCGCTCTGAGTCTTGGGGCCTGCGCGGTTGATCTCATCAGCCAGGACTAAGTTGGTAAAGATCGGTCCTGCCCAGAACTCGAAGACTCCTTCACCCTGGTTATAGACGTTCAAGCCAGTGACGTCTGCGGGTAAGAGATCGGGGGTGAACTGGATGCGGCGGAAATCGCCCGCAATCGAGCGGGCTAACGATCTCGCCAAAAGCGTCTTCCCCACTCCGGGCACGTCCTCTATAAGGACGTGCCCTCCGGCGAGCAAGGCAACGACGGTCAGAAAAATTTTCTCGCGCTTGCCAGCTACCACGCGCTCGATGTTGCCGACGATGCGCGCGGTAGCCTCCGCGAAACCGTTGTAGTCCAAAAGATCCCGCCCACTAAACTACGACAACGAAGAGAGAGTATAACAAGCAATTTTAGCTGGTCAGCGACTTTTTCACTTTCGCCCCGCGGCCTCCTGCTCGCCTTATGCTGCGGCACGAGCTTCGCGGCTAATGGCTCCGCGGCGCGGCGGCGAATTCGTTGCTCGCCTCCCGGCTATCGAGCCAATCAGCCAGCTACCTGACCAGTCGGCGCTCCGTAAAACTGCTCGACGTAGCGGCGCTGAACGGCGTTGAGGCCCCGCGAGTACCACACCATTACCACGTAGCGGGGCTCTTTCGGTGTACTCTTCGGGTACATGCCACACTCCATCGGCAGGCGGTTGCCCTTGCGCGCGTTGCACTTGGTACAGGCGGCAACCACATTATCCCAGGTGTTCGCGCCGCCCCGTGAGAGGGGCTTTACGTGGTCGCGGGTCAGGCACTCCTTGCGGTTCAGCTCATCCCGGTGCTTTGAGCAGTACTGGCACCTGTAGTTGTCGCGCGCAAAGAGGATCGCGTTCGTCACGTGCTTTCTCAAGCGCCTAGGTATCTCGACAAACTTGACGAGCCGGATGACCAGAGGGTAAGGGTACTCAGCCTTCTCTGAGCGTACCTTCCGATCCAGGTTGGCTTCCACGATCTCCGCTTTCTCGGAGACAACGAGCACGATAGCCCGCTTTACCGGCACCAGGGCCACGGGCTCATAACTGGCGTTAAGGGTTAAACACCGTGCCACCCCAGAATACTAACATACCCCGTATGCTTGGCGCACAAAGAATCTCTTTACTTATGCTCTTTAACTAACCTTTCAGGGCGGGTGCATATGGGGAGGCTACGTAGCTACGTGTCACCAGATATAGTTGCTGCATTACGCCAGAACGCTTCGTTGGACTGATGCCAGAAGAAACCTCGACTACGCAAGAGGCCGAGTAAGGCGCTCACCTCAAGCCCAAGGTGCGTCTGCGCACACAGGTGCTGTGTCTCTCGGGAAGAGTAGAGACCATAGAGAGAACCACCGCCCCCGCTGGGCT
>DATHAB010000196.1:0-13456 GCA_035296885.1 Rubrobacteraceae bacterium
GCTCATGGAGCTGCACGCTTCGGAGGCGGTCTTCAACAACGTCGGCGGAACTCTAGTCGTGGCGCGGGCTGCCGGGGAGTTCAGAACGGAGAAGTTTATCAACGTCTCGACGGACAAGGCGGTCAATCCAGGGAACGTTATGGGAGCGACGAAGCGCTTTGCAGAGATGCTCGTGCACTCGGCGGCTGCTGAGTACCCACAAACGCTCTACGCCTCGGTGCGCTTCGGGAACGTCTTAGGGAGCCGGGGGAGCATGGTACCCACCTTCCGGCGTCAGATCGAGGCTGGGGGGCCGCTGACGGTGACTCACCCAGAGATGACGCGCTACTTCATGACCATCCCCGAGTCGGTCTCCCTGATCCTTCAGGCCGGCGCGATGGCCGACTCCTACGGCACCTACGTCTTGGAGATGGGACGCCCCGTGAAGATAGTAGACCTGGCGAGCAAGATGATCGAGGTGATGGGCGCCAAGAACGTGGAGATAAAATTTATAGGCCTGAGGCTCGGCGAGAGGCTTCACGAGACGCTCTTCGAGGGGTCCGAGCGTCGCGCTGCGACCGACCACCCCATGGTCTTTCGCCTCATCCCCAAGGACCCGGCCTCCTCAGACCCCTTGGAGGCTGCGGAGGAGATGACCTTCTTCGCCCGCGAGGGGGAAGACGAGAAGGCCCTGGAGCTCCTTCGGCACACCGTACCAAACTACCCGGTCGTAGAGAGCGGCGCCACACCCGAGACGCTCTAAGGCCTCTACGGCCGCTCGCCGAAGAAGAGGAATATGAGTGCCCCTTTTTTCTAGATCTTCGAGTACTCAGTATCCGGTTGCGGATCCTTGGCCTCGTGGATCGGCTCCTCCCGCGAACCTGGTTGGTTTGCCCTTGGAGTCGTATTCGATGGTTAGACCGTGAGCGTTCCCCAAGCCTCGCTCTTCCACCCGTACGTTGTGGCCCAGGGCCGACAGCTGGCTACGCACATACTGCGGTACACCGGCCTCGACCACGAGCGCACTCGGGGCTACAGAGCTTACTCGGGGAGCGGCGATCGCTTGCTGAACATCCATATCGAAGTCGATGAGGTTCATCAGCATCTGCGGCGTCGTTTGCAGGATGGTGCGGCCGCCGGGGGTCCCTATCGCGGCCCAGGGCCTCCCGTCGCTCATGACGAGGGTCGGACCGAGCGCTATGGGTCTCAGGCGGCCGGGGTAGGCGTCGAAGGGGTTCCCCGCCGGTTCGAAACGGGACCAGGCGATCGAGTCGTTGAGCCAGATGCCTGTACCCAGCGGCATCACCTTGCTCCCGAAGATGTTGCCTAGAGTCTGCGTAGCACTCACCACGTTTCCCTCTTTGTCAGCCACTACAAAGTGTGTGGTGTGTCCCTGAGAGGTCTCTTGGGCGGCGGTGGAGCTCGTAGACGCATAGTTCTGGGGCGGGCAATTCGTGGGCGTACCGAACTGCCCGAACGGTACGGTCGGCGCTGCCCGCGTAGGATCTACCTTTGCGGCTTCTTGGGCCCAGTAATCCTCCGAGAGCAGCAGGTCAAGCGGCGTCCCTTGCGTCTCCGGATCGCCGGTGACGTATGTTCGGGTTGCTAAAGAAGCCTGCTTGTTGACCTCGGCGACCGTGTGCAGGTACTGGGTGCTGTTGTGGTAGAAAGATTCCGGGCCAAGCTGGTCCATCATCCCCAGCCGGAGGAGTGCGCCCCACGAGGTAGCCGGGGGAGATGCCGTGATCACCTCGTAGTCTCCATGGTTGCTGCTGATGGTCTTGCGCCACGCGGCGCGGTTGTTCCGTAGATCGTCTATAGTTAGAAAGCCGCCGTTCTCTCGCATGGTAGCGTCTATTGCCTGGCCCAGCTCGCCGTCGCGCATCGCGGCTGCGCCTTGTTCGGCTATAAGCCCTAAGGAGTTTGCTAGGTCCTCTTGTACAAGGAGCTCTCCTGCCCTAAGAGGCGTCCCGTTGTTACCGTATATTCTCTTCGCGTTTTCCGGGAAGTAGGGGAACGAGGCGCCGATCCATCCGGCGGTGATCTCGCTCACGGCGAACCCCCCTTCGGCAAGTTGTATGGCCGGGTCGAAGAGGCGCTGCCACCAGAGCTTGCCGTAGTCCTTTGAGAGGGCCTCCCAGGCGTCCACATTTCCCGGTGTAGTAACGGCTTTGGCGCCGCACCGATTCTGTACGAGGTTCGGTGTCGGGGGACGGAACGTGCTCGGGTCTAGCGCCTCAGGCGTCCTGCTGCCGGGATCTAGGAACCACGTCTCGCCTTTCTCGGCTTCGTAAACTACTATGGCTCCGTACCCGCCGATGCCGCTCATCATCGGCTCTACGACGTTTAAAGCAGCGGCCATTGCCACCGCTGCGTCGAAGGCGTTGCCTCCTTCGGCGAGGGTATCAAGGCCAGCCTCCGTCGCTAAAGGGTGGGCGCTGCTGGCCATGCCGGATGTGCCGGTGGCCGGGCTGGTTAGAGTGTTCTCGCTCCTGGGACCAGGTTCAGATACCGAATCGGAATGGGCGGCGGATGTTGAGGTGCTCGGCTCGTCGGCTAGGCCTTCTTCTACCGTTAGGGACGCGGATTCTTCGACGGGGAGGTTGTCCTGCGGAGTAGCGGCGCTCTCCGGGGTTGCGGGTTGAGCACTGCTGCAAGAACTCAAGATCACAACTATCAGCGCTACTAAAAACATCCTTCTCAAAAACGTGCTCCCAAAAAGTTTTGGATCTTCGCTATAAGGAGGGCCACGCAACCGACGTGAAGCTTACCCACTTGTCTAATGAGACTTTGTTTACCATATTTTCGCTGGCGAGGCCTTTGTATATTGCCCTGTGTCCTCCGTTTAGCAACGTCAGCACGGTGCTTAGCAACGAAGTTGCCGTGATGCTTTCAGCGCCAACCGGACACAGCTAGGACGAGCGGCTAGCCGCCCTGCGGCCCTTGAAGCCGAGGTAAGTGAGGTAGACGCCGATAGCCAGACCTACGACCACCAATGTAAAATGAACCCCGGGCGCTACAAGGGCTCCGGCCTGAAACTCCTCGATCCAGGTAAACACCCTAAATCCCCACGTCAGCAGCATGTAGAGGCCGATGACGAGCAAGATGGTAGACGTGCGCCTCGTGAGCTTCATGGTCGCACTTATAGTATCAGACCGTGGTGCCTCTGATCTAGCAACACAAAGATGCAGGGAGTATACTTGCTGTAATGATTTCGCAGAGTTAGCAACTGCAAGCAGCATATCGGACGACTCTTATGGAGGGCATCAGATTGTGGCTGAGCTAAGGAAGCGCACGCTTGATGAGGTCCAGGCGTTAAGCCAGGAAGAGGCTGTAGAGATTATGCGCCATGCTGGTATCGTGGGCGCGGGGGGTGGTGGTTTCCCGACGTACTTCAAGTACAAGAACCCGCAGCCGATGATGATCGTGAATGCCACAGAGAGCGAGCCAGGTTACTGGGCAGACAAGATGATCCACCGGGAGTACTTTGAGGAGTTCCTTAACGTCTTCGAGGGGATGAAGGAGATCTTCGGTATCGAGCAGATCTCGATGGGCGTCCACGAGAAGGACCGGGAGTGGTTCGCGAACTACCAAGAGCATGCCGACAGCCTCTACGACGTCCGCTACGTCCCGGATAAATACTCTTTGGGCGAAGAGAAGACCCTCATCAAGCACGCCACCGACACGAAGGTGCCACGCCGGGTGGAGCTACCCGATGGTTCCAAACGTCCAGGCTTGCCCCTCGACGCCGGCATAATCGTCAACAACTCCGAGACCCTGCTGAACGTCTACAGAGCGTTCTTTTTGGGCAAGCCCGTCACCACGAAGTTCCTGCAGGTCTACGGCGAGGGGATGGAGCTCAAGCTCTTTGAGGCGCCGCTTGGGGCTTCGGCGACGGAGGTTATCAGGATGGCGGGGGTTGACGTCGAGAGGTCGAGCCATCTCTCTGTGATCGACGGCGGGCCATACCTGAACGAGATGGGCATCGAAGAGCTCGGGATGGGCGACGCCTATGTGCGCCGGACGACGAACGGCTTCCTGCTCATCCCAAGGGGCACGCCGAGCAAGGAGTATGCCAACATAAAGACGAAGCGCCCCCAGGAGGGCATCGTCTCCTTGGTGGGCAAGGTCTCAGGTGTACACTTGCCCTTGGGCGGCCGTTTCCTAAAGCCAGCCACGCCGCTCGTCTCTGAGGGCGATGAGGTCGAGTACGAGCAGAAGATAGGGGAGCCCGTCGACGAGGGATTCTCCATCGGCGTCTGGGCGAGCATGGACGGCACGGTCTCTTTGATCGAGGACGACATCGTCGCCCTCGCAGGCGGAGCCATCAGCCAGGAGGAGGCGCGGATCGAGACCGAGGCCGAAGCAGCGCGGTAGGTAAGCGACCGGAAGAGATATAGCGAAAAGAGCCGGGGTATTGCGCCTCCGGCTCTTTTGCGTTCTCGATCTTTTATCTGCCCGGTTGGCCGAAAAAAGACGTATCAGAATCTGTAAGCGCTTACCGGTTTCGCTAGGCCCTGTGCCCTAGGAGCGGTGGGCTTCTTCTCCGCCTTCCTCGCGGGACAGCAAGCTTTGGGGCTGCCCGTAGAGGCGGACGCGCAAGTCCTCGAAGGTCATGCCTTTGAGCGAGGGAAGCTCAAAGTCTTTGAGCATCCGGGTCAGGACGCCGCTTCCCCCGAGCTCTATCCACTCCTCGACTCGCATCTGGGCTAAAGTTTCGACGACCTTGACCCACTGGACTGGCGCGACTATCTGGGTTTTCAGGGCTTCTTTTACCGCGTCCGCGGTTTGGAGGATGCTTCCGTCCACGGCGCTTACGACGGGAACTTCAGGTCCACGAAACTCCACCGCCTCCAAGACGCTGCGCATCTTCTCCCCGGCGGCGGCCACGTATGGCGAGTGGGCAGCAAACGAGACATTAAGGCGGATGGCGCGTCCTCGAATCCTGGAGACCGCGTCTCCTAGAGCGCCTTTTAGGCCCGAGATGACGGTTTGGTGGGGGGAGTTGTAGTTGGCGACCACAGAGCCCTCAGAATTGTCTAGAGCCTTCTCTACTTCTGCGGGATCGGCTTTGAGGATGGCGACCATGCCGCCCGGCACCTCTTTGGCGTCCTCGGCCAGAAAGCGGTCGCGCTCGGCGACGAGCCAGAGTCCTGTCTGAAGGTCGAAGCAACCGGCGGCGTAGGCTGCGCCATACTCGCCCAGAGAGTGCCCAGCCACCACGTCTGGGTGGAGATCCAGCTCACGGCTCTCGTCGGCGTCCTGGGCTGCGCGTGCGAAGAGCTTGACCTGCTCCGGGATGTGCTCCCCTACGACCTGCCGTATCGTTGGCAACAGCCAAGCCTCTGGTTCGATCACCCCGCCGCCTTGCCCCGGAAAAACGAAAGCCCTCATGCCTTCTGTACCGTCCTCTGCAAAGAACTTGCCCGACCACAACTTCCACCTTTACACCTCGGTTTAGAGATGTGGATCGTGATTTTGCCACAATTCGAGAGCTTATGAAAGCTGCACCGCAGGCTAGCCTTGGGGTTGTGGTCCGCGATCCGCTCGACGAGTAACGGCCTTGCTTCGTCGTGAGCGGGCTTGCAGAGCAAGCCTGAGCTAGGGAGAGGACAATTGGCCCGCTTGAAAGATCTTTCTGGACCATCGCAGAGCGTTTAAAGGTTCTCTATGCAGGATCACACGCTCAAGGAAAGGGCTCGGGCTGGGTTCTGGGTGCCAGGACGCGAAGGGCGTTCGGCAGCACCCGCGCCCGAAAGTTGCGTGTGGGAGAGAGCACCTCGCCATCAACTTGCGCCAGGGTCGGCTTCTCGAGATGTACCTCGACCTCGGACGCCCGGGTGGAGTGTACCTTTGGATGCGTAAGGTGCGTACCCCGGAGCACGGCCGGGACGAGCCTTAACACCTCCGCCCGGCTTACCTCTTCGCTCCACACCACGTCGAACGCGCCGTCCTCGAGACTCGCTTCGGGGGCGACTCTGAAACGTGCCCCATAGGTCGTACCTAAAGCTACCGCAACAAGGGCGGTCTCAGCCGAGATTTCCTCCCCACTAGCGAGCTTTATACGCGCCCCATAACATTCGAAGCTCCACAAGAGCCGTCCGACCGACCACAGGTATCTCCCGAAGCCTCCGAGATACTTCGGCGCACGTACAACCCCCGCGGCAACCTCGGCGTCGAACCCGATCCCGAGCCCGTTGTTGAACCTGATCCCGTTGACCTCGCCCGTGTCTACAGAGCGCTCTACTCCCCCGACGACGACCTCTAAAGCTCGCCTTAGGCTAATCCCGATCCCTAAAGCCTTGATGTAGTCGTTGCCGCTCCCTACGGGCAGAACCCCTATCACCCGCCTTGTACCCACGCACGCCGCGGCCACCTCATGGACCGTTCCGTCTCCTCCTACCGCTACGACCAGTGCCCCGTCCGGCAACTCCGAAACTATATGCCCTGCATGCCCAGCTCCCTGCGTCACATGCCACTCAGCCCTGATCCCTCGCTCCCCCAGATACGTATGGATGCTCCCCCAACGGGTCGCGGCTCGACCTCTGTCGGCGGCAGGGTTTAGCACGAGATGCGCCACGCGCCGCTCATTCGCCATGTCACAGAGAATACCAACCTTACAGAGCAGCTTCCAACCAGTAGACTTGTACACTTCGAGTTCAACTATAACTTGCACCGCTTGCACCAACACCCCATCCTAAGCTCGAACGCCACCCACCCTAGTCCCCAGCCGCATATCCCATGCTCAACGTCCGCCGTCGTGCTCAAAAACTAGCACCGCTCGCATGCTCGCTTTTTGCTCATAAAACCGCTAGGCAAAGCCCTGGAGCGTTCTTTAAGATTACCGGACTCGGGACTAGACCCCACCCTAAGCATAACCTTTACGTTGACGTACAATCTATTCCTGAGATTCTGGGTTAGCTCGCGTTTTTGTCAATAACAGAGTACAATGGGTAGCCGTGATGGGAGACCTGGCAAAGAATTGCCTGCATCTGGAGGGCTTACGGGTCGCCCTGGGAGCAGGGTTTTGGTGTCCGAACTGTGAGGTGTGCCTGGATCTGGAGGGCGTCGAGCAGTGGGTGCGGGCGGCTGAAGAGGCCCGTGACGAAGCTTACGCTATGGTTGAGGGTGATGCATTTACGGAGGTCGTGCGCGAGGACCGGCAGCGGGAGGTTTACCGGCGCCGGAAGGTGTTGTACGAGTTGCGGAGCGTTCCTCGGGCGGTGGTTCCCCCGCCGGAGATGATCCTCGTGTCTTACGAGGTTGCGGAGGACGCTTACGAGTGCAGGATCTTCTACAAGGAACCGCGCCCGGCGTGGGGGTTAGAGCGGATTAGCGTCGGCGCCGCCCTCGACTCTATCCTCGCGCTCCGCTCGCATCCGGATCCCAACGTACGGCTCGCCTCTGACAAAGCCGAGGAGTTTCATGTCCTTCGTTTAAAGCTCGTCGAACAGAACACCCCAGCGCCGCAACGAAGGGTGTACTACCAGAACGAGCTTTAACCGCTAAAGGAAACGCTTCCTCTGGCGGTCCGACCGGCCGACAGATAAAATAGTGGTAGAGCATCCCTTACGAAAGGTGTAATCGGTATGAGCGGGGTCAATTTCATTATGGTTGTCATCATGATCCTGATACTGCTCTTCATCCTCGTGTCTGTTGGTCCCTTGGTTTTCTTTTAGAGTTCTAGCTTCTCTTCCTTATAGGGCGAAGGCCCTAATGGTTCTGTAAACAGCTCCTTTCGCGCTGAGCGTGCTCTCCGTAAGCTCGACACGCCGAACCCGGAAGTTGAGATCTCCTCTTGCAGCCGGTGGCAGATCGAAGCTTACCGGCCGACCTCGGATGCGCCCGAGCGTCAGGTGTGGCATGTAGGCACGTTCTTCGCGTTCGAAGCCCAAGGGTGCCAGGGCGGCGTCTAGGTCCACGGCTAAAGAGCGCAGCCGATCAGAGCCTATGCCAATGCCAGCCCACAAGACGCGGGCCCGTCGTGCCGACGGGAAGGCGCCAAGCCCCGCAAGGTCTGCGTCGAAGGGTACGTGCTTGGCGCAAACCTCTTCTAGAACGGCGCAAAGATCCTCCAAGACCTCTTCCCGAACCTCGCCCAAAAATTTCAGGGTCAGGTGAACGTTCGCGGGTCTGGCCCACCGTACGGCACCATCGGGACGGGCGCCTGCCAAGCTCCGACTCGTTTCGATTGCCCTGGTGGCTAGCGCTGCCTGGACCTCCGGTGGCGGGAAGACAGCGACGAAGGCTCGCAAGCACCAGCCTAGCGATCGGCACCGGAGGCCCGGCCGTTGCTGTGGTGGTGTCTCGGGTTTTCGCGGCGGTAAGCGGCGCGGTTGGCTACAAGGGCGGCGGTGGCGCCGGCGCCGACGCCGTTGTCTACGTTGACGACCGAGAGGCCCGGGGAGCAACTCTGAAGCATACCGAGGATGGCGGCGGTGCCGTCTCCGCCGGGGCCGTAGCCGGTCGACGTCGGCAGCCCCACTACCGGCACGGCGACAAGCCCCGAGACCACGCTCGGCAGCGCTCCCTCCATACCGGCGGCGACGATAACGCAGTCCGGATCGAAGGCGCGCAGTTCTTTGATAGGTTCGACGAGGCGGTGAAGGCCCGCAACACCGACGTCGTGGAAGCTCTTCACGGCAACGCCCATCTCCTGGGCCACCGCGCCGGCCTCCTCCAAGACGGGGAGGTCCGAGGTGCCGGCGGTTATGACGACGATTCGTCCGCCGGTCGGCGTAGGTGTGCCGGTTCCTAAGACGAGTGCTCTTCCTTTACGCTCGATTGGGATGTTGGGGAGAGCTTCACAGAGCGCCTTCTCGTGCTCCTGGGTCGACCTGCTCACGATAACCCGTTCTTTATGAGCCAGGATCGAGGCGCAGATTCTCGTTACCGCTTCGGGCGTCTTGCCGGGGGCGTAGACGATCTCGGGTACGCCCTTGCGCTCCGCGCGGCCCAGGTCGAGAGCGGCGAGCTCGTCCAGGTACCGGACCTCTCCCTTCTTCAGACGATCAGCGGCCTCCTGAGGGGAGAGTATGCCGTCGGCGACTGCGACCAGTATATTTTCGAGGTTCTCCAAAGGACTTAGAGCTCCCGGTTTCCGTGCTGGTTTCCATTCTACCTCGGGGGGTATGAATCTAACACGTTCGGTCCAAGAGGCGTATGGGTTGAGGAGGACTGTTTTGGTGACTGTCTTGCTACTGGTGGTCGCCCTCGCGGCGATACTTGGGGCCGCCGTGCTGTTCACCAACGCGGTAGAGATGCTTGGCGACCGGCTGAACCTGGGTCAAGGCGCGATCGGGAGCATACTCGCAGCTGTGGGAACGGCCCTGCCGGAGACTATGATTCCGGTTGTCGCCCTCGTCGGGGCCGCCCTCGCCGGCGAGAGCGCCGGAGCGGCCGCCAGCGAGATCGGTATCGGGGCGATTCTCGGAGCACCGTTCCTCCTCGCAACGCTCGCCATGTTCCTAATCGGGATATCGGCTTTGGGCTTCCGGCGTCGTAGGGAGAACGGGGCGGACATCGTGATAGAAAAGCGGGTCACCAGACGGGACGTGGCGTATTTCCTCCCTGCCTTCGCGGTGGCCGCTGGCGCGGGCATCGTGGCGCTGCCGACCTACGTGAAGGTGGTGGTGGCGATCCTGCTGGTCGGAACGTACGCCTTCTACGTGTGGCGAACCATAGTAGCCGGGGGAGAGGGGTTAGGGGACACGCCGGATAACCTTACGCTCTGGCCCGAGTCCTCGTGGGGTCGGGCGCCGACCTGGGCCGTCGTAGCCCAGCTCCTCGGGACGTTGGTGGTAATGGGGGTGGGCGCCCACATCTTCGTCCGAGGTGTCGAGCATACCTCGGAATCGCTTGGTATACCGGCTGGTTTGATCTCCCTGGTACTCGCCCCCCTGGCGACGGAGCTGCCCGAGAAGTTCAACTCCGTGATCTGGCTGAGGGACGACAAGGACACCCTGGCCTTCGGTAATATAACCGGGGCGATGGTCTTTCAGAGCACGTTGCCGGTTTCTTTAGGGCTCCTGTTTACACGCTGGGAGTTGGATTTCCTCAACGCACTCTCTGCGGGGATGGCTCTGGCCTCGGGCGTGGTCCTCTTCTTACTTTTGCTACGTAAGGCTCCGTTGAAGGCGTGGCAGATGCTGGGCGCAGGTTCTCTATACGTCGTGTTTTTGGGGGCAGCGCTCTACCAGTTGGCGCTTTAGCACGTTCCACGGCGCGGCTGCGCAGTTCTCCGGTGATCTTTCAGGCTACAATGCGCGGGCTTTGATAAATCTGTAGAACGGGCATGCGCGTTCGAGAAGGGTAGGGGTTGACCTTGCCGGATTTTATAAGTGGAGAATTTTTCGTTGGGCTTTTGCTCGTGCTCGGCGTCGACCTGATCCTCGCCGGCGACAACGCCGTGGTGATCGCCCTGGCCGTTCGCCGGCTCGAAGGATCCCAGCGCCGCCAGGCGATTATTTGGGGTGCCGCCGGCGCTGTGGTGTTACGCTTGATCTTCGCGGCGGTAGTGTCCTACCTGCTGGCCGTGCCGTTCTTGCAGGCGGTTGGGGGGCTCTTGCTGTTCTGGATTGCCTGGAGGCTCGTACAAGACGACCATGACGAAGAGGGCAAGGTCCAGGCTGGGACGAGCACGTGGGATGCTATAAAGATCATCATCGTGGCGGACGCCGTTATGTCGCTCGACAACGTGATCGCGCTCGTCGGCGTCGCTGGAGGCGACTTATTGCTCCTCGCTGTAGGTATAACGATGACGATACCGCTGGTCATCTTCGGGAGTGCCTTGCTCGCCTTTTTGCTGGATCGTCTCCCCGTACTCATCTACGCTGGCGCCGGGCTCCTCGTATATATAGCCGTGGAGATGGTCTTCGCGGATGTAGCTCTTCGGGAGTATCTCGAACCCTACGCGAGTATCGAATGGCTCGTAGCAACCGCCACCGTGGTCGTGTTCCTCGCGGCCGCCTGGGTATGGGCCAGACGAGCGCGGAAGACCGAACAGATCAAGTAAGACCTGAGAAAGACCCGGGAGGAGCTAGAAAATAGAGCACGGGTCGGAATTAAGATGACGCTGAACGCCCGGCCGCGCCTTTTAGGAGCGGTTGAAGAGCCGGGCCAGAAGCTTTCTATTGCGTAACTTCTCTAACTCCGACTCAGCATTTGCCAGGTCTTGCTCTATCCCGGCTATATGCTCTATGCGCTCCATAAGCATCAATCGCTCTTGGGCTGCCGCCCTGAGCTCCAGGACCTCCTCCGTGAGCCGGCGGCGCTCCTCGACACCCTCATTGACCTCCTTTTGGAGCCTCAAGTTTGTCACCCGAATTTCCTTCAATTGGCCCTCGAGACGTCCGACGTCCTCACGGGCGCGGACCAGCTCTCGCGCGAACTCAAGCGCTGTCGCCCCGACTTGTTCGCGGACGGCTTCCAGTGGGACGCGGCCATCAGAGCGGGTGAGCTCGCCGGCCTCGCCCTCTGAGATGCCCAAGAGGCGCGCCGCCTCCGCCGGAGAGAGGGAAGCCTCGTCCAACTACTAGCCTCCCGCTACTTCCCCGGCACCGGGCGTGAGCTCGGGCTCGTACCCCGCGTCCCGTACTACCTGCCAGATACGGTCCAGCTCCGCCTCCCCGCCCTCGTAGGAGACGGCCAGGAGCTCCTTTGCCGGGTCGGTGTCTACTAAGCCTACGAAATCGAGCCGTGCGAGCGCCCGCTCCACGCGTTCGGACTCTCTAGTCTCGAGGCCGCGCACCACCAGCGTTACGTCCGGCATGTTCTTCCTCCGTTCGTTCCGTTCGTTCTCTTAATCCGCAGGCTGTTCCTGGGCCCTGACGTTAAGGGTCAGTTCGTCCCTGCCGCGCTGCACGCGCAACTCTGTATCGCGCCCTATCACCGATTCGTCCAGGAGGTTCAACAGGTCGTCCGTGGAGCGGACGGGATTGTCCTTGAAGCCCACGACCAAGTCCCCAGCTCTAACGCCTGCCCTGTCGGCCGGGCTGTTCGGCGAGACGCTCTCGACTTGTGCGCCACTCCGTGAACCGGCGCCGTCCTGTTGCGGACGGCTCGCGACCATCACGCCCAGAAAAGCTCGCCTGACGCGCCCCTCGGTTACCAGGGAAAAGACCACACGCCTAAAAGCCGACGAGACCGGCACCGCAAAGCCTATCCCTTGAGCTCCGCCGATAATAGCCGTGTTGATTCCGATAACCCTCCCAGAGGTATCGGCCAAAGGACCGCCTGAGTTGCCGGGGTTGATCGCGGCATCTGTCTGGACCACGTTCTCGATCAGGCGACCACCTTCTCCCCGGATCGAACGCCCCAAAGCGCTTACCACGCCCGCCGTCACGGTCCGCTGAAACCCTAATGGGCTCCCAATCGCCACCACGAGCTGTCCTACAACGAGATTGTGCGCCTCTCCTAAAGGAGCTACGGCGAACTCCCCTTCGGGCTCGAAGCGCACCACCGCCAGATCGCTTGGTAGATCGGCACCCAGAACCTCCGCAGGCACCGTCGTCCCGTCAGCGAGTGCTACCCTCAGGCTGCTACCCCCGCCGGACCTGCCAGATCGTCTACTCAAGCCACGCACGACGTGGCTATTTGTGACTGCGGTGGCTGCTTGTTCGTCCGAGCCCAGGATGACCCCGCTCCCGCCGCCGCGCCCGCTCGCGGAGCCGATCGAGATCACTGCCGGCCCCAATCGCTTGGTCACCTCGCGTACGGCTCGAGAGTAAGCATCGAGCTCGTCAGGCTCTAGACGCGAACTGGCGGATAGGTTCTCGAAGATCTCCACGCGCTATTTTTACCGCATTGCGAAAGAAACGGAACCTGGAAGGGTGGTTAGGTGCGAGCTCGAGAAGGCCCGCGAATTGCGATGGTTAAAATATTTGAGCTTCCCGGCTAAAGCTCCGCTGTTAAAAAACTGCTGATAACGCTTGTGTAAACTCCTATGAGCTATCAGAAGGCGCACTGGTCGAGTCAGAACGCTACTAGTGGGGCTAGGGTTTATGTGGTGAATAGGTTGCCCCCTTGCTACCCTCCTTATCGAACGGTAGTGTAATGAGAAGGGGTAGATTCAGTGGCTCAAATCAAAATCTACGGCGTCAAAAAACATCTCAACCCGATCAAGGTCAAACTCTCCGACGTGATCCACTCCTGCGTCGTGGACGCGCTTTCGTACCCACAGGACAAACGGGCGCACCGTTTTTCCCATTCGAAGCCAAGGATTTCTACTATCCTGTCGGACGAACGCCGCGTTACACCATCGACGAGATCAGCATGTTCGAGGGTCGCTCGGTCGAAACGAAGAAGACCTTTATCCGCTTGCTGTTCGAGAGAGCGCAAAGGGAGTTGGACTTGGCTCCCGCCGACCTCGAGGTGACTATCGCGGAGACGCCGAAGCACAACTGGGGTTTTCGTGGTCAACCCGGAGACGAAGTCGCCCTCAACTACAAAGTCGAGGTCTAAGATGTATCCGAGGGTC
>DATHAB010000197.1:0-13013 GCA_035296885.1 Rubrobacteraceae bacterium
CACCGCCCACCAAGCCGCCGTCCACGTCCTTTTGCGCCAGGATCTCGCCTACGCTCCCCGGCTTGATCGAACCGCCATAGAGTATACGGACCTCCCCGGCAAAATCTTCTCCGATAAGCTCCCCCAGTAAAACACGCATACGCCCAATAGTCTCCTGCGCATCCGCTGGGGAGGCCACATCCCCGGTCCCGATAGCCCAGACGGGCTCGTAAGCGAAGACGAGATCGTCACCTGCGATTCGGTTCGCGTCGAGGAAGTCGAAGACCGCCCGGACCTGCTCCGAGACCTTATCCCACATCCTGCCGGCGTCACGTTCCTCCTTGGTCTCGCCGACACAGACGACAGGGAGGAGCTTGGCGGAGACGGCCCTGGCAGTTTTTCGGGCGACCATTTCGTCGGTCTCGCCAAAGAGCGCGCGCCGCTCCGAGTGCCCGATTATGACCGCCCCGGCCCCAATATCCTCGAGCATCGGCGCCGAGATCTCCCCCGTGTACGCGCCCGAGTCCTGGTAGTAGAAGTTCTGGGCCCCGGCTATAACAGGCGTGTCCTGTACCATCCGGGCAACCATGCCGAGACAGGTAAACGGCGCAAAGACGGCGACATCTACCTCGTCGGCGTCAGAGATCTGGGGCAACAGCCGTGTCATGTAGTCCTCCGCCTCCCACACGAGCTTGTTCATCTTCCAGTTCGCCGCCATCAGCGGCCTGCGTACCCGCCGTTGATCCACTCTAAAGGCTCCCCTTCTCAGGCAGCACAACCACTCCTGGCAACGCCGTGCCCTCCACGTACTCTAGAGAAGCCCCGCCACCCGTCGAGATAAAGCTCATCTGGCTTTCGAGCCCGAACTTCCTCACCGCCGCGACCACGTCCCCACCGCCGACGATGCTCGCGGCTCCGCTCTCGGCGACGGCCCTTGCTACGCCCTCCGTACCCTTCGCGAAGGCGTCGATCTCGAAGACACCCATCGGCCCGTTCCAGAAAACGGTCTTCGCGCCCGCTATATAGCTCTTAAACTCCTCGACCGCCTCCGGACCAATGTCCAGGCCTATCAGACCAGTCGGAAACTCTTCAACCTTTACGACCTTTATCGGCCCGTTCTCCTCGATCTTCGCGGCCGCCACCACATCCACGGGCAGGACTATCTTCTCGCCAGCCTCGTTTATGAGGCGCTTCGCCTCCGTCAAATAGAGGTCTTCGACGAGGGAGCCCCCGATCTCATAGCCTAACGCCTTGAAGAAAGTGAAGCACATAGCGCCACCGATAAGCAAGGTGTCCGCGAGCTCGAGCAGGCTCTCTATCACCCCGAGCTTGTCCGAGACCTTGGCCCCGCCGAGGACCGCTACAAAGGGTCGCTCCGAGCTGCGCCGGACCTTGTCGAGGGTGTCGAGTTCCTCCTCCATAAGAAGCCCGGCCGCGGCGGGCAGGAGCTCTGCGACGCCCACGACGGTCGCGTGCGTCCGATGGGCAACCGCGAAGGCGTCGTCCACGTACAGGTCGGCCAGAGAGGCGAGCTGCCTGGAGAACTCGGGGTCATTCTTCGTCTCGCCGAGGTAGAAGCGGGAGTTCTCGAGCAGCACGACGCCTTCGTTAAAGGCGGCGATCGCCTCCTCGACCTTATCTCCGACGGCAGCGTCGAGCTTAAGAACTGGCGCCCTGAGGAGCTCTTCGAGCCTGCGAGCGACCGGGTCCATGACGCACTCTGGATCAGGCTTACCCTTGGGACGGCCGAGGTGCGAGACCAGGATCGGACGCGCGCCTCTCTCTAGAAGATACCGGATGGTCGGGAGCGACCGCTCGATACGCCAGTCGTCCATAACCCGCCCGTTCCTGACCGGCACGTTAAAGTCTACCCGTACGAGCACCCTCTTACCCCGCAGGTCCAGGTCCTTCACGCTCAGCTTCTTCATAGCTTATCCATACCTCTAACCTCCCTTCATGAGGCGAACCTGAGGCTCTCGAACCCGTTTTACAGGCTCTCGCCGATAAACCGCACCAAGTCGACGGTTCGATTGGAGTAACCCCACTCGTTGTCGTACCAGCCGAGGATCTTAACAGTCTTGCCGCTAGACATCGTGAGTTGCGAGTCGAAGATGCAGCTCGCCGGGTTGCCGACGACGTCGCTCGAGACTATTGGAGCCTCGGAGTACTCGAGGATGTCCTTCAACTCGCCCTCGGCGGCCTCCTTAAAGGCGGCGTTCACGTCGTCGACGGAGACCTCGCGTGCGAGGTTGGCGACGAAGTCGGTGATGGAGCCATCTGGGACGGGGACGCGCAGGGACATACCATCCACCTTGCCCTGAAGTTCCGGAAAGATCACGCCTATAGTGCGCGCTGCGCCCGTAGAGGTCGGAATTATGTTCTGGGGCGCGGTGCGGGCGCGCCGGGGGTCCTTGTGGGCCGCATCCAAGAGGCTCTGGTCGTTGGTGTAGGCGTGGCAGGTGGTCATGTAGGCCGACTCCATGTCGAAGGAGTCTACTAGCACCTTGGCCATCGGGACGACGCAGTTAGTGGTGCAAGAAGAGTTTGAGACTACGTGGTCGCTCTCTGGGGCATAGGTTTCGTGGTTGACCTTGTAGACGAAGGTGGCGTCAACGCCCTTGGCGGGAGCAGAGACGACGACCTTTTTGGCACCGCCCTCGAGGTGCCCCGCGGCCCCGTCGCGGCTCGTGAAGACCCCGGTTGACTCGACGACCACGTCCGCACCCACGTCGCCCCAGGGGATAGCGCTAGGGTCGCGCTCGGAGAAGGTCTTGATCTCGCGGTCGCCGATGCGTAAGATACTGCCGTCTACGCTCACCTCCTCGGGCCAGATCCCATGCACTGAGTCGCGCTTGAACAACAGGGCCATACCCTCCATAGGCGCCAGATCGTTAATCGCCACGATCTCGACGTCGTCGCCACCTCTTTGCATCGCTGCCTTGGCGACCAGCATCCCGATCCGGCCAAAACCGTTTATCCCTACGCGTACGGCCATAAAATCCTCCGTTCGTCGTCTCTTGTTTATCCCCTATTGTCTCCTAATCGTTCTCCCCTTACCAACCCTTAACAACTGAAGGCTTTTTACTATCAGCTATCAGCTTTTTTGCTTGATCCTACCTGCGTCCGTTATAAGCGCGATTCTCTCAGGAGCGGATTTCTACAAAGCAACATCCTGCACGGTAGCTCAAGCAGTCGTCTTTCCTTGAGGATGCACCGGGACTCGGTCGGCGTCATCTAGGACGGGCTATAACGAAGGGAAGAGGAGGAGAGAGCATGGGACTCCGACGCATTAGAGCTCATCGTAATCTTGGTAGCAGCAGCGGGATTCTTACTCTACCTCGCACTGGGCGTTAATGGGCAGGTGCACCCAGTACTTATGTGAGATTTATACAAAATTCGCCACCCTTTCTTACTTGCTAATGGCTGGCGGCCAGCTGCTAAGAGCTAACAACCTTCTTAACCGGTGGTTCGCAGCGCTCTTGGTGAGACCGCCGAGTCGGGCGAGTTCGGCGAGGGAAACGTCCGGGTGCTCGAGCCGGAGCTCCAGCATCTCGCGGAGCGCTTTGGGTAGCCCTTCAGGATCGAGGCTTTGCAAGGCCTCCTGCTGGCAGGCAGCGGCGACGGCGGTGCGCGCGGCGTTCGCCGCGTCGAAATTCGTCAGCCGATTAGCGTTGGCCTTGGCCTCACCTAGTACAGCCCAGGCCTCGTACTCCAGAACTGCCTCGTGAAGGCCCATCTGGGAGAGGAGTATCGTCACCCCGTCGGCGCTTTTGGTATACGCCACCCACCGACCCCGGCGCTCCACCACCCTAAGGGGCGCCCGCGCAAGACGAGCAACGCGCTTTATGAACTCCTCATCCACGTGGACGAACTCTAGGTGATGACCGCGGCGATAGCCCGGGTGAGTGACGGAACCAGCGCCCTGAAAGGCGCCCCGAAAGTATGCGACCCCAGCATGACCTACCTCTCTTGAGGCCCGTTCCCGCTCGGAACGAAGCTCTTCAGTGGCCTGAACAGCCCGGTTACCCTCGGCGCGAACCGCATAACGGGCTCGTCCGAAGTGCTCTGGGCCGGACCTGTCGAGACGAGGCTCAAGCCCGAACTCCGAGCGTAAGAGCCTGAGCACTGAGCGGGCGACGGCCGCGCTAGAGGTGTAGATGGTGGTTCCAGAGTCGTCTCGGGTGCCGGCGGCGTCCGTAAGGCCGGCGAGCTCAGCCCTTCGGTGCAGGCTACCCGGATCTCCCGTACGGGCGGCTAGCTGCCGCTTAAGCTCAGAGCCGAACGAGGGCAACCTCGCGTACCTCCTCGGCGAGTCGCAATGCATCATGGCGTACCGCGGGCTCGGGTTCGTGCGAGATCAGGTTCGATTCCCGCACCCTTACGCCTAGAGCCCGGATCTTCTTACGGTCCACCACCACGGGCGCTGCCCCTTCGGCCCCATAACGCTCGACGAACGCACGTGGCAGCCCGCCGCGGTGAACGAGCACGTCCGTCACGCTCGGCCCGACGTGCTCGGCTATAGCCCGCAGATGATCGGAGACCGCAAAACCATCCGTCTCCCCCGGTTGGGTCATCAGGTTCGCCACGTACACCACCGGCCCCCGGAAAGAGGTTAGCGCCTCCTTAGTCCCGCCGCCCAAAAGAGCGGGGATGGTGCTCGTAAACAGGCTCCCCGAGCTCAAGACCACCACGTCCGCCTCCTCGACCGCCTCGACAACCCCCTCGGGCGCCGGCGCCCCCTCCGGCTCGACCGTGATCTTCTGTACCGGCTTCCCCACCGCGTGCATGGCTAGCTGGCCGTGGGTGATCGTACCGTCGGCGAAGTGGGCCACCAAGGTGAGGCTCTCGATCGCCGCCGGAAAGATCCGCCCTTTTGTGCGCAAGAAACGGGCGGCCTGCTCGATCCCCTCACAGAACCCTCCGGCTATATCCGAGAGCGCTGCGATGATGATATTTCCAACCGAGTGATTAGAGAGGTCGCCCCCGCTCTCGAAGCGGTAGTCAAAGACCTCGGCGAGACGCTTTCGCCCCGCCAAAGCGACAAGGCAGTTCCTCACGTCCCCAGGCGGCGCCACCCCCAACTCCTGCCGCAACCGTCCGCTCGATCCCCCGTCGTCCGTCACCGTGACGACCGCGACCAGATCCCCGACCCGGTCTCTGAACCCCCGGAGCAACACCGGTAACCCCGTTCCGCCACCGAACGCCACGACCCGTAGGTCTTCGGTCTTTTTCATCAAAACCAAGTATACTTCCTGCCGCTTCTTCTGCGCACCGTCGTCGATACGCCCGGCTTCGAAGTCTATCGGGTATCCATCCCCACAAGCGTCGCGTATTAAGGGGGATCACGAAATTTGAGAGACGAGTCAGGGTAGGCCCGGCTTGTGAGCCACTACAATGTCCTGAAGGCTCAAGGAATCTTCTCTGCCGGACCACGAGCCGTAACGAATCGGCTCAGCTATCTTCAACCCTTTCTCCTTATAGAGGTCTCTGATGAAGTCCTCCTGGAAGGCGATAGCGGCTTCGGGCGTGTTTTTTCCTTTACTCGATATACACTGAAATCGTATCTGAAGTCGATGGTGCTCATGCCTGACCCGACGAGCTTCAGAGACTCCTGGTTCAGGAGGAAGAAAGTAATTACGGTTCTCCCTCCAGGCTTCATCACCCGCTCGATCTCGGAGAGGTAGTTAGATACCTCCTCGGGGAGCATATGCGTGAATACGGACGTGAGGATAACGAAATCGAACGACTCGTCCTCATATGGGAACTCGTATTGCGAGGCTTTGTATGTCCCCCTAAGGTTATACTCCTTGTTATAGACGTCGGCTACTTGGAAACGAAATTTAGGATATTCAGAGGAGATATTCTCCTGGCACCACTCGATCGCTTTTGGCATCACGTCGAATCCTTCGTACTCCCCGCCGCTCAGGTAGCCCGTCAATGGCACGGCCATCCGTCCTATGCCACACCCAACTTCCAGCACGCGCTCATGAGGCTTTGAGTCTCCAAGATCCACAAAGTACCGGAAGAACTCGTTTCCTATTCTCTTGAAGGCGTTGGGGTTATGAAAAATCCTGCCTTTCGGTGGTGTCAGGGCATCTCGTCGGCCCAATAGAAAGTCCAGGGTATCCGTCGGGACGAAGTAAATTCTACGCGCGGCAGGCCTGATCCTTCTCGGTACGAATCGTTTAGCGGCAGCCTTCATAGTCCTGCGCGCGGCAGGCCTGATCCTTCTTCGTACGAACCGTTTGACGGTACGCTTCATAGGCCGCTACATCTTAAAACTTATGTATAGACCTCTCAAGAAAGATGCACTGCGCTCCTAACCCGTCAAGCGGTCGCGATCGTGGGGCTCGTTGAGGTTCAAGATCGGTCCTTTCGGCACGATGCCAGTAGGGTTGATGCTCTCATGGCTGACGTAGTAGTGACGCTTTATGTGAACGAGGTTGACGGTCTCGGCAACGCCGGGCTGCTGGTACAAATCCCTCAGGTAGCCCCACAGGTTTGGGTAGTCTACTATGCGCCGGAGGTTACACTTGAAGTGACCGTGGTAGACAGGGTCGAAGCGTATGAGGGTAGTGAAGAACGCCCAATCCGCTCCGGTGAAGCGGTCGCCACAGAGGTAGCGTCGAACGCTAAGCACCCCTTCCCAGCGGTCGAGGGCGTCGAAGAGGTCGAGGACAGCCTCTTCGTACGCGGATTGTTCTGTGGCGAAGCCCGCGCGGTAAACGCCATTGTTGACAGGCTGGTAGAGCTCGTCCAGGGTACGGTCGATCTCGTCGCGCAGGTCTTCCGGATAGAAGCTCGCGTCTTTTTTGGCGAAGTCCTCGAACTCCGTGTCGAACATCCGCATGATCTCGCGTGATTCGTTGTTGACTATAGTCCCCTCTTTTATGTCCCAAAGTACGGGGGTAGTGACCCGGCCCGTGTAGTTAGGGTCGGCCTTTGTGTAGATCTCGCGCAGGTAGCTCGCGTCGTTAAGCTGGTCAGGATAAGCCTCGGAGAAGGCCCATCCCCCTTCACCCATAACGGGATGGACGGTAGAGAGTGAGATCACTCCTTCCAAGCCCTTGAGCTTGCGTATGATCGCCGTCCGGTGTGCCCAGGGGCAGGCCCACGAGATGTACAGATGGTAACGGCCCGGCTCCGCCTGGTACCCACTCGAACCGTCCGCCGTTACGAAGTCCCTGAAAGTGGTCGAGGGGCGCAAAAAGCGCCCTTCCTCGTCCTCCTGCTGCCTCTCGGTCTTCCACTCGCCCTCGACCAGCATGCCCGGCGTCAAAAGGGGTCTCCTTTCTAGTAGCCTACCAAAACTAGGCTACCACGAGGATGCCGCCCTGCCGGTCTATCCACCGGCTTCGAGGTCGCGGTGTCGGACGAAGAGTTCGATCTCGGGCCCGTCCACGCCCTCCTCCTTAAGGTATCGGGCCAGGTCTTCGGCAATCGCTACGGAGCGGTGCCGGCCGCCGGTGCAGCCTATCCCCAAAGTGAAGTAGGTCTTCCCCTCGGCGGCATAGCGAGGGATGACAAAAGTGAGAAGGTCGTGGACGCGAGCCAGGAACTCTTTGGTGTCGATCTGACCGAGCACGGCGTTGCGGACAGGCTCGTCGCGGCCGGTCAGGGGCCTGAGCTCGGGGTCGCAGTGGGGATTCGGGAGAAAGCGGACGTCGAGGAGCATATCCACGTCAAGGGGCGTTCCATACTTGAAGCCGAAGGAGATCAGGCTAACCGAGAGCCGGTTCACGCCGCCGACGAGCCGGGCGAAGCGCTCTTTGACCTCGGTTGCCGAGAACCCCGTAGTGTCTACTACTACGTCAGCCATCTCCCGCAAGCTCGAAAGCTCGCGCCGCTCAGCCTGAATAGCGGATAAAACGTCCCCATCGATAGCCGCCGGGTGCGGCCTACGGGTCTCCTTGTAACGCCTGACGAGCGTCTTGTCATCGGCCTCGATAAAGACTATCTGGGGCTTCCAACCGCTCTCACCCCTAACGGTGCTCAAGCCTTTGCCTATCTCCTCGCCAAAGTAGCGCCGCCCCCGAATATCTACTACGACGACGACACCCGCAACATCCTCCGTAGGGGCGAGGACGAGGATGTAGGGGATCATGCTCGGGGGGAGGTTGTCTACACAGTAGTAGCCACCGTCCTCGAACGCCTTTAAAGCACTGGTCTTCCCGGCCCCGGAGAGCCCCGTAATAACCACGAGCCTACCCGGCTTGCTCGAAGGTGGAGTCTGGTGCGTGAGCGATACTTCTTCGCTCACTCCAAAGCCTCAAAACTTTCCCGCAGACGATAAACCATTCTTGTTCCGAGCCTAGCATTAGAGGACAAACTCCGCAAGAGATAAACGCTTGCCACTAGGCTCAACGGTGCAGTTGGGCGTGAACCTCGCGGGCGACCCTACCCGGCAGCCCCGGCACGGCTTCGAGCTCCTCTAGGGAGGCCGAGAGAAAGGCCTCCGGGGTGCCGAAGTATTGAATGATCTTCTTTTTGCGCGCAGGACCGATACCGGGCAGCTCGTCCAGGACGGAGCGTGTCATCTCCGAGCCCCGAACCTTACGGTGGTAGGTGTTGGCGAAACGGTGCGCCTCATCCCGAACCCTTTGCAGGAGATGCAACTCCGGAGAGTCACGTCGCAGGACGACCGGCTCGGGGCGGCCCGGCTGAAAAATCTCCTCCTCACGCTTGGCGAGCGCCCGGATGGGAACATCCGGCAGCTCCGTGCCCACGCCGAGTTCCTCCATCACCACAACGGCCGCAGAGAGCTGGCCTTTGCCACCGTCCACCACTATCAGGTCTGGGGCTTGGGCGAACTTCTCGTCACCCGTCATGAGGCGTTCGAGGCGACGTTGGATTACCTCGGCCATGCTCGCGAAGTCGTCCGAGCCGTCGACGGTCTTGATCTTGAACCTCCGGTACTGGTCCTTGGCGGGTCGTCCCCCCTGAAAGACGACCATCGAGGCGACCGAGTTCGTCCCCATCGTGTTCGAGATGTCGTAGCATTCTATCCTGACCGGTAGCCTCGGTAGCGCCAGCTCCTCACGCAAGGCATCTAGAGTCGAAGCTACCCGGTTGCGCTGCGTCTCTTCGAGCGCCTTCTCATGCTCCAAGCTCAGTCTCGCATTCTTGTCGGCCATCTCCAAGATGCGCCGCTTGTCTCCCCTCTGGGGCGTACGCACCTCGACCCAGGATCCCCTAAGCGCTGAGAGGTGCGCTTCGAGCGGGCTTAGAGGCTCCTCAGATTCGTTTGTCCGTACGAGAACCTCGTGGGGGACGGCGTTGCCGTAGCCGTAGTACTGAGGGATAAACTGTAGGGCGACAACCTCGGCCGGGGCTTCGGCGTAGTTGTCCAAAAGAAACGAGTCGCGGTTCACGATCTGGCCTTCCCGCACCGCGAACACCTGCACGCAGGCCGCCTCACCCTCGGCGTATGCCCCGAAAGCGTCAAGGGAATCCTCCGAGGTGATGGTCGCCTGCTGGCGGTCGCGGACGTGAGTCAGGGCCGAGAGCTCGTCCCTGAGCTTCGCCGCTTTCTCGAAGTCCATCTCGCTAGCGGCCTCGCGCATAGCAACCTCGCGTTCCCGGATCAGACGGTCCACCCGTCCTTCGAGGAAAGCGACAACGTCGGCAATTATCTTGTCGTACTCCTCTTTCGAGACCGCGCCTGTGCACGGCGCCGCAGAACGCCCGATATGGTAGTTCAAGCACGGCACCCCACTCCTACGCCCCGGCTCGGGGCCGCGACACTTTCTAAAAGGAAAAGTCTTGTTCAAGACGTCTATCGTCGAATGCACCGAACTCGCGCTTGGAAACGGACCGAAGTAGCGGTGGCGCGGCTCGTGAGCCCCTCGCGTAGCGTATACCCTCGGATACTCGTCCCCAAGGGTCACCACGATATACGGGTAGCTCTTGTCGTCCCTCAAGGAAGCGTTGAAGCGTGGCCGGTGACGTTTTATCAGGTTCGATTCGAGGATGAGCGCTTCCATCTCGCTCTCCGTGACGATAAAGTCTACGCGCCGGACCCTCTCTTTGAGCTCCGCTATCTTTGGACGACCGTCGCCGGAGCGGGTGAAGTAGTTGGCGACGCGGGCGCGGATGTTCCTCGCCTTGCCGACGTAGATCACGCAGTCTTTCGCATCCCTGAAGATGTAAACGCCTGGCGAGGTCGGCAGGTGCGATCGATCCGGATAACCGTTTTCAGACATCGTACAGATTATACCGTGCGGGGGCGGAAGCCCGTCTTTAGCGAGGGTTCTGTCGAGGCTCTTTGGAGCTGGCGTCCGGCAGCATCTCGCCCCCGCCTGCTCGAGCGTAGCCGATACCCCCGACAAGGCCACCGACAGCGGCGGCCACTGTGCAGAACAGGACGCCTAAGAGCCCGAGCAGATCGAAGCTCAGGAACATGGCGACAGCGACGGAGAGCGTGGCTATGGCTGCCGCCAGGAGGACTATTTGCCGGCGGCGTCCGTATTCTCGGTTTGTCGCGAAGAGCGTGTACAGGAGTAAACCTATTGAGGCGGCAAACGGCACAAGAAAGAGAGGCATGCTTTCTATAAAGACAAAGAGAAGTAGAGAGCTTGCCAGCCCAGCCGTAGCTCCAACACCGGCGCCGGCCCGCATGCCCAGAGAACGTTCGACCCGGCCGGTGCGTGCACCCAGGACGGCGCCCAAGGCCATGCCGGGTAGGATCAATATGATCCCGAGGAAATCGAGTCGGCCTTGCATCTCGTAGAAGATCTCGACATCCCCGAGTAACCAATACGGCAGCGACAGAAGGAACGAGACCAAAAGAAAGACCAACACCGCCATGTTCACCCAAGTCACGCACCCGTAGGCCCGCCGGTACCTAGGCTGTATCCCCCCCTCCTCCGGCTCCCGCGCCGGGCGTTCGCGACGCTCGCGACGCCTACGGGGCACGACGCTCCGCAACCTCGGCGCCGGGGGTTGCTCCGAAGTGGGCGAGCAAGGTTGGGACTACGTCGGTGATCCTGCGCGGGGCTGCAACGCCGCTAGCGATTACGAAGACGTTAGAGTCGCTGGCGTGCAAGGAGCCGTGGTCACTGGCGTCATGGAAGGTACCAGAGACCTCGCCAAAGGTGTAGCCTGGAGCGGCCGAGAGTACCACCTCCCCAGACCGGGGCGACCGCACACAACCCCACAACCGCTCTAGGGCATCTGGGTACTCGCCGTACCTTATCGCGCTATCCATGACCACTAGGTCCACCGTACCCGGGTCGCCGGAGAGCTCCCAGGCCCGGCCGGCGCCGTCTCGCGCTCCGCTTGCGGCGGGCCGGAACCTGAGCTCCCGGTCGCGTCTCCGAACCACGCCCCAACCGTCCTCCCACCATGAGGCGAGGTCCACCCCGCGGTGGGAGAAAACTCTCGAAACCACCTTCTCCCGGTCTACGCCCTCCGCCAGATACAATAGGGCCGAACGACCGTTTGGGACTGCCACGACCTTCGTTCGGAGCCAAAACCGGGCGCGGGCACCCGTTGACACCCCACCGCCGAGGATACGGCCCAGCTCGATGTAGCGGCGCTTACCCGGCAGGAGAGGCGTATGACCGTGGTCCGAGAGAACCAGGATCGCGTACTCCTCGATCGCCTTTTCCAAGCCGCCCGCGGCTTCGACCATGCTCGCTACATACCTATCTAGAGTAGCTACGTACTCCCGCTGCGCCGCAAGCCCCCTGCGGTGGGCGAGCGCGTCTCCTTTAAAGAAGTACACGAGTGTAAAGGGCGTAGCCTTCTCCTCGAGGAGCATGACACCGACCTTGGCGGCGTACTCGTCGTGTATCCCGACGGAGCGTCCGAGCCCCCCAATCCCCCCACGGCCATGCAGCCCCGTGTCGCGGCTGTAGAACAAGTCGCCCATGTAGAACTCTTTCGGCCCCTGAATGGAGGTATCCAGAAGCCTGCTCCGGTTCGCAACACCTATAACGCTCTTTAGTCGGACCGGGTGCTCGTGCGGGCCGCGCCGTACCAGGAAGTTCACGCAGGCACCGTCTATGCCGTGCTCGTGCAGCGTCTCGAACAGTGTCGGCGCGCAGAGGTCGTCCCGGTTCATCCGCCAGACGTTGTTGTGGAAGACCTTCAAAGGTCCGGTCGAGACTACGGTCTCCCTTTTCGCCCCGTAAACGACCATCCGCCCCTCCTCGCGGTCATACCACGCCCATCCCGCGATACCGCTCTCCCCAGGCGGCGCCCCCGTTACTATCGCCGCCGTCGCCGCCGGCGTAACGCTCGGAAAGACCGAGACCGCATCCCACACCGCTTCACCCCTCTTAGCGAGAAAGCCTAAAGTCGGCGCCTCCCCGTCACGGATAGCAGCCTGCATCACGTCCGGCCGCATGCCGTCGAGCCCCAGGAGCAGCACGGGCTTGGGCGCGATTGAGGATCTGCTCTTTTTCGAGGTGTCGTCGGCGTCGCGCAAGGCCTGCTGATTGTAACCGAGATATAAGCCGCTGTTCATTGACTGACGTGAGAAAGCTATAGGGTTCGTGTCACCCTCTTACATCGGTCGTGATTGCTTCTCAGAAAGGCATGTTGTGGGAGAAGGACCTGGGAATCTGTTCCTTGCAACAGATTTCCTACCAGAGCGACTTACAGGTGGCAAAAGCGCGAGGTTAGAAGGCACAGGGATCTTGGGGCTGGAAGAAGACGAGGAAGGTATTCAAGAGTCGGAAACACGCAAAGGTTCGGGACGAGTAAGCTTTGTTCTTCTTCAGAGACTTCTACGAGTTATAGATCGCCTCATGCTGAGGCTGGCTACTAAGGTACTTCAGCTGACAAAAATTCCCGCCGATAGTGCCAACTGGGAATCGGGAAGAGGTAACTCAGCTCGCCGCCGCGACTTCGGGCAAGAAGCCACGCAAAAAGCGCCCCGTGTGGGATGCCTCAGCCCGCGCCACCTCTTCTGGAGTGCCGGTCACCACGATCTGGCCACCCGCGTCGCCCCCCTCGGGGCCGAGGTCTACGATGTGATCGGAGGAGTGGATTACGTCTAGGTTGTGCTCGATAACGATGACCGTGTTCCC
>DATHAB010000198.1:0-2717 GCA_035296885.1 Rubrobacteraceae bacterium
ACCGCCCCCGCCCCGCCGGAGACGAGCACCGTCTCACCCGAGACGCTCCCGTCGGCGAAGACGCAGCGGTGGGCCGTGCGGGCCGGGATACCGAGGCACGCTCCTACCTCGAAGCCGACCCCGTCGAGCAGAGGGACGGCCTGTTCGCTCGGTAGGGCGGCGTACTGGGCGGCGGTGCCGAATGGGCGCCCGCTCTGCGCGCCCCACACCCACACCCGCTCGCCGACGCGGGAGGGGGAGAGGCCCTCACCGACCTCCTCGATAGTCCCCGCGCCGTCGCTGTGGAGGATAACGCGCGGGTAGCCGATCCCGAAGCCCATCCAGTCGGCGCGCTTCTTGACCTCCCCTGGGTTGACCC
This sequence comes from Rubrobacteraceae bacterium, assembly GCA_035296885.1. GTDB lineage: Bacteria > Actinomycetota > Rubrobacteria > Rubrobacterales > Rubrobacteraceae > Rubrobacter_F. The sequence goes on from DATHAB010000198.1 coordinate 359, forward strand.
CGGAGGCGCGCACGCGCACCAGGACCTCCCCGGGAGCGGGCCTCGGCGCGTCCATCTCGCCAACCGTCAGCACCTCTCTTGCGGGACCGCCGCGTTCGTACCAAGCAGCTCGCATCCGGAAGCCTCCTCGTTCTCGCCGTTTATCCACGCTCAGCGTAGCGAAGCCGCGAGTATCGATCATCGTTATTCACCCAAGTGACCCATGGCCCTGGCCGGGCCACCCCGAAGCTATGAAAACGAGCTGCCGCTAAGGCTATTTTCACACCAGTGCCTGGAAGGAGAATTTTCGGAAGTTCGCCTAACCCGCGTTCTGCGAACTTCGCAATTACGGAGTTCTAAGAAGTTCGCCTTGACGGAATTCTCCGAAGATCACTTGCACGGCGCTGCATAGGGCTGCTCGAGTACGAAGCCACTTAATAACACTTAACACAAAGATAGCTCATTTGGGGTATGCGCTCCGGCCCCGCTCGGTACTACAATCGGATTATCGGTAAGGTCGGGAAGCCACCTCACCCCCCTCCGAGGAAAGGCAGCCCGGCTTTTCCGGTTTTCTATTGCCTGCGTTTGCCTGAGAAACGCTCGCCCATAGGACCGAGTTCCTTATGGGGATTCTCCGGCCCTGTGTCGCAGATAGAAACCGTTTACGGGCCGGGGAGGGTCAAGTGCGTTAATCCCAGCACGTGCCCCGCTGCTAAAGCCAGCGCCGGCGGCCGGCAAATAGGTACAGTCCTCCCACAATGGCCGGCGCACCTACTGCCGCCAGCGCTCCGACTATCCAGAAGAACATAGAGGGTATGCACTCCCCCTATCGCTTGCTCTCGGGGGCAACGAGGTCTCTACCAAGGACAGATCTCCTTGTAGCTAGAGTGTATCAAGCTTGCGTAGTATATTTTGTGGATGGTATCCTATGGGTAGGGTATTCACGATGAACGAAGAGCAACAGATAAGGCTAATCTCCAAGGTAGACATCTTCGAGTCACTGCCCAAAGACGAACTAAGGGAGATCCTCAGGGATCTCCTCCAGCGAAATGCGGAGATCACCCTTGGAGGGGGTGAAGTCTTCTACACTCCACAAGAGCCAGACGGCAGCCTCTTCATCCTCACGCAGGGTAGGGTACGCATCTACAAGATGGAAGCCTCAAGAGAGTTCACCCTCGAAGTGCTAGATGCTGGGACGGTCTTCGGGGAGGTTGCCTTCACCGCCCATCGGCTCAGGGATGCCTATGCCCAGGCCACAGAGCCCTCCATCGTGCTGGCGATGGAGCGTGCCGATGTGGAGCACCTAATTCAACAGAAACCTCAGGTAGGCATCCGCATGATAAGCCTCCTCTCCGAGCGCCTCCATTACTACGAGACCCGTATGCAGGACGTTACTCTAAAAGAGGTGCCAGCGAGGCTAGCGAGCCTGATTCTCTTTCTCGTCGAGAGCGAGGGGGTCAAAAGACCCGGGGAGATCGGCATACCAACCCGCTACACTCACGAGCATCTTGGCACCATGATCGGGGCGAACAGGGAGGCTGTGACCAGGGCCTTCGGGCGCCTCCAGGACGAGGGAGCACTGCAGATCAGACGACGCTTCATCTACGTCTAGGACGTCGAAGCCCTAGAAAGGGCGGCCGGGCGGCTTTTGGGGGAAGAGGGAGAGAGCCCCTCCTAACTCTCCTGAATACCTCCCCGCCTCCCGAGAGCACTTCCCCCAAGGACGTCTCGCTCCTCCTGAGCACATCCAGGTCCTCACAGGCTCTGTGGCTGGCAAAGATTGCCTGTGTGCGCTGATCCTCAAGGAGCCCAACTACGTCCGGCCTCTGGCGGCGTCTCGCTTCCCTGGACCACAAGTCTATGTGAAAGAGCATCTCCTCCCAGCACTCTATCTGCCCTTCCAGCTTGGCCTCAAGGGCGTGCCTCTCGCACAAAGGGAGGCCATCGACCTTCTCCTTGGCTGCTTCAGCGCACGACGACGATGGCGACTTGCCTGGTGAGTGAGCTATCTGGCAGCGAGAATAATCCCGTGCCTGTGGCCCTTGTTCTTTGTTCACGCTCATGAGGAGCGCCTCCTTGCCTACCGCACTCGGTATCCCCCGTTTTGTGGGGCCGAGCCCTAAGAGAGGCGACTCGAGGAAGCGTCCACACACTCGCGCACGACGCTAACGGATATCAAGCGACCATAAGCGATCGCTGTTTGTCCTAGCTTCAAGTATTCAGTGTATCAAGTGCCACCGCGTGGTGTCGGTGTCGCAGGGCACCTTGTGTCCGATGACACCCTCGCGTCCTGTAGGAGGAGGGGATGCGAGCCTGGGATATTGGACGCCGGCCAGAAGAAAGGGGAGGGGGGAACTCGATCCGACTGGCTCGGTTTAGC
>DATHAB010000199.1:0-25608 GCA_035296885.1 Rubrobacteraceae bacterium
CTTCGTCGTAGAGGCCGGCCTCTATGCCGGGGAGTGGGAAGGTAGCGCTGCCGGGCTTTAAGGTGGTGACGCCGGGCAAGGGGGAGATCATGATCCCACCCGTCTCCGTCTGCCACCAGGTATCTACTATAGGGCACCTACTGCCTCCTACGTTCTCGTAGTACTACGCCCATATAATGAGAGTCAGCCAGCTGTCGGTTACTTCCGCGAGAGACGGTCGAGGCGCTTCTGGAACCTCGTCGCTGAACGTAAGTCCCCGGCCGCCTCGAGGATCTCGACAGCACGGTGGCAGACCTTGAGGGCCTCTTTCTTTTCGCCCCGGTGCTCATAAAGGACCGCGAGACGTTCATAGCAGAAGGTGCCGGTGTGACCAGCATGAATCGCTGCCCAGCAATGCTCTACAAAAGCCTCAAGGTCCGCCTCGTTGCGACGGTTTTTGAAGTGGGTCTGGGCGAGGTAGACGTGAGCGAGCTGAAGGTCCTCGGGCTCTTCGGCCAAGTCGAGGGCTGCGCCTCCCAAGACGTGGGCTAGATCTAGGTCCCCGCTCGCACCAGCTTGAGCGCCAGTGGTCGCGAGGAGCGCCGAGGGGGTCGCCGAGGGGTTCTGGGCAGCGTAGGCCGAAAGGACAGCGGCGACACCTTCCGCGTCCTCGGGAAGGCCGAGGGCGGCATAGGAGGAGACGCGGATGCGATCCTCGTCCGGCAAGGAGGCGAGAAAGGTCGCCAGATCCTCCCAACCTATCATAGATCTCTTTGGACTACTTCGGGATTACGCACAGCAAGATTGTACCCTTGACCGGTATCTGGCAGGTTGGGGGAGCTTACCCTACACTACGCCGTACTTTGCTGTAGGAGCGTGGGCTTCGAGGAGGACCGATGGCGGGGCTTTTGGAGGGCAAGAAGGTGCTGGTGACCGGAGTTCTGGACCGGCGTTCCATCGCCTACTCCGCGGCACGCCTCGCCGTTGAGCAGGGCGCGGAGATAGCCCTGACCGGCTTCGGGAGAGCTATGAGCCTCACCGAACGCACCGCGAAGCGTCTCGACCCCGTACCTCCCGTTCTAGAACTTGACGTCAATAAACCGGAAGACATACGGGCCGTCGCCAACGACCTTAAAGAACGTTGGGGCGAGGTGCATGGGATCTTACACTCGATAGCCTTCGCCCCTGAAGACGCCTTGGGCGGTAACTTTCTTTCGACCGAATGGCCCTCCGTTGCTACCGCCGTACAGACCTCTGCCTATTCCCTAAAAGCCCTTACGGTAGGCCTCGTAGACCTCATGAAGCCTGGTTCTTCGATCGTCGGCCTCGACTTCGACGCAAGGGTGGCCTGGCCCGCTTACGACTGGATGGGAGTAGCGAAAGCGGCTTTAGAATCCACCTCCCGCTATCTCGCCCGTGACCTGGGTTCAAGGGGCATCCGCGTTAACCTCGTCGCTGCGGGCCCGTTAAAAACCATAGCCGCTAAAGGCATCTCGGGTTTCCAGGAGATCCAGGGCGAGTGGGGACGGCAGGCGCCCCTCGGTTGGAGCACCACCGACCTTGAGCCGGTAAGTAGGGCGGTAGTGAGCCTTTTAAGCGACTGGTGGCCGGCGACTACGGGAGAGCTAATCCACGTTGACGGCGGTTACCACGCGATAGGAGCACCGATCAAGTAAAGTAGCCTAGGCTGGCTCGTTATTGCCTGTCCACTCCTTCTTGCGCCGCTTGTAGTACTCATCCTCGCGGGCAAATTCGTACTTCTCGTAGAAAATCCTAGCCGCCCGCGCTTTTTCGTTGTTCATGGCGTCGGGCTCCTTTGGAAGCACCTTGCCGTTCTCGCCGTACTTTCTGCCTGAGCGGTGGTTGGCGTAGCGTCGGGCACGGGTATAGCCCATCTGCAAAAATTTGCGGGCCATGTCCATGCCAACGAAGTCGTCCCGCTCTTTGTACTCGAGAAAGATCGAGTATATCTTCTCCGCCGACTCGCGGGTGATATCCTCGGTGCGGAAGCGCCAATGTGGCAGGATCTCGGACTTATACGGCTCGACCAACAGAACGCCCTGCTCTCCCCTACCGACCCGGTACAGGTGCGGACTCTCCCTGAAATCCACGTTCTCGAAGTCGAGCGAGTAGTCGAAGTCTGAAGCAGTCAAGTCTCCCCCTAGACGCGGCGGGCGAGGGAGGCGAACTTGGTGTACTGCTCGAGCCAGGCAAGTTGAACTTTGCCGGTAGGACCATTGCGGTGCTTGCCGATGATGACCTCGGCGATACCTTTGTCATCGGAGTCGGGATTATAGTACTCGTCACGGTAGAGAAACATCACCATGTCCGCGTCCTGCTCGATCGCGCCGCTGTCGCGAAGATCCGACAAGAGCGGCCGTTTGTCGTGGCGCTGCTCGACGGCGCGAGAGAGCTGGGCAATAGCCAGGACCGGAACATTAAGGTCGCGAGCCAGGACTTTTAAACCGCGGCTGATCTCGGCTATCTCCTGCTGGCGGTTCTCCGAGCGGTTGCCGGCGAGGCTACCGACCATGAGCTGCAGATAGTCCACGACGACGAGCGAGAGCGGAGCGCTACTTTGTCCATCGGCACTCGTCTGGGCGTGGAGCCGGCTGGCGAGACGCCTAACCTTGGCGCGTATCTCCATAAGGGTTATGCCGGCGCTATCGTCGATCCAGATAGGGGCTCGGCCTACCTCGGCAACCCCGCGCACGAGCTTGGGCCAGTCCTCGGCCTTGACGTTGCCGCTCCTTAAGTCCTGGGTCTTTATGCGTGTGATCTGCGAGATGAGACGCTGAACGAGCTGCTCCTTGCTCATCTCCAAGGAGAAGATAGCCACCGGCAACCCCTTAACAGCCGCGGCGTGCCAGATAACGTTTAAAGCCATGGCAGTTTTTCCCATAGCAGGCCGGGCTGCCAGGATAACAAGGTCGCTCTTGTGAAACCCGGTAGTTTTCTGGTCGAGGTCTTCGAAGCCCGACTCGACTCCCGTAACCTCGCCCTCTTGCTCATAAAGACGCTGTATCATCTCCAGGGTATTGGGTGCGAGCTCGGAGACCGGTGCCAGATGCTCTTTTAGCTGCCGGTTTGAGACGCCGTATATGAGTTGCTCGGCGGCATCTAAAGCCTGCGTCACGTCCTCGGGCTCGGAGAAAGCCTCCTGCTGGATGCGGCTCCCAGCGTCTATGACAGCCCTTAAAAGGGCTTTACCACGAACGATCTCCGCGTACCTTGAGGCGTTAGCGGCCGTAGGGACGCTCTCGACGAGCTTGAAGATGTACTGTCTCCCCCCGATCCGGTCAAACTCACCCATGCCTTTGAGTTCGTCCGAGAGCGTGAGCTGGTCTATAGGCTCGCCGCGCGAGTACAGACGCATCATGGCCCCGTACAAAACCCGGTGCGTCTCGGAGTAAAAATCCTCTGCAGCAAGCATCTCCCCAACGACAGAAACTGCGGCCTCGGAGACGAGCATAGCCCCTATCACGGCCCGCTCAGCGTCGAGGTCGTGCGGTGGCACCAGCGAGGAGGCTTCAACCCCCGATGGTATACCCCGGATCCTCCCTCTTCGCTCCATGGCCACCAGCATGCAGCAAAAAGGGCCCCGTTACAAGACGTGGCCCTTGAGGTTTTAGTTTAGGTCACTACTGAAGCTACGCTTTAACTATAGCTTCGGGACGACGATGACCTTGACGCTTGCCTCGACATCCCCATGAATCTGTACGGGGACCTGATGGGTGCCCAGGGACTTGATAGGTTCGTCGAGCTTGATGCGACGCCTGTCGAGGCGTACGCTGCGGGCCTTCTCGATGGCGGAGGCGATGTTCGCAGCGGTGACCGAGCCGAACAGACGCTCGTCCTCGCCGGTACGGGCCTCGATAGTTATGACGCTCTTGTTAAGCGTCTCAGCGATCTCGCCGGCGCGTTCGGCTATGCGCCGGTCGCGCTCCTCGGCCTCGGCCATCTGGCGGCTAACCTCCTCCATCTTGGCCGGGGTGGCCACCTCGGCGAGCCCGCGCGGCACGAGGAAGTTACGTACGTAACCGCGGCTTACCTCCACGACGTCGCCCCTGCGCCCGATCTTCTCGACGTCCTGCTTGAGTATCACCTGCATGAGATTACCTCCGCTATTGCCCGGCTACGTAAGGTAAGAGAGACATCTCGCGGGCACGCTTTATAGCGGTAGCCGCCTCGCGCTGGTGCTGGGGGCAAAGACCCGTGACTCTACGCGCCCGGATCTTACCGCGGTCGCTGGTGAACCTGCGCAGCATGTTGTAGTCTTTGTAGTCCACGTACGCTATGCTCTCCTTGCAGAATACGCACGGCTTGCTCTTGACTGGCCGCTCTCGGCGCGAAGGGCCGCTGCTCCTGCGTCTATTATTACCCATTAACCTTTCTCCTCTCTAAAGACTAAGCCGAGACTTCTTCGGTCTCGGGAAGCGGTTTGTGGGCATACGGCGGCGGGAGCTTTACGATCATGTGCCGCAAGATGTCGTCCGAGACGCGCAAGATGCGTTTTAGCTCGGTGAGCGTCCTATCGCCCGCGGTGAACTCCATGACGACGTAGAAGCCGTCGGTGCGGTGCTCTATCTCGTACGCCAGCTTCCGTCGGCCCCAATTGTTGACCTCGCCGGCCTCGCCACCCGTCCGCTCGATAATGGTCCGAAAACGCCCGACGGTGTTATCGACCTGCTCCTCGTCGAGCTCGGGGATGATTATGAGCATGACTTCGTAAGTATCTATCTTTGCCTCCTCCGGTCTGTTACGGCTTCCCCAAAAGCGAAAGGCTCCGCCCTAAGGAAGCAGGGGCTTATAAGATCACGCGAGTAGTGTACCAATGCTGCCGGCTTGTTACAAACTGCCGTCTACACGAACTTGTCCCGGAACCGTCCGCTACGAGTGGGTTCGAGGCGGTACCTCTCGACCAGGAAAGACGAGCGCCAGGTGGAGTGGGGTGCCAACGAACGGCAATACCCAGACTAGATGACCGTCGAGGAGAGCGGGAGACCTTGGCAGAAGACCCTTGCATCTCAAGTTCGAGCACAAAATCGAAGAGCAGTTGCACGAGGGTACCTTCCGCGATATGAGCATCACCGTCATCGACTGAATCGACGAGGCCCTCGTCTCTAACAAGTAAGGCTATTGGAGCCGAAGGGCGAGCCGTCAGAGGCGTCTTTGAGCGCCAAGGCAGCCGTGCAATACGGCAACCACCCGTCTCGGATCTGGTACGAGCAGGTCTTAAAGGCGCTCCAGGACGCTCGAGGTAGTGATAGCTTGTTTGGCCAGTTCAGCCGTCCTGCAACCGTGATAGATAGAACCTCCCCCGCCTCCTCCATCAGCTCCCAAACGATCTCGGCAGCGCTCTTGACCCTGTCTAGCATCCGCAGCCCCTGCCCGGCGAAGAGCGGGACGAGATCCGCCTCGCCCCGGCTCATCGCCTCCCTGTAGACGTCCCCAGCGGCTATGCTCTGCAATGGCCAGTAGAGCGGTTCGAGGTCGGCCTTCAGATGCTCCTCGACGAAGCGATTGCGTATGCTCCGGGCAGGACGCCCGCTGAAGGCGCGGGTGACTACGGTATCGGTCTCCGTAGCCATAAGCAAACGCTCCTGGTAGGCGGGAAGCGTTGGAGACTTCTGAGACCAACTCGGGGTTGTCCATCCCCCTGCCATCGGAGCCTGAATGATCGGGTAACGTATGCCCAACAGGTCGCACAGCGGCGTGTGGAGCGGCGAGGACGTTGGAGACACGGGAGACCTCCTCCCTCAGTAGTGCTTTGCTTGTTGCCATACAACGACTCTATCCGGAGATCCAGAAAAGCGGAAATGCTCGGGATCCCAACTAGTAAACTCTTTACAGACACTCCAGGACAGCGCACTTGAGATAGCGGGTCTCGGGAATCGCAAGTATCTCGGGATGGTCTTTAGCCTGGCCACGCCACTCGCGCACCCGCACTACCCGACCGGCATCGGCAGCTGCGGAGCGCAAAGTCGCTTCCAGCATCTCTCGTGAGAAGTGGTAGGAGCAAGAGCAGGTGAAGAGGATTCCGCCGTCGCTCAGAAGCTTCAGGGCGCGGAGGTTTATCTCCTTGTAGGCGCGGGCCGCCGCAGAGAGGTCACGCTTCGTTTTGGCGAGTGCAGGCGGATCGAGGATGACAGTATCGTACCTCTCCCCCGCATCGGAGCGCTCGCGCAACAGGTCGAAGGCATTGGCACGAGTGAAGGTTACGTTCGAGAGATCGTTGAGCTCGGCGTTGGCGCACACAACTTTGAGAGCGTCGCCGCTCGAATCCACGGCTTCGACAGAGTTGGCGAAACGTGCGGCGTGCAGGGCGAAACCGCCGGCATAGGAGAAGACGTCGAGGACGCGGTCCCTCGCATAGTGCTCGACAGCGAGGTGGTTCTCCCGCTGGTCGAGAAAGCCGCCGGTCTTTTGACCGGTCCACAACTGCGCCCTGTAGCGCACCTGCCCCTCGCGTACAACGACGCCTTCCGGCACCTCGCCGGAGAGGACCCTTACCTCGGTCTCGAGTCCCTCCTTTCTGCGGGCAGCCGAGTCGCCGCGCAGCAGGACGCCGGCAGGAGCGAAAAGGTCTTCGAGGGCAGCGAGGATCCAGTTCAGGCGGCGCTCGATGGCCGCCGAGCCCGCCTGCAGGACGAAGAAATCCCCGTAGCGATCTACTACCAGGCCGGGGATGCCGTCGGCCTCGGCGTGGAGTAGGCGGTAGGCGTCGGCGTCTATGTCGAGGGACTTCCGGTAGGCTTGGGCTCTTTCGATGCGGGCGTGGAAGACCGCTTCGTTTACCTCCTCTTCTTCGCGGGTGACGATGCGGAGCGTAATCTCGCTCTTCGGGTTGTAGAAGGCGTATCCTAAAAAGCGTCTTGCCTTGTCCGTCACCCTTACGACGTCGCCCACTTCTCCCGCGGCTCTTTCGACGTCGGAGCGGTATACCCAGTGGTGCCCCGAGCGCGCCCGCGCCGCTCCCCTGTTCGTCAACGTGGCTACTTTTGTCGCTTTCGTCTTAGTTTTCGCCATCTTGTGTAAGTCCCTTTACCGACGGTCCGATGATGTCTGCTAGCATCCGCTCTCGTATACTAGAAATATACCTTCCCGCGCGGGCGGAGAGATCTACGAGAGAGGCGGACTGGTTGGCGGCGAAACGTGTTGCGGTCGTGGGTGCCGGGATGGGGGGACTTGCGGCGGCGATAAGGCTGCGCATCATGGGCTTCGACGTCGAAGTATTCGAGAAGAACGCGCAGACCGGGGGCCGCATCGGACGCCTCAACCAGGGAGGCTTTACCTTCGACACCGGCCCGACCCTGCTTCTCATGACCGACGTGTACCGCGACCTCTTTGCCGCCGCGGGGCGGAACCTCGACGAAGAGGTGGACCTGATACCGCTCGACCCAAACTACCAGGTCCACTTCGGGGACGGAGATTCCATAAGGATCTCCTCCTCCCTCCCGGCCCTGATCCCAGAGCTCGAACGCATAGAACCCGGCGTCACCCCCCGCTTCTACCGCTTTATGGAGGACTCCTGCTACAAGTACCGCCTCGGGCGCAGCGAGTTCGTCGAACGCGACTTTGAAAAAGCGGGCGACTTCTTCGGCCCGCGCAACCTCCGGCTCCTCCTCAAGACAAAGGCCCTGAGCAACTATTACCGCTCCGTGTCCAATTACTTCAAGACGGAGAAGCTCCGGCAGACGTTCTCGTTCCAGACCATGTACCTCGGGCTCTCGCCGTTCAAGGCGCCGGCGGTTTACGCCCTCCTTCCCTACACCGAGCTGGCTGAGGATGGCCTACATTATCCGCGCGGGGGCATCTACGAACTCGTCGAGGCTATGACCAGGCTCGCTCGTGACCTCGGGGTGAAGGTCCACCTGAACAGTCCGGTCGAGGAGATAACCATCGCCAGAGATGGGGCGCGCGGCGTGCGGGTACACGGAGAGAAGATCGGGGCCGACGCCGTGCTTGCGAACGCTGATCTACCGTATGTATACAGCAAGCTATTGCCTCAGTCGGCGGGCGCGGGGGACTTCAGGTGGAGCTTCCGAAAGCGGGAGAAGCTTCTCTACACTGCCTCGGCGTTCATGCTCTACCTGGGCCTCGATCGGAAGCTTGAGCATATGTTGCACCACAACGTCTACCTCTCGGCACGCTACAAGGAAAACTTCGAGCAGATCTTCGAAGAGCGTCGCCTCCCCGACGACCCATCCTTCTACACCAACGTCCCCTCACGCACGAATGAGGACGGCGCCCCTATGGGCATGGAGGCGCTCTACGTTCTCGTGCCGGTGCCTCACCTGCAGGACGCGAACGCAGACTGGGCACGCGACGGGGAAGCGTTCAAGGAGCGCGTCTACGACCTGCTGGAAAAAAAGGCCGGGATAGAGAACATCCGCCGCCACGTCGTTGTCGAGCAGGTCAAGACGCCCCTGGACTGGCGCGCGGAGTATAATCTCGAAGAAGGTGCGGCCTTTGGGATCGGGCACGGCATCTTTCAGGTCGGGTACTTTCGGCCGCCGATGGCTTCGAAGACGTTGCGCAATGTGTATTTCGTCGGCGCGAGCACCCGTCCCGGCACGGGGGTGCCGCTCGTCGCCATAGGGGCGAAGCTTGCTGCGGAGCGAATAGGGCGGGATCTCGGCCGCCCTCTCGCCTCCAAAGCCGTCGAAGCGAACGCCGGGGTCTCCTAGTGTACCTTGACCCGGCGGGAGCCGGACCGCTCGTCGGCAAGGGTCTCTCCCTCGCCGGGTGCTACGAGCTGTGTCGCCGGATAGAAAAAAGCCACAGCAGGACCTACTACTTCTCGACATGCCTTTTCCCGGCAGAGATCCGGCCACACGTCCACGCGCTCTACGCCTTTATGCGTTACGCAGACGAGATAGTGGACAACCCCGGGACCACGACCCTCGACGAGCAACTTGAGGGCCTTGGGATCTTCGAGGAAGAGACTCTGGCGGCGATAGCCGGTGAGAGCGTCCCGAATCCGGTCTTGCGAGCGTTTGCGAACACGGCGCTCACGCGCAGCATCGAGGCAAACCTTGTACAGGCGTTCATGAAAAGCATGAAGATGGACACCCACGTCTTCCGCTACCCAACCTACGAGGACCTCGAAGAGTACACCTTCGGAAGCGCCGCGGTTGTCGGGCTCATGATGTGCCGGGTTATAGGCGCCACGGACGAGAGGGCGACCCCGCACGCCGAGGCTTTAGGCGTGGCTATGCAGTTGACGAACTTCTTGAGGGACATCAAAGAGGACTGGGCGCGGGGAAGAATCTACCTGCCGCTCGAAGACTTCGAGCGCTTTGGGTATGCCGAGGAGAATTTGGGGCGGTGCGTGGTAGACGAGAAATTTGTAAGCTTGATGCGATTCGAGATCTCGCGTGCCCAGATGCTCTACCAGCTGGCGGACGAAGGCATGCGCTACATACCCCAAGGGCACAGGTACCCGGTAGTCGTGGCGCGGCAACTCTACGAGGCGATCCTGGCTTGCATCGAGGCGGAAGGGTACAACATCTTCACGCGGCGGGCACAGACCTCGCTCTCGCACAAGCTCCGGGTAGCGGCAAGGTACGCTATAGGTGACTTGCCCGGATTATTCACCAAGTAGTTACGAGTTGGTAGAGCATAGGGCTTAACCTCGGGCAACGCTATCTCCGGCAAGTTCGCACGGGGTTCGCCTTCGAACTACCCGATCTCGATTGTTATTTTGTTATCGTAGTTGCCTGAAGCCGTAAGTGTCGCCAGGTGTCAGCACAGCAGGTGCACGGGGACGCGTCAGGTGCCCGACCGAGTGGTAAGAAACCCATAGTCGTCCGTGGGCGCCATGCTGTTGGGGCATAGCCAAGCTGACGTTAGCGCTTGTACGGGGCGTGTCTGTTGTACATCGCCACGTCCTCGGCGAGCATCTCCTTCTCCTCCGCGATGTACCGCTCGATCGCGCGCCGGAACCCCAGATGGTGGATCGCGTGCGCACTGTACGTCAGGGACGGGAGGAAACCACGCGCGAGCTTGTGCTCCCCTTGGGCGCCGGCCTCGAAGAGCGCGAGCCGCCGCTCGATGGCGAACTCTATCGCCTGGTAGTAGCAAAGCTCAAAGTGCAGGTTGCGCCGCTCTTCGCTGGCGCCCCAGTAGCGGCCGTAGAGCGTCTGGCCTTTGAAGAAGTTGAGAGCGCCCGCGACCGGACGGCCCGCTTCGGCGTCGCGGGCGAGAACGAGCAGAATGCGGTCACCCATCCTCCGAAAGACCTCGTCGAAGAATGACCTGGTGAGGTACGGGACGCCCCATTTCCTATCCAGCGTGCTGGTGTAGAACCGGTACATCATGGTCGCGTGCTCGGGGGAGAGCGCCTCCCCCGTGAGACGCTCGATCTCGAGGCCCTCGTCTCGAAGCTGGCGGCGCTCGCGCGCGACCTGGCGCCGGCGCTTACCTTCGAGCGCGTCCAGGTAATCGGAGAACGCGTCGTAGCCGCGATTGCGCCAGTGGAATTGCAGCGAGTGACGCACCGCGAACCCGCGCTCCTCGAACTCCTCTAGCTCCTCCTCGGGGAGGAAGAGCGCGTGCGACGAGCTGACGCGGCGCTCCTCGCCGAGCTCTTGCGCCGCGTCGAGCAGGGCGTGCGTTACCTCTACACGGTCGGCATTGGGCCGCACGAGTAGCTTTGGGCCTGTCGCGGGCGTGAACGGCACGGCGGCGACGAGCTTCGGGTAGTATGGGAGCCCGTGCTGCCTATACGCTTGCGCCCAACCCCAGTCGAAGATGTATTCGCCGTAGCTATTCGTCTTGAGATAGAGGCAGAGCGTGCCGAGGATGCGTCCTTTGTCCTTGCAGACGATGTAGATCGGCGACCACCCGCTCGCGCCGCCGATACTGCCCGAGCGCTCCAGTGCGCGCAGAAACTCGAAGTCGAAAAACGGAAAATCTGGCGGCTCCAGCGCGCGCCACGCCACCTCGTCCACGCCCTCGATGCTGAAGAGCCGCTCGACCTTCATCCGCACTGCGTCAGCGAGAGCTCAACGCCTACGTCGCGCCCTTACGGACCCCCTAGCAAGCGCTCCCTCTACAAGAGCAGCGCGGCGTAGGGCTTGCTCCTGGTTCCCAAGCAACTCCCTAAAATCTGCGCGCAGGAGGCCACGAAAACTAAGCTGCACGCACGTACCCTCCGGCTACTAAGCCGCGGTCAACTTGCACGCACAGATGTTCCACGGCTCCTACTGCTTTCTTGGCTGCGCCTAAATCAACTTTCAGCTTACGACCTGCTTTCGCACCAACGGGCTGCCATAACTTTGTTCAAAAGCTTCGTGAATTAAGCTGGAGTTGTGAACTATAAGGTGCCGCAGGTCCATGTACATATGGCGTCCTGCAGTACCCCTCGATCAACCTCGACTCCTGCCTTCTCAAGAACCTTGCTCAACAGGTTTCGAGTCTTACGCTGACCTCCCGAGTTACGGAAGACCTGATCGATCATGTGCTCACAGGTTGCTTCGTAGCTACCGAGGCGAACGACTTTGTCAAAGCGGATGCTGGCTTGAGCTTTACCAACCACGCCGAGAGGTCGCACATCGTACGTTTTCCTGAGTAGCGAGCGGAGGCACTCTGTGAAACGCGAGTAGAGAAGCTGTACAGCCAGTTCGGCGTTGCGTCTAATGGCGTGGTTGCAACTGATCTGTGTCTGCTAGTTTTCCCCGCCGGAGTTCGCGCGCAGCACTTTCAACCAGCGCCTTGGGCACTAACACCGCATGGACTTTTGTCATGCTCAAGCGATTGCGTAATCTCAATAGAGACTTACTACCTCCCGCTACTGCTTCTATACGCAAGATAGCTCCTACCAAGCCCTTGCCTTACTAATGTTTAATCCCCCGTCATCTTGTGAGCATCGAGCACCTCATCGAGCTCTTCTTCGGATAGATCGGTCTGCTCACGGGCGACCTCGCGGATGGTACTGTCGTTCTCGTAGGCCTCTTTGGCGACCTTGGCGGCCTTGTCGTAGCCGACCTCGGGGGCTAGAGCCGTGGTAAGCATGAGGCTCCTCTCGACCATCTCAGGGGCGCGCTCGGTGGCTTGCAGACCCTCGACGCACTGCTCGCTGAAGTTCCAAGCGGCGTTGCCGAGGATCTCTACCGACTGCAAGAGGTTGTGGGCGATGAGCGGGAGCGCGGTATTTAGCTCGAAGTTGGCGATCTGTCCGGCGAGGGTTATAGAGGTATCGTTGCTGATGACCTGGGTGGCAACCATCATGGTGCTCTCGGGGATAACGGGGTTGACTTTGCCCGGCATAATCGAGGACCCAGGCTGTACCTCCGGCAGCTGTAACTCCGCCAGGTTCGCTCGCGGGCCGGCCCCTAGCCAGCGGATGTCGTTGGCTATCTTCATTAAGCTCACCGCAACGGTCTTCAGGGCCCCGCTCACGAAAACGGTACCGTCCATAGCGCTTTGAGCTTGGAAGTGGTTCTCGGTCTCGTGGACCTCGACACCGAAGCGCTCGCTCAACCTCTGGCACACCCGCTGGGCAAACTCGGGGTGGGTGTTGACGCCGGTGCCGACGGCCGTGCCGCCTAAAGCTACCTCGGTTAGGTCTTGTTGGGCTTTCTCGACCCGCTCGATCCCGCGCTTTATTTGTCCGGCGTAGCCGGTGAACTCCTGGCCGAGACGGATCGGGGTCGCATCCTGCAAGTGCGTCCGGCCGACCTTGACGACATCGTCGAACTCCCTGGACTTATCTTCGAGCGCCCCCCGAAGTTTGTACAAGGCGGGGAGGAGTTCTTCTTTGATCGAGATAAGGGCCGCCAGGTGGATGGCGGTCGGCATGACGTCGTTCGAGGACTGGCCCTGGTTGACGTGGTCGTTGGGGTGAACGGGCTCTTTGGAGCCGATCTCGCCGCCCAGAATCTGGATAGCCCGGTTGGAGATTACCTCGTTAGCGTTCATGTTGGTCGAGGTGCCAGAGCCGGTCTGGAAGACGTCGAGGACGAAGCCCTCGTCATGCTGCCCATCCACGACCTCTTCGGTGGCCTGGACGATCGCGTCCTTTATCTCTTCCTCGAGAAGGCCAAGCTCATGGTTGACGTTGGCAGCCTCTAGCTTTACGGCTCCCAGAGCCTCTATAAACCGGCGCGGCTTACGCAGGTTGCTTATGGGGAAGTTGTCGAGGGCCCTGCTCGTCTGGGCACCAAAGAGAGCGTCGCGGGGAACCTCAACTTCGCCTAAGGAATCGCTCTCTACGCGGTAGTCCGTCTCGTGCTGCGTCATATAGGGGTCTCCTCCTGTCGAAGCGTGTGCGATAGCGTCTTATAATCCCCTTGTAAGGAGCATTATACGCGAGGTGATCTCTTTGGATTCTCTACAACACGCGCTGAAAGAATGGGCGGTAGCAGTCAAGGCGCTCGAACGCGGCGATACCGCGCTCGTCGTACGCAAGGGCGGCATCCGGGAGAAGGCGTTTGCCGTCCCGGAGACGCGCTTTCTGCTCTTCAAGAGCTACGAGCACCAAAACCCCGAGCAGCTCAAGCCCGAATACCACGAGCTTTTGAGGTCTATCCCCAGAAGGCCGGACGACGGTCCGGTGATCCTCTCCTCCTTCGCCGAGGTGCAAGGAGCCTACGAGGTCTCGGAGTCCGAGGAGCTCGAGGCTCTGGCCCCGTATCACATCTGGACGCCCGAGTACGCCAGAAGCCGCCTGAAGTGGCGCCCGAAGAAGCCCTTGACGGTGCTGGTATTGCGTACCTACGTGCTGCCGGAGCCGGTGGAGCTCCCTTACCGTGCAGAGTACGGTGGTTGCAAGAGCTGGATCGAGCTAGAGAAGAGCATTCCGACCACGAGCTCTCGCCCCGCCCTCAACGATCCGACGTTCGAGGAGCTTGTAATGCCTGCCCTCGTAGCGCTCGAGGGCTTGCGACCCGCGCCGGTAGGCTCTTAAGGAGAAAGGCTTGGGCGCCGGCGCAATACTCGTTGTCCTGACCTTCCTGCTGGTACTCCTCGCCTGGCGGATGGTCTTATCTTCCAACAAGGATCTGGTACGGGCTAGAGCTTGGGGAGAGTTGACGCGCCGCTCTTTGCCGTTCTTTGTGCTAGCCGCCATGGCGGCTAGCTGGCCGCTCTTGCAGGGCTTGCAGGAAGGCTGGGTGCCCATGGCCTGGGTGCTCGTGTTTGGTGCTGCTTTGGTCGCCTCGAACTTTCTCTCCATGCCCCTTACCGAACGTCGGGCTAGCAGGGCATTCCGCAGCGGCGATTATGCGAACGCTGCATCCCTGTACCGCAAGCTCGCCGACGAGCGACCCCTCGCCCGCTACTGTGCGTTCTTGGGGGCGGCTTTAGGAGCTGACGAACATCACGAAGAGGCCATAGAACCCTCGACAAAGGCTGTAGAGCTAGACCCGTCATACGGTCTCGCCTACTACAACCGCGCCCTGATATTGCGTAATATGGGGCGCAAGAGCCGGGCGGTAAAGGACTTGGAAAGGGCCCTCAACACAGATATGCCCCACCGCATCAGGTCCGCGGCCATGCGAATGCTCGAGGAGTTAAAGAGTTGAGCTTCTTCTACCCAACCCTCGGAGCGCTATTGATACTCGCCGGTCTCCTCTTCGTCGTTGGCCGCCAGAACCGCGACCTACTGCGCGTCCGGGCCTACGGAGAGTTTCTCGCGCGGCTCCTGCCGCTCCTCTCGACCGGCGTCTTCGTCTTCGGACTGCCGTTCGTCATGGCCTTGACCGACGTCGAGAGTGCCGTGCCGGTCCTGCTCGCCTACCTCGGCGGTACCGCCGTTCTAACGGTGCTTATGGCCCGCCTCCTCGCCGCCCCCGAGGAGCGCCAGGCCGGTGCCCTTTTCAGGCGCGAGGAATACGAAGGGGCCGCCGCCATCTACGAGCAGCTCATTGTCCGTCGCCCCCTCCCCCGCTACTACTCGGCTCTAGGCGCGAGCCTCGACGTCTCTGGAGACCACCGGGGAGCTCTCGAAGCTACAGACCGGGCTATAAAGCTCGACCCGAAGCTCGGCGTCGCTTACTACAACCGCGCCTCCACCCTGGCTGCCTTGGGCGAACACTCACGAGCCCGCAGTGACCTGGAGGCCGTCTTCAGGGCCGACTCGAACCGCCGCCTGAGGCGCGCCGCTGAAGAAGCCTTAGCGAGCTTGGAGAAAAGCTAAAAGCCGTCAGCTCTTGTGTTCGTTGATGTCACAGCTTTACTACACCACCTTCTTCTGGACGTTCTCGGGGTCGGATTTCACCTCTATGGTCCCCTCGCGTACCCTCGTCTCGTAGCGCGACTGGGGGAAGACAGCCGGGCCGTCAATCGCCTCGCCAGTGCATAAGTCGAAGCGCGACTTGTGTAAGGGACAGATAACGGTATCGCCTTCGCGGTCCCCCTCGGCGAGCGGTCCCGAAAAATGGTTGCAGACGTTGGAGATGGCGCAGATCCTGCCGTCACTCGCCCTGCTTAGCAGTATCTGCGTCCCGCCAGCCTCGACGCTGCGCATGCCGGAGTCCGGAAGCTCGCTCTCCTCCAAAACGGGGGTGAACTCGTCAGGCCCGCTCCCCTCGAAGACGTCGCGGTTTACTCTGAGCCCGTAACCGTAGGAGAGCTCCCCACCAAGGTGGGCCCCCAACCCAGCGAGCGAGTACCCAGCAAGGAACACCAGCCGCCCGGCGTTCCTGCGGCCTCGCGCCCTCAAGACGAGCGAGGTTACGCTCAGGTCGAGTCCCGCTGCGTTTAGGAGGGCGTGGGCTACCCCCATCCTGCGCGAGCCACCCCTCAGGTACCTCCAGTCCGAGAGACCGGCTACTGCCGCAGCGAAACCGCCGACAATCCCCACCGCGAGCGCCGCGTCGGCTGCGTTGCGCATCGCCCGCGAGCCAGTCGCGGTGTCGAGCCCGTCGAAGATCAGGGCTGCGGTCCAAGACCCCACGGGTACGTCCGAGAGGGCCGGGTGTAACGGCGTCCCGAGCCAAGTGCCGTCCAGGGCGTTGCGTACCCTGACGCCACCCTTGCCTATCGCCTCCCGCACCTTCGGCTGCACCTTGTCGGCGACGGTGTCCAACCAATCCATCCGGTCTATGATGAGTTGGCTATACGTCCTTGGCATGTGCCTCTCCGCCTTTCCTTAAGAGATAGCTAATCACCCGATTATGCCCCACATCTTTAAAACCGAATCAGCGAAAGCCACACTACCCAGATCTCCCCTAGCAGGCTTGCCGAAGCCTGCCACGTGGGGTAGACCTGACTCGGCAGCTACCGGAACTCAAAAGCCGAAGTTCTTAAAAGAAAAAAGCAGGAAAAAGTTAGAAAAGACGCTCCCCAAGAGCGGAGAGGGGGGGATTCGAACCCCCGACGCCGGGGTTACCGACGTAACGGTTTTCGAGACCGCCGCATTCAACCACTCTGCCACCTCTCCGCGAGAGAGTGTACCGTCTGTCCTCACCCCCTTCAACCGCCCTTAATATCTGCTTGCAGCCAGGCAGAAAATGGTTAAAGAAGTTTACTGTCAGATGAGCTTCAACGATCTAGCACAGCGCTCACTCTACTACTTATCCTTAACTCAGAGCTATCTCTAGTTCAGGGACAGCAGGTATATAGTACGAATGTCGTACTGAAAATCGTAGATTTTGCAGGTAATTCATAAATACTACAGATATAGGTTAAATCTGAGCAGGAAAAAGGGCGGAATCGACATTCCGCCCTACGCTAACGTTGCGTCACAGGGTTAGCTACACTTCGAATAGCCGCAGGAGTGGCAGACGACGCAGCCTTCCTGCTTGGTGAGGCCACTACCGCAGTCCGGGCAGGCTCCGATGATGGGAAACTCTCGGGCCTCGGCGGGACCGTCCTCGACGAGGTAGTGTTCGCCCATCGCCCTGGCGACGCCGTCGGGGACTGAGAGGACGGCGCTCGGGCCGACGCCGGCGGGATGGCCGTCCTGGATACCGCGGAGTTGGTGTACGACCTCCGCCGGGGTCGCGCCGTGGGTCATGGCGAGCGAGATCATACGCCCCAGAGCGTCGGAGAAGGCTGCCGCCGTACCCCCGGGCTTGCCCAGGATTACGAAACACTCGCGCGGGCCGAACTCGTCGTCGTTCATCGTGACGTACATCGGGCCGTGTCCAGTCTGCAACTTCTTCGTCACCCCGGAGAGCGTACGCGGGCGACCGTTGCGCGCCTCAGCCAGAGAGATGTGCTTAGCGACCTCCACCTCCGAAACAGGCGTGGTCGCTGGCTCCTGAGTCTTGCCCGTGCTGAGAACCTGGGCATCGCGCGAGCCGTCGCGGTAGACCGCCATCGCCTTGCAGCCCAAAGAGTAGGCAAACTGGTAGGCGTCCTCGACGTCCTTGGTCGTCGCTGAGTTGGGGAGGTTGATGGTCTTGGAGATCCCCATCGAGGTGTACTTTTGGAACGCCGCCTGCATCCGGACGTGCCACTCAGGCGAAATGTCGTGCGAGGTTACCCACACGCTCCGGACATCCTCCGGTATCTCCGGGATGTCGCGGACGCTGCCGTGCTCGGCGACCTTCTTCATCAGCTCCTCGGAGTAAAAGCCCCGCTCCTTGGCTACCCTTACGAACTCGGGGTTCACATCCGGCAGCTCCATCTCCGCCTGCCGGCGCATGAACGCCACCGCGAAGAGCGGTTCGATCCCGCCAGAACAACCCGCGATGATCGAGATCGTACCCGTCGGCGCTATGGTCGTGACGGTCGCGTTACGGACCTTATCGCCGCCGGCCTCGTGACGGGAGCCCTCGTAGTTGGCGAAGACTCCCCGCTCCTCCGCAAGCGTGCGGCTAGCTTCCCACGCCTCGTCGTCCACGAATTTCATGATCTTTTCGGCGAAACGTAGGCCCTCTTCGGAGTCGTAGGTGATGCCGAGCTTTATCAAAAGGTCGGCGAAGCCCATGACCCCAAGCCCGATCCTACGGTTGCCACGGCTCATCTCGGCTATGTCGGGCAGTGGGTAGCTGTTCATCTCGATGACGTTGTCGAGAAAGCGAATCGTCAGGTGGACCGTCTCGCGTAAAGCTCCCCAATCTACGTCTCCGGTCTCCTCCCGGTAGAAGCGCTCGAGGTTGACGGAGCCTAAGTTGCACGAGTCGTACGGCGGCAGGTGCGCCTCAGAGCACGGGTTCGTCGACTCTATAGGGAACTGCGGAGTGGGGTTGTCAGCGTTGATCCGGTCAATAAACACAACGCCCGGCTCACCGTTGAGCCACGCGCCTTCTACGACCTTCGAGAAAAGGTCCCGGGCCCGGATCGTCTTCGCCACCTCGCCGTCACGCGGGTTCACCAGATCAAAATCCGTGTCTTTTTCGACGGCCTCCATAAAGGTGTCGGTCACGGCCACGGAGATGTTGAAGTTGTTGATCTTGGAGCTGTCGTTCTTGCAGGTAATAAACTCCTCGATGTCCGGATGGTCAACCCGCAAGATGCCCATATTCGCCCCGCGCCGGGTACCGCCCTGCTTGATCTTGTCCGTAGAGGCGTCGTAAATCGCCATGAACGAGACCGGCCCCGAAGAGACCCCCATCGTGCTCTTGACGATGTCGTTCTTCGGCCTTAAGCGCGAGAACCCAAAGCCAGTCCCACCACCGCTCTTGTGGATTACGGCCTGGTGCTTCAAAGTATCGTAGATACCGTCTATAGAGTCCTCGACCGGTAGCACAAAGCACGCCGAGAGCTGCTGCAGCTCCCTCCCCGCGTTCATCAGGGTCGGTGAGTTAGGCATAAACTTGCGGCTCAACATAAGCCGGAGAAATTTATCCTTCGACTCCTCGTAGAGCCTTTGCGCCTCCTCGCCCTCCTTAAAGCAGAACTCACCCTCGGCGATGTTCGCCGCCACACGACGGAACATGTCTAGGGGCTCTTCTATCGCCTCGCCCCGCTCATCCTTCTTCAGGTAGCGCTTTTTGAGAACCGCGACGGCGTTCTCCGAGAGTGCCGCATCCATGTAACTGTCTCGCTCTATCTCCATCCCTCTCCTTTTTCTCCCCTAATGTTCTCCCGTGGTTATTCTACTCGCCACCCGCCACATCCCAACGGGCAGTTTGTTTAGTTAAGAAGTGCCTTGTTTAGTTAAGTTGTGCCTAATGGAAGAGCTACCTGTTAGCCCCCGCGAGCCTCATCAGTTCGGAGCGGAACTGGTCCACATCTGTGTATTGCCGGTACACTGAGGCGAACCTCAAGTACGAAACCATGTCCAACCGCCGCAGGCGTACCAGCGCCATGTCTCCAAGACGCCGCGAGGTAACCTCGTGCCTGCGGCGCTCCCTAAGCTCCGCCTCTATCTCGTCCACTATGTACTCGATCTCTTCTTCTGGAACCGGCCGCTTGGCACACGCTTTCATGAGCCCCTCGTGTAGCTTAGCCCGGTCAAAGGGCTCCCGCGTCCCATCCCGCTTTATAACAACTAACCTTAAAGGCTCCCGACGCTCGTAAGTGGTGAACCGCTTCTCGCACGAAACACACTCACGCCGCCGCCGGATGGCGTCCTTGCCCTCCGAAAGGCGGCTGTCTATCACCCTCGTATCCTGATTGTCACAGTACGGACACTGCACCTCGTTAACCCCCGTTAGTCAACACCACATCTGGTACCGCAGAAACCTAACACACCAGATTTGCTAATCGCAATACTAACTACATAACCCTTAACATTAGCTTAATCTAATTCCTACACCACAGAATCCCTATTTCTAAGCCGAGTTGCGCCTTTTAGCCCCTTAACAAAAATTTTTTGAAAATTTTTCATGACGACCATTTATATGGCAAATGCGCAGCAAATAGCGCACCTTTATGTTTAGGTAGAATCATAACACTGCACCGATGCTCATATCTAAGTATAGTATTTTTATAAGCCTATATCTAAAGGTTAGAGTAATTCTACAGCTACTCTTTAGGCCTTCTGTTGTGAGGTACTTTGCGAGTGCTTATCCTACGGTGGCGCTGGAAGAAGTTGCGTAGGAGTGCGGCGGCTTCAGTTTCGAGGAGTCCGCTTTTAGTAGGAAAGGTGTGGTTGAGGCGAGAATCGGCTGGGAGGTCGTAGAGAGTACCGGCGGCACCGGCTTTGGGGTCGGGGGCGGCGTAGACGAGGCGGCTTATGCGGGCAGCGTGGAGGGCGCCGGCGCACATGGGGCAGGGCTCTAGAGTCGTATAGAGAGTGCAGCCGGTGAGGCGCCAGCTCTTTGTCTGGGCGGCGGCGCGGCGGAGGGCGAGAAGCTCGGCGTGGGCGGTTGGATCTTTTGTGGTCTCGCGTTCGTTGTGGGCTACTGCCAGGATCTTCCCTCCTTTAGCAACCACGGCCCCGATTGGAACCTCGCCCGCCTGGGCCGCCTTGCTTGCCTCTTCGAGGGCGCAGCGCATAAGCCGCAAGTCGCGGGCGACTTCGGATTCTGGTTCGCTCGTGCACGGCTCTGCTGGTTTATTGGATTTAAGTTCTTCAGCCACGGTGCCGATAATAGCAGTAAGGCACAGAACGAAGCGGCTTTAGTATTTTGGAGTGATGGTGCAGCACAGTCGAGTCGAGAGTTTGGTTGGGGTTCGGGAGGTCTATGAGCGGCTGCGGGCGTCCGTCCGCCAGGCGGTCGTGGGTAAGGATAGCGTGGTGGATTTGTGCTTGGTCTCGCGTCTGGCCGGCTGGCACGCGCTCTTGACAGATGTTCCGGGGTAGGTAAGACGACGCTTGCTAGGGCTATCGCCTCCTCTATCCCAGCAAACTTCTCGCGCATCCAATTCACCCCTGACCTCTTGCCCTTGAACATCACCGGCACGAGTATCTATGATCCAAAGAGGGGAGTTTTAACTAGCTTCCGGGTCCGGTCTTCGCACCTGTCTTGCTAGCGAATGAGATCAACCGCGCCACCCCCCGGACCCACAGCGCCCTTCTGGAGGCGAGGGCTGAGGGACAGGTGACCGTCGAGGGTGAGATGCGGGCCCTGCCGGAGCCGTTCTTCGTCGTTGCGACCTAGAACCCACACCAGTTCCACGGCACCTACCCCCTGCCGGAGGGCCAGCTCGACCGTTTAATGGTCGCCACCTCGATGGGCTATCTCGCCCCAGGGAGGTCTTCAGCTCCGTGGCGAGCAAGGCTGCACAGGTCCTAGGCCCTTCCCTCAAGCCTGTGGGTTCCCTGGTGCGTGGCGTCCGCGAGCCTCAACCCAGTGAGCATCGTAGTCGCCGGTCTCCTACACACCAGGATCTCCCTCCTCTTTGTGCACGGGTCCAGGTACGTCGCTAGAAAGCGCCGCAAGCCTAACTCGCAACACTCAATCAAAGTCTGCGACGCCAGGCTCTACAGTCGCTACAAGTCGACCACAGCCGCCTTCTAAGAGGTAGGAATCTTCCGCAAAGAGCAAGAGACGCCTGAGTAATACTCATGGAGAGCGGCGGAGGAGCTTGACGAACCGGGCATCGGAAAACAATCACCGCCACCCTGTCAGCACACTCGGCTCCCGAAGCTCGTCGAAAAGGTGTTTACTATCCCCCAGGCTCCGGCGTTAAGCGGCCGAGTGCACGCTCGAACTACTCGCTAGCGCGGCGGTTGAACAGTACAAAGCACACACAAGATTCAGGTGGGACCTTCGGTCTTCAGGAACTCTATAATGGTCTCTTGGCTGCATTTACGATAGCATCCGTGGCTTGGTCGATGATGTCGCCCCGAAGCACCTACATACACATATTATCGACGGTGATCTCCACCCCTATCACTCACTCCCTGCTTGCGGCACCCCCACGCAAACGTGTTCGAGGCTTCCGCGTGACCGAACACGACCGAACGCGACAGCTAGAGCGTACCTGCGATCTTCTTCTTGCCGAACACCTAACAAAGCTCGTCCTCCGTGCTAGCCTCAAAGGAGGCTAGCAGACAGTACATAGACCATAGGACCCTTTATATAAACCTAAACTAGATGTATATACTAACCTTGTACTTGAAGTGTATACTTCATCCCGAAGTTTAAATTAGTGCTTTAGACGTAAATTTTAATCCGTTTTGCAGGTCATTTTGTCGTTGGGCTCTCCGTTACCTCGCTGTTTATACCAGCCCATTGGCGAACTGGGAGACCCCAGAGCGTAATGAAGCCGGCGGCAGCTGACTCGTCGAAGGTACTGTTGGGGTCGTAGGTGGCGAGCTCCTTGCTGTAGAGGGCGCGTGGCGCGTGGCGTCCCACCACCGTGCTTGACCCCTTGTACAGTTTGAGACGGGCGGTCCCGGTCACGGTCTTTTGAGTCTCGGCGATAAAGGCATCGAGGGCCTTCTTAAGGGGCGTGAACCAGAGGCCATCGTAGGTGAGTTCGGCGTAACGTTGCTCGACGGAGGCCTTGAAGCGCAGAACGTCTTTAGTGAGGGTCATCGTCTCAAGCTCTTTGTGAGACTCGATGATGGTAAGGGCGGCTGGGCATTCGTAGATCTCACGGCTCTTTATGCCCACGAGCCGGTCCTCGATCATGTCTACCCGTCCAACCCCATGAGCCCCGGAGATACGATTAAGCTCCGCGATAAGCTCCACGAGCGAGAGCTCCTCGCCGTTGAGGCTCACCGGTAGCCCCTCCTCAAAGCCGAGCTCGACGTACTCGGGGCTATCCGGGGCCTCTTCGGGGGAAGTGGTCAGCTCGTAGACGTCTTCGGTCGGTTCGTAGTCGGGGTCTTCCAAAGATCCGGCCTCGATAGAGCGACCAAAGAGGTTGGCGTCCACGCTGTAGGGGGATTCTTTAGTCGTCGGGACGGGGATACCGTGCTTTTCGGTGTAGGCCATCTCCTCTGGGCGACTCATGTTCCAGTCGCGCACCGGGGCAACAACGGTGAGGTCCGGGGCGATCGAGGCGGTCGTGACGTCGAAGCGGACCTGATCGTTGCCTTTGCCGGTAGAACCATGGGCGACGTGGGTCGCCCCGACCTCCCGCGCCACCTGAACGAGTTTCCTGGCGATAAGTGGCCTGCCTAGCGCGGTGAACAAAGGGTACTTGCCGCTGTAGAGGGCGTTTGCCTTTATGGCGGGCGCTATGTACTCCTCGGTGAACTCTACCTTCGCGTCCTTTACGTACGCCTCGGCGGCGCCGATGTCGAGGGCCTTCGCTTTCACGTCCTCGGCTGGCTCACCCTGCCCGAGGTCCAAGTACAGGGCGTAGGGCTCTGCGCCCTGTTGCTCGAACCACTTCAAGCACACAGAGGTGTCGAGCCCCCCCGAGTAGGCGAGCACAACCTTCTTTCCTTCTAACATGGGGCCTCCGTTAATCTCGGTCGTTGGTTGCTGATGCTTCCGTTAGGGGTAATCCTCGGCCATTTTCGTGGGCGGTGAGGTCGGCCTTCATAGCCCGCGATGGGCACTCTGAGTCTATATCGAAGAGCTTTACGAAGCCGCTGCGCTCGTAGAGTTCGACGACAGCGGGGTTGTTGCGACGGACGCTCAAACTCAACGCGTTGAAACGTTGCAACGCGGCTGTCTCTAGGAGTCTCCGTAGCAGCGCTCGTCCCACGCCGAGGCCACGGCGGTCTGGAACGCCGGCGGTTACCATCTCGGGTGTCGAAACATTGACGGAGCCATAGCCGTTTTCTTCGGCAGGCATCAAGCTGTACCAGGCGGCAACTATCCGGCGCCCATCGTCGGGATCAAAAGCCTCAACGGCGGTATTATCCCCCGGTCTCCCCCAGCCTTTGAGTAACGCGAAATTGCTGGGTCGGACAGGGGAGGGTGGTGGGCGGCCTCGTGGAGCATCTCCCAGAAGAACTCGAGATCCTCCGGCTCGCTTAACCATATCGGGTAAGATTCGCCGGCAACCAAGGTTCGGGGTTACTCCAGGTTGCCAGCGGGTTTGGTTCTGGCCCGGCAGACGTCGGCTATGAGAGCTGCGACCTCCTCGGCGCAGGCGTTTTCGGAAGCAACAGCTATTACGGTATCCTGCCCAGCAACGGTACCGATGATCTTTAGCCCCCTTACCCGGTCGAGGACGTTGGCGACAGCGCCGGCGGTTCCGTCGCGGGTGCGTATGACGACGATGTTCTGCGCCGTGGTGGCGCCGAGTACGAAGCTCGGCAAGACCTCTATGCCGGCGGCGCCGGGCTCGTGCGGGAGCGCGAGGTAGCGGTTACCGACTTTAAGAACCCCAAGCTCGGCGAGGTCCCGGCTCACGGTCGCCTGGGCCACTTCGACCCCAGCCTCCGCGAGGGCCGCTACCAGGTCCTGCTGGGTCCCCAATGCCTTCTCCGAGATCAAGCGCAAAATAAGGTCCTGCCTTGTTCCCTTGTCAACCTGCGAGAGCGTCTTCCCCATCCCCTTTCGGCCTCCTCCTACTTCAAGTGCTCTAACCCAGTATCTTCTTCTAACCCGAGCGCTAGGTTCATGTTTTGCACGGCGGCTCCCGAAGCTCCCTTGAGCAAATTGTCTAGCGCCGCAAATAGCAAGAGCTTTCCGGACCTCTCGTCCACGGCCGCCGAGAGCCTCGCCCGGTTGGTATTGGCAACGTGCGAGATGTGGGGCGGCTCGCTCTTAGCCTCCACGAACGCCCACCCCTCGTAGTCCTCCGCGTACCAATCGAGCACGTCTCCTACTTCTGGGAGATCCTCCCCTTCTTTCAGATCCACCACGATGGTCTCCAGTTCTCCACGGCTTATAGGCACGAGGTGCGGAACAAACGTGATCTCAGGCGCCTCGCCGATACGCTGCAAAACGGTCTCTATCTCCGGTGTGTGCCGGTGTCGCGGCACCCCGTCCTTTAGCCCGTAGGGCGAGACGTTCTCGTTTACGGAGACGAAGTGCGTCTTCGGGGTGGGCTTCGCCCCCGCCCCGCTCACCCCGCTCAAGGCGTTGATAACCACCGAAGAGACCTTTTTCCTCTTTACCACCGGCGCGAGCGCTAGCACAGCCGCCGTCGGATAACATCCTGGGTTCGCCACGAGGCTGCCCCTTGGCACCCCAAAGACCTCCGGTAGCCCGTAGTGAGCCTCCTTGACGAGCTCCGGCATGGGATGCTCCCCGTACCACTCGTTGTACAGCGCTATATCCTTTAACCTGAAGTCCGCCGAGAGGTCCACTACAAGCTTCGTACCGCCCTCGAGCAGCCCGGCAACCGTCCCGGCGCTCTCCATGTGCGGATACGCCACGAACGCCACGTCCAGAGCCGAAGGATCTATCTCCCCCGCCTCCACGAACCTCTCGCACACTGAAAGATGCGGATAAACGTCCCCCACAATGCTCCCCGCGTGCTGCCGCGACGAGACGGCAAGAGCTCCAACCTCCGGATGCCCCGAGAGCAGCCTCAAGAGCTCCCCGCCCGTATACCCGCTCCCGCCAAAGACCGCAACCCTCAAGCCCATGTACCGCATTACACCACCCCTCGGATATTTATTCAAGTTTTTGAATAAAATGGTTGACTCCTACGCGCGCGCCTGCCAGAATAACCTCAGATGATGAATAAAAATCCAGAAATCGGAATAAAGCCCGCGACGGACGGGGTGACGGCAGCAGCAGGGTTTTTAGCAGCCGGGGTTGCGTGCGGCGTCCGGTACGAGGGACGCCGGGACCTGGGCCTCCTCCTCTCCGAGGAGCTTGGATGTACGGCAGCGGTCGTCCAAACCACGAACGTGCTGAGGGCGGCTCCACTTCCCGTAACGAAGGAGGCGGTGGCGGCCGGGAACGTGCGGGCCGTGGTCGTAAACAG
>DATHAB010000200.1:0-5200 GCA_035296885.1 Rubrobacteraceae bacterium
TGGGTTATTGGGATCGGTGCGAAAGCACGAAGACGGAGAGCCGCACTTCCGTGCTTGCTGGCCAGCGAACGGGCACTGCATAATCGAGTCGAAGCAGAGGTAAGGCGCGGGGTTGGGAGAGGTGCGTGATTGTGGGCAAAAGGAAGCTTAGGGAAGTCCTCTCAGAGTTTTCCGGACGGGGGGCTACGTCACCGGCGAGGGAGGTTGGTCAGGGGTTGGGGGGCACCAAGCATTATCCTTACTAGAGAGAGCAACCGCAGGAAGTGCCCGCGCTCGCGCGGCGGACGGCTCACGCTTCTACCAACAGCAACCCGGTCGCGGCGACGGCCAGCACGAGCCAAGCCGCCCGGTTCCAATCCCACACCCTCCGTCCGTTAAAGGAGGCAAACAAGGAGAAGGGCAAGAGTACCTCGAAGAGTGATATCTGCAGACCGGCCGCTTGAGCGGCGCGAAGCCATAGGACTGCGACCCCCGTCGGGGGGCTGCCAAACGTGAGTAGCGCCCACGCGGCCCACGTGAAGGCCAAGACTGCCGCGGTACCGACGAAGGCGATCGGTCCAAGCTTCGGGACGAGATCGCGGTAGCGCCATGCTTCGCCCCGAGGGTAGGCCGAGCCGGGCGCCGGCAAGAAGAAGCCGAACGCCAGGGAGACGCCGAAGCTCAACGGAAAGGCCGCCTCCCAAGCCCGATGACGCACAGACAACCCCTCGCCGTACGCCGCCAGCCTCATCGCCACCTCGCGCAAGCCGAACAACGTAAAGATCACCGCCGTCCCGCCGAGCACCGTCAGCGGATCGAACCCTGCTATCCAACCTCCTCGCCACCCCGCCAAAAAGAAGATCAAGGCGTTCACCAACGTGCCGACCCACCACTGAAGCGCCGGCCTGTCCGGCCTCGTCGCCCCAGGACGTGCCCAGAGGAAGTGCCCACGTCGCCGCCGAAGCGGTACGTCCTGAACCACAGTAAGGACGTGCCGAAGAGACCATAGCGCCTAAGCTGCTCTCTTAAAGGGAGGATCGTGAAACCGTGTGAGGCGAAGAGGTTGCTCGAGCTGGTGTTGGAGCCCTCGACACAGGCGAACACCTCCTGGCAACCACGCTCCTCGAAGAACCGAAGCGCCGCCTCGACCAAGTGGCGGCCCACCCCCGAACCGCGCGCCTCCGGGTCGGTCATCAGCCACAGCATCACGCCTCCTCGGCGGTCCTCGTCCCACCGCTTGCCCGGCAGCTCGAATATCTCCGGCACTACCGCGCCGATCAGTCGCCCGTCCTGCTCGGCGAGCAGCGTATGCGGTGGAGGCGAGAAGGAGAAGTTGCCCAGCGGCGGGAAGGCACGCCCAGCCAGGGCTCTAGCACTCCCCTCTTCGGCATCGTGCATTCGGCGAATTGTAATCGCTGGCAGGTTCGTGGCTCGCTCGTCCATGTTGCAGTGTTCTGTTTAACACAAGAGCAGCGGGCGCCGCCCGGTAAACTAGCCGAGGTCTGACATAGGATCGTTGCGCGGTTTACACTCGGCGACCGCGCAAAGGACTGCTTTGCAGGCTAACAGGGCCGCAGCCCCGGTACTTAACCCCGGCCGAAACCCCCGAGCTGTAGTGGCTCCCTTTACGGCTCGGACTTACTCCTGAGCACGCGGTCCGCCAACACGGTGGCCGTCCCGTAGATTAAGTGCGTCGCTATGAGCTCTAATCCCACCTTACGCTTAGGTAATCGAGTCGGTGGTGGATAGAGCCCGAATGCGGGAAGCCAGCCGCAGTACCCTACGGCCCAAAGCAATACCCCAAACAAAGTGCCGATCAGGAAAGGTTGGTCGCGGTCCAACACCTTCTGGGTCAGGGCGCAGGGCACACCGGACGCGGTGCCGTACGCGAAGTGCAACATCGCCCAGCTCGCCTCGAAGGCGGGCTCCGGCAGTCGATCGCGTACGCCAAGCTTTCTCTGTAAGTTCTCGGTTATGTCTCTTGGAGGCGGCCCACCCGGCGCCATCCCGGTCTTGTTCGCGAGGAACATGGCCCCCGACATCACCGTCGTCCCGGCGAGACCGGCAACCGCTCCACGAATTACGAGCTTCACGTCTTACACCTCTAAGGCTTTACGGTACCCCGCTCGGGAAGCACCCAAACGATCCGCCAACCTCCTGATGTAAAGGACCAGTACCCCTCATAGCACCCCCGCTCTCTTAGCGCAAGCTGCTGCGTGCACCCAGCTGGAGGAAGTAGGAGGAGGATCAGACGCGACGATCAGGTTTACTATAAGCGGCAGTAGCACTCGTGACGCCTACCGGCGAAGGGTGCAACACCCCGTTGCTCGCCACCAATCCTTTGTCCTCGAAGTCGAGCTCACCTCCCTGGTAGTCCGTGGCCTCGCCGCCCGCTTCCCTTAGTATCAGGACCCCGGCCGCTACGTCCCAGGCCGAGAAGCCCTGCTCGTAGCAGCCGTCGAGCCTCCCAGCGGCGACGTAGCACAGGTCCAGGGCGCCCGAACCTAAGCGCCTCATACCGCGCACCAGGTTCGTGTACCTTTCGAAAAGGTCAAGGCCCCCGGGTATTTCCTTTGGGTCGTCGGGGTAGCTGGTTCCCAAGAGCGCCTGCTCGAGCTCGTCGGTCTCCGATACCGTTATGGGTTCGCCGTTTAGGGTGACCCCTTCCCCACGCTCGGCGGCGTAGGTCTCGTTCGCCATAGGATCGTGCACCACGCCTAGGACCACCTCACCGTTTCTCTCCAGGGCTATGGAAGTGCAGAAAAAAGGGACGCCGTGGACGTAGTTGGTAGTGCCGTCCAGGGGATCGACGATCCACCGTGCGTCGCTCTCGCCCTCGAGCTCCCCACCCTCTTCGGTCAGTATCCCATGTTCAGGAAAGACCTCCCTGATGACCTCCTTGATCTTCTGGTCAGCGTTCTCGTCCACTTCGGTGACGAGTTCCGCATACTCTTTATATTGGACGTCTAGTCGTCCGCCGAAGCCGCCGCGCAGCACCTCACTCGCCGCCTCCGCTGCCGCGACCGCTACCTCAAGCTCCCTCGTCAAGCCGCACAACCCTCCCACAGCCGATCAACACGTTCGTACATGATAGTCTCCGAAGCGCCACCGCGAGAGAAGCGTAAGGGTGGGTCGGGAATCCAAAGGAGCTAGCGAAGAATGTCGACCGCAGAAGCTAGGAAGGGCAGGAAAGATCCGCAAAACCGCGGGTTCATGAGCGGCCGATACCCGGGCGATACTCGTGGTGTTGGTAGATGCAGTGGTGGCCGCAGGCAGCATAGGATACGCTATCGCCGCCCAAAGTACCTACAAACATACAATTTTTACCGATGTAGTCGATGTTTTGGGAGATGTCTCCATGTTGCGAGGCAAGGGAAGCAACGAAGAGGCGGGGCCCTTAGACCCCGCTCTCCCTCGATTAGTTACTACCCTCTTCGTCCTCGGCCATTCAAGCCGCCGGGGGCAGCTGCAAGTCTTGAGCACCGCTCGTGCGGGCATTCATCTCGGCCACGACCTCGGCGACTGTCTCGTTGAGCGTCTCATCCGTGCCCATCCCCTGGGCCGCCCGCAACGAGGTGGCCTTGATAAGCTCGTAATACATCTCGGTTAGCTGCCCGGTCGTGCTCTCCTTGATGGTCTTCTTCGTGATCCTCTGAAGCATCTTTTGCTCCTTTCTGCTCTCTTCGCTTACTGCTTCACCGCAGCGAGTGCCCGTAAGAAATGGCCCTGCAAGCACCCCTGCCGCCGTCGGCGGCATCTCTTAAAGAGAGACGGATTACGACCAGAGAAGGCCGCAGGTTCGAGCCTTGCCGAGCAAGCTTTCAAAGGAGAGAGGGCCACCGAACTTCGTGACCCTCCGCTTCGGCGTGTTACTAGTGTCTCTAGGCCGCGGCACCCAAAGCGCGCCCGTACTCGCCGTTCCTGAGCATCCGCTCCGTCTCGCGCTGCAGCTGCCTGACTCGCTCGCGCGAGATTTCAAGCTCTTCGCTAAGCTCGGCGAGGGTCGCGGGCTTCTGCCCGTCGAGGCCGTACCGCCCAACCAAGACGCGCCGATGGCGCTCGGGGAGCCGCTCTATGGCCGCCTGGAGGCCTTCGGTCTCCATATCTCGCATCACCTCACCGGCCGTATCCGAGGCCCGCTCATCCTCGAGGAGCTCACCTAGCTCGGAGGCGTCCTGCTCGGATCCCAAAGGCCGGTTGAGGCTCGTAGCGTCCGGCATGGCGTCCTTCACGGTACGTACCTCCTCAACGCTCCAGCCGAGTCCCTCCGCTACCTCCTCGTCGGAGGGCTCGCGCTCGAGCTCGGCCAAAAGCTCGTTGTAGGTACGAGCCATCTTGCGGATCTTCTCGCCCATGTGCACCGGCACCCGGATCGTGCGCCCCTTGTCCGCCACCGCCCTCTGGACCGCTTGCCTTATCCACCAGGTCGCATAGGTCGAGAAGCGCCAGCCCCTATCGGGGTCAAACTTCTCGACGGCCTTCATAAGCCCTATGTTGCCTTCCTGGATCAAATCCTCGAAGGGCAGCCCCATCCCGCGGTACTTCTTGGCCACCGAGATCACAAGCCTCAAGTTCTTCTCTACGAGCCTTTGACGAGCCTTCTTGTCGCCTGCCTTCGCCCGCTTGGAAAGCTCTATCTCCTCAGGATGGCTTAAGAGCTTGCCCTTATCGATGCGTGCGAAGTAATCCGGCAGTAGTTCCGGCGCCTCCTCCTTCATCCGGACTCCGCGCCCACTGGTGGATATCTCACTCAACACATGCCTCCCGGTACGACTCTTTTATTTGCTGCTATATTATACTATGTGTAGTATAATATTGTCAACTTATTAGTATATAAAATTAAAGTATAGGAGCAAGGGCTCGGGAAGTTAGGGAAGATGAGCAAGCGAAGCTACAACCAATATTGCGCGGTAGCGCGCGCGTTGGACGTGGTCGGGGAGCGGTGGACTTTGCTGATAGTACGTGAGCTGCTTATGGGTCCCAAGAGATTCAAGGACCTTTTGGAGGGGTTGCCCGGGATCGGGACGAACCTCTTGGCCG
Organism: Rubrobacteraceae bacterium; assembly: GCA_035296885.1. Taxonomy (GTDB): domain Bacteria; phylum Actinomycetota; class Rubrobacteria; order Rubrobacterales; family Rubrobacteraceae; genus Rubrobacter_F. The sequence goes on from DATHAB010000200.1 coordinate 5,020, forward strand.
CGCGGCTCAAGGATCTGGAAGGGTACGGGGTCGTGTGCCGCACGATCTTGCCGCCACCCGCGGGATCGAGGGTCTACGAGCTGACCGAGCTGGGCCGTTCGCTGGAAGCGGTCCTCGTGGCCCTATCGCGGTGGGGGTCAAAGTTCTTGGGTGATCCTAGTCAGGAGGAAGATCTCAAGCC
>DATHAB010000201.1:0-5124 GCA_035296885.1 Rubrobacteraceae bacterium
TACTCGCGAAGGGCTACGTAATAGGCGCGAGCCACACTTACGTGGGGGTTTGGTGCATAGAGGCTCTCCGAGTAGGCCCGGGCGAACCCGCGGAACGGCCCCGCCTCGGCCCCGGCAGCCCCAGCGAGGAGCAAGAGCCGCTCGGTCGGGGTGAGGGCGGGCGAATCGGCGACGTTCGCCCTTGTCCCGTTCAGCGACAGGACATCTCGCAACCGACCCGCGAGATCCTGGTAAAGGTCCTCCGGTCGCCCGCGGGCAACGAGCAGCCGTTTCGCAAGCGGTACGGCAACAATAAGAAGGGCGAGCAGGAGGATGGGCACAAGCGCGTAAGAGTACCCTGAGGACTCCTCCTCCTTGATAGAGTCTTGCGATCCTTTGCTAATCGGGGCGTTCCCTGGGGTGGGAGCGGGCTCGGGGAGCTGCCCTTCTCCCGAGAATGCCTGGTTTTCGGGCGGGATATTATTCTGAAGAGTCGGAACCTCAGGCCTGGGAGCGTTCGCCTCCATCGCGCTCGGTACGGAGAAACCGGGGGTTGGGTCGAAGGGGTACCAGCCGATACCGGGAAAGTAAACTTCGACCCAGGTGTGCATGCTGCTGCCGGTAACGAGGTACTCGTCGGGTCCGACCTTCCTACCCGTGGTCGCCCCGTAGACGACACGAGAGGGAAGGCCGAGCTCGCGCGCCAGGAGCGCCATGGAGGTCGCGAACTGGGTGCAGAAGCCCTCCCTGCCCTCGCCGAGGAACTCCTCTATAGCTCTGTCGGCTCGGTTGTAGTCCACATCGAGGTTATAGGTGAAGCCGCCGTCGTGAAGCAAGTAGCGTTCGATAGCCCTCGCGGTCTGGTAGGGTGTCTCCGGCGCGTAATCGGTCTGGATCTGCTGAGCAGTCTGGCGTAGGATCTCGGGCCCATCTTCGGGGAGTTGGAGGAACTTCTCCCGGACGGGCTCGGGATAAGTGGTGCCGGCGACTTCGAGCTGGGTAGCGGTGGGCTGGGGTATCTGGGAGAGAACCCGATAGGAGGAGCCCTCGGGGAGAGTCCGCGCGGAGACCCAGGAGCCGTCGGAGCGCTCGCCAGCGGAGGGTATGGAGACAGCGGAGATCTTGTACCCCCCGAAGAGGAGGCTCGTCTCAGCCTCCAGCATCTCGACCTTCTGCATCACGTCACGGGTTGGGACGCCAACGGAGACCTCCTCACCATCATCCTCGTCAGGCTTTACGGTCGAGGACCACCGGACGCCGTCGAAGTAATCTAAAGTTCCCCCACGCCAGAGCAAGGGCTCTGAGCTCCTTACGCGCATCAGCTCCGCGTTGCGGCCCACCGTCAGGAAGTCGCCGACATCGGCCTCGACCGCTAGACGCGAGGCGTCGCTGGTCCCTATCCTCGTCCAGTCCGTCAACGCTGGCTGGATCGCCTCTTCAGCAAGAGGCGTTTGCGGTAGCGCGAGCACGAAAAGGAGCACTAACGCCCCTCCCAAAGCCGCCGCCGGCCTGAGACGCTCGCCTCGCTTCGCCTCATCGCCCGTGAGGAGCAAAAGGGCGATCCCACAGAAGAGGAACAAACCAAAAAAAGGTCCTATACGTGCCTCGTAGGAGACGGTGCTCAAGACGCCGATGGTCAGGCCGAGCACGGCGACCGAGACCACTGGGCTCTCCTCGTAGAGAGTGGACGAGGTCGCAAAGGTCACCACGATCACGACGATCGGGATAAGAAATACTAACAAGCCAGGGTGCGCACTGTACGGGATAGGGTTGGCGTGAATGATCTGTGCCGCCTCGTAGAAGTCCTGCCCGATCTCCTCAAAGAGCCGCTGCCAGCCCTTCAGGTTTAGAGGCGGCCTCCCGTAAACGGTGCAGAGCGTGTACAGAACAGCCGCCGGAAACAGCAAAATAAACCTGTAGGCTCCCGCCGACCCCACGAGGATGCCAACCATCGCCGCCCCGAGCAAGTAGGACAGCGCTCCCTCAGCGAACAAAACGCTAAACCCTCCACCGGTCACGAGCCCTGCAGCGTACAGCGGCAGCCTTACCTTGAGGCTGCGCATGTTACATTGCCCCCCGAGCACCAGTCGCTCCTTGCCACTGCTCCTCAGCAAAGACGGCCACTCCGCCCGGACGGCGCACGACGCGTGTAGTCGCCCCGGCAAGCTCCAGCTGCCAGACATACTTAGAGAAAGTGCCCTCGCGTCCGCCACTCGAAGCGCTGTTGGCCTCCCTGTAAGTGTGTGTGGCTAGCGCTATTACGGCCACAGAGAGCCCCGCAGCCGCAAGGCTCCGAACGCTTTGCACCGTATCGTCGTCTAAAGAGCGTAAAACCAGTACTGCACTCTCTCCGAGCCCACCGCGCTCTCCGCGCAAGCCCTCTTCTAGAAAAGTCTCCGGCTTAGTCTCTCCGTCGGCCTGCGCCGTGGCGAGAAGGGCGAGCGCTCGCCAGTAGGCCGCCTCATCGGTGTCAAAGGGGGTTGCGCTGTGTTGCTTGTCGGTGCACAGGAGGCGGAACGGCAAGCCCTCCTGGGCGAGGCGCTTCAAGACCGAGCCGGCGGTCGAGATGGCGTCCTCGATCTCGGCCTCCGGAGCGCCTATCCCGGCGCGGTGGAGATCCAGGACAACCGAGTGTCGCTGCGACGTGTTTCGGACGAACTCCTTGACGATCAACTCCCCAGTACGCGCGACGCTCTTCCAGTGGATGTGCCGCCAGTCGTCGCCCCGGCGATATTCTCTAAGGTCCGAGAACTCGTCTCCCCGCCGTGCGAGGGCGCCTTGCGCCCCCATCTGCATGCCCCCTCCCCGCAACGGGAAGCCCAAAAGATCGAAAATCTCAGGGTAGACCACGACCTGCTCGCGCGTCTCGAACCTCCGGACGAAACGCAGGAGCCCGAACGGGTCTGCGGTTCGAATCTCTGTGGGGCCGAGCTCGTAGAGCCCCCTACTCGCGAAGAGAACCGGCTCTCTGAGCACCCGCTCCCTACGCCCGTCGACGGGCGGCATCTCGAGCAGGCGCCGTTTGGGGAGGTGGTCCACCACCTCCGAGCAGGTGCTTCGCGTCCGGGATACGTTCGAGACCATAAGCTCTAGATAGGAAGGATTTCCGGCCACGAAGCGCTCCCCGGTGGGGATCCGCCGCGTATATTCGAGACCTCGGGAGAGAACGAAACCAAGCACGAGCGCGACAAGGAAAAGGCCGGCTATAGCGTAGGCGAACTGGTAGAGCTGCGTCGTCCCGAAAAGACGAGCCGAGAACAGAGTGAGCATGCCAAAAAAGATCGCCTGCCAGCCACGGGCCGTCGGCCTCACCCTCGGCAAAGCACCCCCTAGACCGCCTCGTTTACGGGGACCGAGGAGAGAATCTCGCGCACCACCCTCGCGGCCCTTTCGGCGCCGCCGGAGCCGTTCTGGGAGCTTCCGTAGAAAGTGATTATCCTGTGCGAGAGAACGTACGGGGCCAGGAACTTTACATCGTCTGGGGTGCAGTAGGAGCGGTTGCAGGCGGCGGCGTGGGCCTTCGATGCTCTGAGGAGCATCCGGCTCGCCCGCGGGGACGCCCCGAGATAGACCTTATCGTGCTTGCGAGTTGCGCCCGTCACCGAGACCACGTAGTGCAGGATCGCATCACTCGCGTAGACCTCTTCAACAAGCCAGCGCATCTTCAAAAACTCGGCGAGGCCCACCACAGAGCGTAAGTTCGCAACCGGGTCGGCGGAGCGCCTCAACATCTCCGTCTCGGCCTCCCCGTCAGGATAGCCCAAAGCTATCTTGAGCATGAATCGGTCGAGCTCGGCGTGCGGTAGCGGGTATGTCCCCTCGTGCTCTATAGGGTTCTGGGTAGCGACCACGCTGAAAGGCTCCAGCAACCGGCGCGTCTTACCGTCTACCGTTACGGAATCCTCCTCCATCGCCTCTAGAAGGGCGCTCTGGGTCTTTGGACTTGCGCGGTTGATCTCGTCCGCCAGGACTACGTTTGCAAAGATCGGCCCCGCCCAGAACTCGAAGGTTCCTTCGCCCTGGTTATAAACGTTCAAGCCTGTAACGTCGGCGGGTAGGAGGTCAGGAGTAAACTGGATGCGCCTAAACTCGCCCCCGATCGAACGCGCCAAAGCCTTCGCCAAAAGCGTCTTCCCCACTCCGGGGACGTCTTCTATAAGGACGTGTCCCCCGGCGAGCAGGGCGACGACGGCCAGAAAGATCTCCTCGCGCTTGCCAGCGACCGCGTGCTCGACGTTGCCGACGATGTGCCCAGTCGCCTCAGCGAAACCACTGTAATCCAAAAGATTCCGCCCACTAAACTCTGACAACGAAAACAAAGTATAACAAGCGATTTCAGCTGGTCAGATCTTAGCTTTTTGCTGACTATCCGGCCAGCTGATCAGCTGGCTCCCCATAGAACTGCTCGACGTAGCGGCGCTGAACAGCGTTGAGCCCCCGCGAGTACCATACCATCACCACGTAGCGTGGCTCTTTGGGGGTGCTCTTGGGATACATGCCGCACTCCATCGGCAGGCGGTTGCCCTTGCGCGCGTTGCACTTGGTGCAGGCAGTGACCACGTTATCCCAGGTGTTCGCACCACCGCGCGAGAGGGGTTTCACGTGGTCGCGCGTCAGACACTCCTTGCGGTTCAGGTCGTCCCGGTGCTTGGAGCAGTATTGGCACCTGTAGTTGTCGCGCGCGAAGAGGATCGTATTAGTCACGTGTCGTCTCAAACGTCGAGGTATCTCAACGAACTTGACGAGCCGGATAACCAGAGGATAAGGGTACTCGGCCTTCTCCGAGCGAACCTTGCGCTCCAGATTGGCTTCCACGATCTCTGCTTTCTCGGAGACAACGAGCACGATAGCCCGCTTTACCGGCACCAGAGCCACGGGCTCAAAACTAGCGTTAAGAGTTAAACACCGTGCCACGCCGGAATATTAACATACCCCTTATGCTTGGTGCACGCTAAAATCCTTTTACCTATCACCATTAACACGCTTTTTACGTCGTCCGGCGAGAGACTAATCATCTCCTCCCAGAAATACAAACATACCGTGAAGGCTGCTAAAGTCGTGCACCAGCCAGCTTCGGAAGCAACCTGATGAAGGCGCTAAACACTTCTAAACGAGCTTCAGAGCCCAGAGGTGGCGGTCTTGGGC
>DATHAB010000202.1:0-3324 GCA_035296885.1 Rubrobacteraceae bacterium
CCAAAAGAGAAGGGTCGCCCGAGACCAGAGGAGAAGAGAGATGACGGAGATGGCGCTAAGGAGCAGGATGGCAGTACTAGTTGTGGTGGCGCTTCTGTCGGTTTACCCCGTGCGCGTGTGGACCGGGGGCGCGGGGCACTCTGAGACAACGAGAAGTGCTCGTCGGCCGGGCGCCGTTTCTGGGAGCTCTCCGGCGGCATCGTCCGCTTCCTCGCTCGCCACCGGGAGGCGGCGCCTGAGGCACTGGGAAAGGCCGACGGAAAGAAGCGCCGTGCGGTGTACAATGCCCTTGGGGTTACCGTCCGGCCTGCGAAAGCCAAGGGGGACCCGATCAAGGTAATGTTCAGTGCACTGGGAGGCGAAGAGGTTTGTCACCGCGACAGAACGTCAACAAGATGATGCAGCAGGTTCAGAAGATGCAGGAGGAGATGCAGAGGGTCCAGGAGGAGATCTCGCGCGAAACCGTTACGGCGAGCGCCGGCGGTGGGGCGGTCAAGGCTACGATGACCGGGGGCTTGGAGCTCGTCTCTATCGAGATCGACCCGGATGTTTTGGACCCGGAAGATGTCGAAATGCTCCAGGACATGGTGCTCGCGGCGGTCAATGAGTCTCTAACCAGTGCCCAAGAGCTTGCCTCTAAGCGCTTGGGCGGCATTACCGGGGGCTTGGGGGACCTGGGACTGAACCTACCGGGGATGTAGCTTAGGCCTACTTATTTGGCTACCTACGCGAGGCCGGTCGAGCGCCTCATAACCGAACTTAGCAAGCTCCCCTCCATCGGGCCGAAGAGCGCCCAGAGGATCGCCTTCCACGTCGTCCGCGGGAGGCCCGATGACGCCCGCGCCCTCGCCGATGCCCTGCGCGAGGTCAAGGAGCGCATAAAACCGTGCAGGCGCTGCTTCAACCTCACCGAGGCCGAGGAGTGTGACATCTGCGCGGATGCGCGTCGCGACCAATCAGTCATTTGCGTGGTCGAGGACCCTTACGATATCGGCTCGATCGAACGAACGGGCGAGTATAGGGGGCTGTACCACGTCTTGGGCGGTGCGCTCTCGCCTCTAGATGGTATCGAGCCTGAGGACTTGCGGATAGCGGAGCTCGTCGAGCGGGTGGGCAAGGAGGGGACGAAGGAGATAGTGGTGGCTACCAACCCGAACACGACCGGCGAGGCGACAGCGCTCTTTATCGCGCAGGAACTCAAAGATACGCCCGTCCAGGTGACGGCTTTGGCTAGCGGGTTGCCGGTTGGAGGGGATCTTGAGTACGCCGACGAGGTTACTCTAGGCCGCGCCTTCGCCGGGCGGCGTGAGATCTAGGGACCTCAAAGACCGCTTCGGCGGAGGCCTCGCAACGCCGCTCTCGGGCTTGAGCCGCCGCTCGGTCGAGTCTTTGGGTACGACGGTCGCAACCCTTTGTCCGCGCCCCGCGAACCTCGTAGGGGCGCCAGAGCTGCCCCGCGAGCTTATGAGAGCACTCGAGGCGGTAGGTGCAACGTGGCTCTATTCGCACCAGCTTGAGGCCTACAACAGGGTGCGCTCCGGGGAGAACGTAATCGTCGCGACGGCGACCGCCAGCGGCAAGTCGCTCTGCTACAAGCTCCCAGCCTTCGAGAATGCGCTAATGAGTCCCCAAAACTGTGCGCTCTTTTTGTACCCGACAAAGGCGCTTGCCCAGGACCAGCTGCAGAAGATACGGAATTTAAAGCTGCGCGGCGTTTATCCTGCGACCTACGACAGGGACACGCCGAAGGCCTTACGGTCGGAGGTGCGACGTCGAGCGAACGTGATCCTCACGAACCCGGACATGTTAAACGTAGGCCTCCTCCCCAGCCACGACTCCCTTTGGGCGGACTTTTTCCGCAACCTGAAGATAGTCGCCGTGGACGAGGCGCACCTTTTGCGAGGAGTGTTCGGCTCGCACGTCGCGGCGGTCTTGCGGCGCCTCCGAAGGGTGGCAACGCTGCACGGGGCGGACCCGAAGTTCGTCCTGACGAGTGCGACCATCGCCAACCCCCTCGAGCTCGCAGAGGTTTTAACAGGCTTACCGTTCCAGCTTGTGGACAAGGACGGGGCGTCTTCAGGGGAGCGGCGGGTGGTCTTCAGGAACCCGCCCCTAAAAGATGAGGAGAAGGGTGACAGGAGGAGTATGCTCACCGAGGGGGCCTTCGTATTTAGCCGCCTGATCGGCCAGGGCGTACGCACCATCGCCTTCGCCAAGAGCCGCAAGTCGGCGGAGCTTATCTACCGCTACGCCGCGGACCGTGTGGGGGCTGAGCTTGCGCGGCGCATCTCGCCGTACCGCGCAGGTTACACCATCCGGGAGCGGCGGGAGATAGAGGGGCGGCTGTTTCGGGGCGAGCTTCTGGGGGTGGTATCGACGAACGCCCTGGAACTCGGGGTGGACGTGGGCTCTTTGGACGCGGTGGTGTGCTGTGGGTACCCGGGGAGCGTCGCGTCCATCTGGCAGCAGTGGGGCCGGGCCGGACGCGGTAAGGATCCTTCGCTCAACGTCTACATCGCCGGGCGTGACTCGTTAGACCAGTACCTCTACGAAAACCCGGAGAAGGTCCTCGGGCGCAGAGTAGAGGCTGCGCGGCTTACGCTCGAAAACCCGTACATCCTGGGACCTCATCTACTCGCGGCGGCGTACGAGGCGCCTCTTGAAGACGAGGACGAGCAGTACTTCGGGTTCGCCTACAGGGAAGTTGCTGAGCAGCTACTAGAATCGGAGGCGCTGGTGAGGAGCGGGGGGAGAATGCACTACACGCGGGGGGACAACCCGGCGTGGGACATCTCTTTGCGGTCAGCCGATTCGGCTTCGGTGCTGGTGGCGGATGGGGAGGGTGAGGTTATCGGGTCGATCGAGGCCCGGCGGGCGCCGATGGAGCTGCACCCGGGGGCGACCTACTTGCACCGCGGGCGAGCCTACGAAGTCGAGAACCTGAACCTTGCGGCGCATACGGCGCTCGTTCGCAGGGTCCCAAACCGCTACTACACCAGGGTAAAGGTGGAGACGGATGTGGAGATCCTGGAAGAGTCCGAAAAGAGAGACCTCGCGAACGGCGCCAGGCTCCACTGGGGCCGGGTGAGGACCACGGACGTTACCACTTTCTACAAAAAGATACAGGTCTCGGACTCCCGCGAGATAGGAGTCTTCCCCCTCGACCTGCCGCCGACAACCTTCGAGACGCGGGGCCTCTGGGTTACCCTGCCGCCGATGCCACCGAAAAAGGACTCGTCCCGGCCTAACTTCGTCGAGTTTTTGGGCGCCCTGCACGCGGCGGAGCATGCTGTAATAGGACTTTTGCCGATCTTTGCGATGTGC
>DATHAB010000203.1:0-11211 GCA_035296885.1 Rubrobacteraceae bacterium
AGCCTCTCTTCAAGCTCCTCCTTCCCCCCTATCGTCACCCAGGCGAGCTCGGGGTCGAAGCCCTCGACGTGCTCGGCCTCTTTTTTGAGGTAGCTCTCTGGGATGAGGAGCGGGAAATAGGCGTTCTGGTGCCCGGTAGCCTTGAAGCGGTTGTCGAGGTCGCGCTGGATACGTTCCCAGATCGCGAACCCGTAAGGTCTTATGGCAAACGTTCCCCGCACAGGTCCGTAATCGGCGAGCTTCGCCATACGGACGAGCTGCAGGTACCACTTGCTCGGGTCCTCGCTCTTCTTCGTAAGCTTCTCGACCGCCTCGACCATTCCGAAAGCTCCTCTCTTTATGTAATTGAATCAGAAAAAGTATAGCGTCCGGCCGCTACCTAACAGGCTCCAGTAACTTTTTGCCGACGTAAGGGACGAGGGCTTCGGGAACGCGGATCGAGCCGCCCTCCTGCTGATAGTTTTCCAGAAGGGGGATGAGCGAACGGCTCACCGCTATAGCGGTACCGTTGAGGGTGTGTAGAAGCTGAGGACGTCCACCTGGCTCCGCCTTGCGGTAGCGGATGGCGAGACGGCGGGCCTGGTAATCGGTGGTGTTAGAGGTGCTGGTGACCTCGCCGTAAGCGTTTCGGCCTGGCATCCAGGCTTCGATGTCGTACTTGCGATAGGCGGCCCCGCCGAGGTCGCCGGTACAGATGTCTACAACCCGGTACGGGAGACCTAAACCCTGGAAGATCTCCTCTTCTATGCTGACCAGCTCCTCGTGCATAACGTCCGACTGCTCCGGGGTCGTAAAGGCGAACATCTCGACCTTGGTGAACTGGTGGACCCGGTAGAGGCCACGGCTTGCGCGGCCGTGGGCGCCGGCCTCGGTGCGAAAGCAGTGCGAGAGGCCGGCAATTCTCATAGGAAGCCTCTCTTCGTCCAGGATCTCGTCTGCAAGGGAGCCTGCGAGCGTGATCTCGGCGGTCGCCACGAGCGAGAGGTCCGAGTCTTCGATAGAGTAGATTTGGGTCTCTGGCCCTCGTGGTATAAATCCCGTACCTACGAGCATCTCGTCACGCGCCAAGTCCGGCGTGATGGTAGGCTCGTAGCCGTGCTTCATTAGGACGTCCAACGCGTACCGGACGAGTCCGAGCTCAAGGAGTACGGCGTCCCCCCGCAAAAAGTAGAACTTGCTCCCTGCGACCTTTGTGCCTGCCTCGAAATCTATGATACCCAACGCTTCGCCAAGCTCGACGTGATCTTTAGGCTCAAAGCCGAAGTCTGGGATCTCGCCGCTGCGCCGGACCTCAACGTTGTCTGTGTCGTCTTTGCCGATAGGTACGTCGGGGTGGGTCATGTTCGGAATCTTGAGCATCTCCTCCCGGAGGCCCCCCTCGACCTCGGTTAGTTTCTTTTCCCGCTGCGGAATCTGTTGCTTGATCGCCTTGGACTCCGTCACGAGCCGCTGGCGCTCCTCTGTACGCACCACCTTAGGTATGTCCTTGGAAAGCGCGTTTTGCCGCTGCCTGAGCTCATTCAGCTCCTGCATAAGCTCCGAGCGCCTATCGGCAAGTTCGACAACGAGCCCGACGTTAGCCACAACCCCCCGGTTCTTGCTATTCTCGGTCACGGCTTCGGCGTTCTCACGAACGTATTTAAGATCCAGCACGCAAGCCTCCCGATTTTAGTTCGTCAGCACTTTAGCTGGTCAGCATTGTAGCTTGTCGGCAACTCAGCACTTCAGCCAGTCAGCTCCTCGTCGTAGGTTTACAGCAGCGGTGGTAGCACGCGCCTCAGGGCATTGATCCGAAGTCCACACTCTCTTCTGTGCGTACGAGAGCTGCGGTCAGTCGGATTTTTCCTGACGAGGTGACAAGCTGACCCGCTGGCCAGCTAATTCCGCGAGCGCACGGTTCTCCTCGCGGATCCTTACAAAGAGGAGCGCCGCGTTTAGGACCGTAAATACAAGTGCCGTAACCCACGCCCCGAAGAGAAGGGGGAAGGCCAGAATCTCCACGATCACCACCACGTAGTTGGGGTGGCTCAGATACTTGTACGGCCCGTGCTTGACCAGCGCAGCGCCCGGCACGACCAGTATCTTCGTGTTCCAGCTCTCCTTAAGAGAGAAGATCACCCAGTAGCGCAACAGCTGAGCGAGTAGAAACAGCACGAACGGGACCGGCCAGTAAGGAGAAAGCTCCGGGCCGCGCAAAACACCCTCGACGAGGGTGGAGACGAGCCATAAAGAGTGTAGGGCTACGATGAAAGGATAATGCCCTTGCCCCCGTTCGATAGCGCCCGTCGCGCGCGCCTTACGTTCGTTGCGGTGGGCCAGAGCGAGCTCCAGGAGCCGTTGCGTGGCAACAAGGGTTAAGGCAAACATGAGGACCACAGTCGTGCTCAACACTGAAAAAAAACATGCTCGGCGGAGAAGCCTGGCCCCAGAGCCGAGAGTACTCCGCGCTCCCCCCGAGAGGCATGACTCTCCAGGAACCGATCCAGGACGAACAACACGGAGACGCTAGACATGTTGCCGTACTTTCTCAGTATCTCCCGGGAGAGTTCGAGACCGCCAGCCCTTATTCCGAGGGTCTCCTCGTAAGCTTCCAGCACCTTTGGGCCTCCAGGATGCAAGACAAAATGCTCGAGGCCTTCGAAACCCAAACCCAAAGAATCGCAGGCGGCTTCGAGGTTCTCGCGCATCTTCTCTCGCACTATCTGCGGAATACTTCTGGCAAAGCGTACCTGTAGCCCGTCCTCGACCAGGTCCCAGCCCATGACGTCTTCGGTCTCCGGCCAGGTGGTGCTGTAGCCACCCCCTATCTCCGGCCCCATTCCTCTCCCTAAAAGCGCCGCAGCCGCGCCATCAGCGAATATGCTCGTCCCCACCAGGTTGCTCTTGGAGCGGTCCCCCTTTACAAAGGTCAGGCTACAGATCTCGACACCCACCAGGAGGACCAGCTTCTCCGGGTGGGCCAAGGCGTAGTCCGCCGCCCTCCCAAGCCCGGCCGCCCCGCCGGCGCAACCCAGGCCCCAGATTGGGACGCGCCTTACGTGCTCCGAGAGACCCAACCGAAAGATGAGCTTAGAATCCACGGAGGGTGTGGAGATCCCCGTGGTCGAGACAAAAAAAATGGCCCCGACGTCTGCTGGGTGGGCGCCGGCCTTATCAAACGCCCGCCGGGCGGCCTTCTCTGAGAGGTCGAGGGCATGCTCGACGTAGAAGGCGTTCTTCTCGGAAAAGGTGTGGTCCTCGTAGTACCACTCGGGCGGCATGCAGAAGTGCCTGCTGTCGACATGAGCGTTGTCGAAGATAGGGAGCAGGCGCTCCACGTCTCTGTAGCTTTCGGAGAACATAGCGCGCGCGAAGTCCTTGGCCGTCTCTTGGGTAACGCGGTGTCGCGGCACGGCCGTCGCGACCGAAAGAACTTGCGGATTAGTCATAGAGGCCTTTCCTCCGACCGGAAAGGGTCCTTCTCCGGCACCGCGCAGCTGTTGCGGAAGACGTACTGGGAGAGGCGCTTTCGCTCTGTACTCTTCCAGTCTATCGCCGGGCGACTCCTCTCGTCGGGCAGGTAGCCGAGGCGATATGTCGCCATGAGCTCGAGGTCTTCGGGTACTTTCAGGAGGTCCTTTATCTCCTGCCACTTCTCGGGGACCTCCATCGGCGTGGAGACGAACTGGATACCCATGTTAAAAGCGGTGGTAGCAAGCCAGATGTTTTCGACGGCCGCGCCCATCCCAAAGACCGAGTAAAACCCCGAAAGCTCGCCGGGCCGGTACTCGGATTTGTCGAGCAGTACCGCTAACAGCAGCGGAGAACTAGCGACAAGCCGGCGGTTGTCTTCGGCCAAAGTCTTTGGCACACCGAAGCGGTTCATGATAGCCTGGCCGGCGTTAGAGAAGATCTGGCGTCGAAAAGGCTTCAAGACCTTGGGTAGCTGGTCGATATGTATACCGTCCCGGCGCTCTTCCATCTCTTTCTTGGAAAATCTGAAGTACGGCCGGTAGCGCCTCCAAAAGGTGCCCTCTTCCATGAGAAAGCGCATCGACTCACCGCTGATGCGGGCGACCTCCTCTATGATCTCCTTGTCGTCTACGAGTACGAAACGCCAGGGCTGGCTGTTGAAGTGCGACGGCGCCATCGCGGCGAACTCGACGAGCATTCGCTGGTGTTCGGGGCTCACCGGGTCGGGCAAGAACGGTCCGTTGGTGGTCCTCCGGCGCTTGAAGGCCTCAAAGAGCTCCATGCGCTCCCCTAACCCGTACACCCGAGGACGATCGCACGTCGGTGTTCGCGCATCGGGCGATGAATCAAAACGCGCTTGCATATCGGGGTCATCCGCGAAAGTTATAGCACACGCTCCTCCCTCGACGGTCCGGCTCCTTATGCATCGAAGCGGAAGACCTGGCCCTTCTTGGCTCCTTCGGGTGCACCGGCCATGCGCCGTAGGCTATAAGGCGGGCCGGTACGTCGCGCAGGACAGGAGTGCGCAGCAAGAGCCGCAAAAGGAGCGGGAGCTCGAACAGCTCGTCGCCCTTTAACATGTCCGCAACTACCCACCGCTGTGCGAGCTCTTGGGCGCTCTGGATCAGGCGGACTGCCCACTCCCGACGGCGCTGCACCGCGACGAGATGACGCGTACGGGTTCTACTTTCAGAAGCGGACCAGCCAGAACGTTCGCCGCGACAACGGCATCCTGAATCGCTAAGTTTATACCTATACCACCGACGGGCGAGACGACATGGGCGGCGTCACCGAGGAGTAGAAGACCAGGCCTGCACCAACGCCGCAAGCGGTCGGACTCCACCGAGAGCAAAGAGCCCTGCTTCCAGTCTTGTAGCGCTTCCACCCGGTCGGCGAGCTCCGGTGCCAGCGTAGCAACCGACTGCCTAAACGCCTCAAGGCCACTCTCCTTGAGGCGTGCATAGTGGCCCTTCGGAATGATATAGCCAACCTGCCAGTACTCGGAGTGATCCATAAGCACGAGGAGGCTACCCCGACCGCACCTGAAAACGGCGCCCGCACCATCCGGGTCACGCTCCTTGCGCGGTAGGTTAAACCAAAAAATATCCATTGGTGGTGAGGTTTTTACAGGCTCGAGCTTCGCGAGCCTCCGTAGCCGTGAGAATCGCCCGTCCGTCCCCACCGTGAGCATCGACCGCACCTCACGCGTACCCTCCCTGTCCTTATAGCGAACCCCCCGAACTTGGTCCCCCTCCCAAGTAAGCTCCTTGACCCGCGCGCCCATAACGAGGCGGAAGTTCGGGTAGCTTTGCGCCTCGGCGGCGATGAACTCCAGAAAACGCGCCTGCGGTAGCATCAAGATATACGGGTACGAGGTCTCGAGGCGTGAGAAATCCGCGAACTTCTCGCGCCACCCGCCAGCTTCTTGCAGCGTGTACCGACGCACCTTAGCGTGCCGAAGCCCAAGGAGCTTCTCTGCAAGACCAAGGCGCGCCAGGACTTCTGTGGCTGAAGGGTTTATGGTGTTGCCACGAAACTCGCGGTCAAAGTCCCGGTGCGCCTCCAGGAGCGTCACCCGTACTCCCCAACGCGCCAAGAGCAGCGCCAGCATGAGTCCGGCAGGGCCGCCGCCCACGATGCAACAGTCAGTGCGCCACATAGGGCGAACGTCGTAGCTTATGTCTGAACCCCCGACAGCCTGAGAAGAAGCATGAGTTGAGGTACCGGATATAGGAATTCTTCCTTTCTTATAACGCTCTAGTTGCTGGCAAGACTCATCGTTGATGTGGATCTCTGAACCCTCCTTCAGTAACTTCTGACCTCCTGCTCCTCTAGCACTTGCTGGAGTCCTACCTTTGCTTCTCCATATTTCGAGGCTGTAGGTTATAGTTCATGCTCCCCCTAAGATGAGAAAGAGATTACTCTCTCACCTCCTCCGGCAGAAGCACGAGGAGTGGTCCAGGGATTCGCCACAGCTCGCCAGTTCTGAGGCGGCCGTCGTCGCGTTCAACGAGTTGGACAACTTTGCGGAGCTCGAAGAGCGCGATGGTACCTTTATCATTCGCGGTTCAGCTGTCCGCTGGCCGCCGTGGTGCCTGGTCATCCTGAGGTCTGCCGGCTCGCCGAAGCTCTGCTCACGGAGCAAGCGGGCGTACCGATATACACACTGCGACCGAGGCGAGAATCCTCACTGCTACTTGGATGTGGCAGTGGATATCGGCAACATCACATAAAAGTGATCTCGTCGGTCAACACAAACGGGTTCTCCTTCGAGAAGGATCGGTCGCAGCCTCCTGGTCTCGGAATAAGAGCACACCTCGTCTAGATCGTCCAGACAAAACCGGCTGGGTAAAGGATAAGGGCACAGCAGGCGAGGGCGGCATGCCCGAAGGTGCCCGCGCGGACGTAGGGAAGAACGGCGAAGAGGACGAGAATCACAAGTAGCGGCCAGCGGTAGGGTGCCCCGTAGAGGAAGCCGACGAGCGCAACCACAACGGCAGAGACGAAGACCAAAAAGAAAAGGGCGTGGTGCAGCCAGCGAAAAGGCTTCGTGTCTACTAACCCTATCTGCACCGCTACTCCCAGGGCAAAGTTCACTAGGAACAGAGCTGCTGCTACATAGAACAAGGAGGTAAAAAAATGCACTCCTCCGCACGATCAAAGCCAAGTTACGGCACGAGTATACAAAGCTTACTGGTATTAGTTTTGTGTTGGCAATAAGCTGTACTGCCTGTTAAGGAGTGTCTAAAGACACTCCGATATTGTCACGAGAACAGGGTTCTCCGGTATTTTTTCGTACCACTTGACGTTAGAGGCGGATGCCAGCGAGAAGGGCTCGGTGGGAGTAGTCGGAGCAAGAATGCTAAGATGGGCCCTGATTATGGGCAGGTTGGAGAGCGAGATAGAGAACGGCCGTGAATACCACGCGGCCTACGTAACGGGGGTAGGCATTGTCAGCCCTATTGGGGTAGGGCGCAAGGCGTTCTGGAGCTCGCTCTTGGCCAACGAGAGCGGGGTGGGCCCGATCTCGCTCTTCGACGCGAGCGACTTCGATGTCAGGATCGCCGCAGAGTGCACGGACTTCGACCCCAAGGACTTTATGGACCGCAAGGCCGCGCAGCGAACGGATCGCTTTACCCAGTTTGGGCTCGCCGCCGCCAAGCTCGCCCTCGAAGACGCCATAGCCTGGCGAGAGTTAGAGGACAACGCAAAAAGGGTCGGGCTCATACTCGGGAGTGGCTTAGGCGGGGTGTCGAGCATGGAAGAGACTCAATATACGATAGACAACAGGGGTCCAGGAAGGGTCAACCCGTTCGCGGTGACCAAGATCATGCCGAACTCGGCCGCCGCCCACGTGGGTATCCAGCTTGGGATAGAGGGTCCGTCGACCGCGCCTGCCCTTGCCTGCGCTTGCGGCACGGACGCTATGGGGTTGGGATACGACCTGATCCGCCGCGGCGACGCCGACGTCGTGATCTGCGGCGCCACGGAAGCGACTATCACCCCGGTTATCGTGGCCGGCTTTATCGCCATGCGCGCTATGAGCCGCAACAATGGTGACCCCGCAGGAGCCTGCCGCCCCTACGATCAGGACCATGCAGGCTTCGTGATCGGCGAGGGTGGCGCCGTTGTAATCCTGGAGAGCTTGAAATCTGTCGAGCGCCGGGGCGCCGAACCTTACGCCAAAATAACCGGCGTCGGCCGTACCACCGACGCCTACAACATCACCGACCCAGATCCCAAGGGACGCGGCATCTTGCGTGCTATGCAGATTGCCCTCCAAAACGCGAGCGTAGAAGGGGAGCGTGTGAGCTACATCAACCCGCACGGCACCGGCACAGCCGCCGGCGACGGTCCAGAGTCGCAGGCCATGAGCTCCATCAACCCGAACGCGATGGTCTCGGCCACGAAGTCGACTTTAGGACACTCTTTGGGGGCGTCTGGGGCGATAGAGACCGCCATCTGCACCCTGGCCATAAAGGAGAAGATGATCCCACCGATGCGAAATTTGGAGACTCTAGCCGAGGACTGCGCCGAGCTTGACTATATAGTCAATGAGCCGCGCCGGGCGCTTAACCTCGACGTGGCGCTCTGCGCGAACCTCGGCGTCGGCGGGCACAACGCAGCGATCGTTCTGGAGCAATCTTAGATGGGACTATTTCTTTGAACGCGTTGAAGAACAAGCTCGAAGAGCTAGAGGCAGTAGTTGCACCATACGGAAGCGCGCTCGTGGCGTTCTCCGGCGGGGTTGACTCGTCGCTGGCTTTAGCGGTCGCCGCGAAGGCACTCTCAAAGGAGAGCGTGCTCGCCGTCACCTCGAACAACGAGACTTATTTGCCCTCGGAGCTAGAAGGTGCAAAGGCACTCGCGCTCTCTTTAGGGGTCGAGCACCTTGTAGTGAACACCCGAGAACTAGACGATCCGAACTATGCCAAAAACCCCGCTAACCGCTGTTACTTCTGCAAGAGCACCCTTTACTCGGACCTCGCAAAGATCGCCGAAGAGAAGGGTTTTCGGTGCGTAATAGACGGGGCCAACAAGGACGACGAGGGGGACTATCGCCCAGGTAGAGAGGCAGCGAAGGAGCTTGGGGTAATCTCGCCGCTGTCCGTGGTGAGAATGAGTAAGGACGAGGTGCGCGAGTTGGCCAAGTTTTTAGGGCTGCCAAGCTGGGACAAGCCGGCCCTGGCATGTTTGTCGAGCCGGTTTCCTTACGGACAGGAAATCACGCCAGAGAAGCTCGCCCAGGTTGCCCGGGCTGAAGAGTTTATGCGCTCCCGAGGCTACAAGCAGGTGCGGGTGAGGCATCACGGCGAGATCGCACGCCTCGAGATCGGACCTGATGAGCTCGAGAAAGCCTTTAAGCAGCGGGAGGAGATCTCCACCGAACTAACGGCCGCGGGCTTTTTGTACGTTACGTTAGACCTTGTCGGTTACACACCTGGCTCCTTGAACGCCACCCTCAAGAAACCCGGCAAGAAAAAGACCCTGCCCATGGTGGGCTAGGGCGGGTGGAGGCGGCCAATGAGCCGGTGCTGTGGATCACGCTTCTGGTCATGCTGGTCGGGCTCTTGGGGAGCGTCCTCCCTGGTCTTCCGGGCGTTCCCCTGATCTTCGCCTCCGCCCTCGTCTACGCCTACCTGACAAGTTTCGAGGTAATCGGCGCCTTTGTCCTCATCCCTCTTGGTTTCTTTGCCTTCCTCGCCTTTGCCGCAGACCTCTTGGGTACGGCCTATGGAGCGCGACGCTTCGGAGCGAGCAACTGGGGTACTCTCGGCGGCACCATGGGTGGCTTGTTAGGTGCTCTAGCCAGCGCCTTGTTCTTAGGGATAGGCGCCCTTTTGGCCTCCTGATCGGCTCTATAGCCGGGGTATTTGCTGGCGAGTATCTCCGGCGGCGCAAGCGGTCGTCGCCGGCCGAAGAAGTACCGGAGTCACGGTTGAGGAGCATTTGGTCGAGACGTGGGGACTGGCGGCGGATGTCGCGGGCCGCGTTTGGGGTCCTCGTCGGGTACCTGTTATCCATCGTGGCGCAGGGCGTTCTGGCCCTTCTGAGTATTGTTGTCTTTGTGGCAGCGCTTTTTTATTAAGCGCTAAAAGCTATTCCTCTTCGCCTTTCTCGCGCAGGAAGCGCTCAAGCTCGTGGGCGAGCTCCTCGCCAGAGGGGAGATCCCTTGTTCCTCCTTCGGTCTGGGCATCGTAGCGCTCTTCGAGCATGCGGACGTAGGAGGATAGGTCCGAGTCCTGAGCAACGGCGGTCGCTACCTGCCGCTGGTAGTCCTCCGAGGCGCGTTCGAGGCGAGCGGTATCGAAGCTAACGCCAAGCAGTTTGGAGAGGTTCTGCAATACGGCGAGGGCGGCGGGCGCCGAAGGCACGCTAGGCAGGTAGTGGGGCACCGAGGCCCAGAAGCTCACCGCCGGGAGGCCTTTTTGAGCACAGTAGCGGTGCAAGACGCCGGTAATGCCGGTTGGGCCCTCGTAGCGGGAGGCCGAGAGCCCCAAATTTTCGACGAGCGAGAGGTCCTGGGCGTTGGCGGAGACCGAGACGGGCCTCGAGTGCGGCACGTCGGCCAAGAGCGCCCCAAGCGTGACCACAAGCCTTACGTCGAGCTCGCGGGCGATGTCCACTACCGCCTGCGAGAACGTCCGCCACCGATAGTTCGGTTCAGGGCCAGAGAGCAAGACCGCACCCCTATTCCCCAAGGCCTCGACGC
Organism: Rubrobacteraceae bacterium; assembly: GCA_035296885.1. Classification (GTDB taxonomy): domain Bacteria; phylum Actinomycetota; class Rubrobacteria; order Rubrobacterales; family Rubrobacteraceae; genus Rubrobacter_F. The sequence continues at coordinate 10,166 of DATHAB010000203.1, forward strand.
TCGCGCCCGTAGCAGATAGGTCGTTCTGAGGCCACTCGATCGTGCGCGTGACGCCTTCTACGAGCTTGATCTGGGGCCTCGTATCCTGATAATTGAAGAAATCCTCGCCCTCAAAGCTCGCGAACCGCTTCGTCTCCCACGCTTCACCGAGCGTGTTCACCGCAAGGCTCGCCGCCTCCGCTGCGTCGTTCCAACCTGTGAAAGCCGCGATCAAGACTGGTTGCTCGAGCTCCGGCTGCCATTCCATGTTTATGTGCTCGTTCATACAGCAAGCTTACCACGCCGCAAAGGAGGACCGAAAAGGGCTTACGTTGGAAGAACGCAGCCTGCGTTCAACGCCCCACCTTCTCTCCCAAGGCCGTCGCCGTAAAGAGGACCAGCGAGCAGCCGAAGGATAAGAGGAGTTCGTCCACGCCTTGAGCAATGGCTTCGCGGTAGTAAGCGGTTCCGGAGTTGTGAGATAGTTGAGCACTACGATGGCACTACCGAACACGAACCCTACTGCCAGCCCGGCCGCAATTGGACCATCACTCTCCTTAAGAGCCTGCCTAGATCCAACCCACAACCAGGCCAACCCGTGTTCGGCTCCCTTGAGAAGACGTTTAGGAGGCAACTGTTGCCGCCCGAGTCACCTCCGGCAGCGATCCCGAGCGTCCCAAGACACTCCTGCAGAGGGGGCGGGCGAATCTACGGCTTCCGTTTGTTCTGCTTGAAGGGTGTGTTGCTCTCGTATACTATAGCTTCTCCTCGCCGGACAAAGGGGCAAGAGATGGCAAGGAGAGCTGACTCTAACATACCAAGAAGACAGGCTACCGAAGCGACCCAGACGAGTGCCACCGCCGGGGGCTCGCGCCTCGTAGCCACCCTCCTGCGCGTCGCGTGGCTCTCAGTCCTCCTCGGCCTCGGGATGGAGGCCCTACTACTCCTCTTCGCGGCCGGCTCCGGGCTTGTTCCCGAACTGGGAGAAATCGTCGCGGCCTCCGTCCAGAAGGTCTCCTGGGCGGTTATTGTCTGCACTGGGATCGCCCTCGGGACGACGGTCTCCT
>DATHAB010000204.1:0-10166 GCA_035296885.1 Rubrobacteraceae bacterium
CTCACCCCGGCACCATGACACCGCACCTGATCCCCTGTGAAAGAAGTAACCTTGCTCTTCGTAAGGATTGCCGAGCGCATCGGTGACGAACATACGCAGCGGTGTCGTTGGTGCGGCAGTTCTAGTGAGGTCCGCAAGCTCGGCTAGGATACGCAACTGGGCGACCGCGAATGGCCCGAGTTGGATCTCGAACGCTACCAGACGCCCCACGGCGTCACCTATCGCCGCGGGCACAGCACCAGGGCCTTCGTTCGCTTCGACCGTCGCGGCGATCCGACGCAATGTTCCGAGCAGAAAGGTGCTCGTGCCGACCGCAGGGTCCGCCACGGTCACTTCGGGAGACGCCAGACCCGCGGAGAGCTCGAATCGATCGCGAAGCATGTCGTCGACCAATCGAACCATCGCACCGACCACCTCGGGAGGCGTGTAGTACGAGCCGGTTTGCTTGCGGAGTTTATTGTCGTAGACCTCCAGGAAATCTTCGTAGAAGTAGAGCCACGCATCGGGATCACTCTTGCTAATGGCCGTCCAGTGAACCTCATCGAGTACCCGTGTGAGTGTGCTTAGCGAAGTCTTCAGCGTCGCCTGGTTCTCCGCGTCATCCGTCAAAATGCGTAGCGCAGTACCTATCAACGAGTTCGTCTGTCCCAGTTGACGGGCGACCTGGTCGAACCCCTTACTGAGTTCGATCTCTCGCGCCCGGGCCATCAGCAGGCCGAACGTGACCGCCTGGGCGTACCCGTCGGCGAATTGCTCGTTGGACGCTTCGGGGAAGAGCAACTTTCTCCAGTCGGCCGCGAGTGCGGTTAGTGCCAGGCTCCCGAGTGCCAACTGCTCACTCACCTCGTCACGCAGCAGGCGGCATAGCCGGGCGCTCACCTCGGCGAGTTGCTTCGCATCGCGAGGAGGAATGGGTTTCCAAGTGATGAAGTCTTCGAAGAGGCCCAGCAGGCTCGTTGGAGCGTCGAGAGCAGCCCCGGAGGTTTCGACGTACCCGGTGAGACGCACGAGAGAGCTCACCAATTCGCCGCTACGCCAGAGACTGAACTCGTTGCCATCCGTGTAGATCAGATTAGGGAGCGCCCGAAGCTTCTCCCACTGCTGCTTGTCGTGGTGATCTTTGAACCTGCGAGGATCGGCACCCTTGCCGGGAGCCTTAACCTCAATAAACCCGATGAGCGCATCCTGAACGGTAATCGCATAATCGGGGCGTGTCTTCAACTCGGCCAGCGACGACTCGCCCACGGCCGCTACTGCGTTTCGGGGGAGACCGCAGAGCTCGGCTAGGTCCGCGACAAGGTGTTCAAGCGGTGCGCGGAGTTGATCCTCCGGTTCCCCCGTCGCCGCGACGTTTGCCAGTTTCGCCTTAGCTTCGGACCCGAAAGTCGCGATCGCCGTACGAAGTGTCAGATTCACATCAAATCCTCCTGATAGCAACGACCGTTATTCCGGCTCCGCCCAGTCTATCTTTGGTAACTGGCAGCAGCACGCCTCCTGCTTTGTCACTCCAGCTCGGTGCTCTTACCGAGAATTAAGCTCACAGACTAGCCGATCCAGTGCACCTTCTTTTGGCTGAATGGTGGTGGACACGCAGTATCGCTGCTCTCCGAGACTCTCAGCTCAAGTTATTGTAAGAAGTATACAGTTACGCCGCTATCTCCTACAGCATCCATCATGAATGACGACCCATCGTAGGATGCAAGGATATAGGTCTCCAACATAGCTGAGAGGAGTACGCTTACCAGCATTTTTGTATGAACGGAAACCACTGGCATAAGCTGCCGTCTATTGGTCCAATAATCATGACAATCGCTGTAAACGGTGGCTATCTACTCTCATCTTTTTTCCGACCTTTAGCACGGCCATGCCGCCGTCACGATGATGGACTTCCTAGCCTAATAAATTACTGTCAAACTACTGTCAAGAGGCCCCAGCGTTACGTCGAAACCTCTTGTATTTCCTGCGTTTTGCAGGGATTTCTGAAGTGGCGGGACCCGGACTCGAACCGGGGACACCATGATTTTCAGGCACGTCCCCTTCACTGTAGAGTGCCATAGGGAGCGGTAGAGTGCCTCTAAGCCGAAGCTCGGCAAGGCGTGAAGTCGTAAAGCGCTGAGAGACACCGGGAGCAGCCATGGGGTTGTGGTAGCGGCTGTGGTGCCGACTGAAGTAGTACTAATCTTGCAAATTTACGTCGAAGTCCGAGGGGATGGACACAACGAAGTCACCCCCCACCTTCATCGCTGCAGGCCTGCTCAAAAGACGACGCAATACCACAGACGTAGCTCCCAGCTTCTCGGAGCTAGCTGGTGTGCGCACCTACCCCACTCGGGCTTCCTCGTTCCGGTTCGGGCTTCAGTGCTAGGACATCGAGCTCGGGGAGCGGCGCGTCGTACTTCTCAGGGCTTCCCACAGACAGCCAGCGACCAAGCCTCCTAGCCAGCCAGTTCTCTATCATATCGCTCACCTCCTCTTGGACGAGATAAGCCTCCTCGGCATCAGCGGCGGTGCGGACCTGTTCGGCGTGAAGGTTCTCCAGCCGGTCGAGGATCTCGGCAAGGTTGGCCATGACCTGTTCGGCCTCCCCGGCGATAGAGTAGCGCATCCTGCAAAGTTCCTCGTAGCGTCTCTGAGCTAGCCGCTTCTCCGCTTCGTGGTACCTGACCTCGGCTTCCAGGATGAGCCGATCGAGTTCCCGGGCAGCTTCCTTGGCGAGAGCCTTGGTACGTGAGAGGACCGCTGACTCTTTGTTCAGTACGTCCGCGAGGTCATACATCGCGGCGAGCAGCTCCCCCCTGCCCTCCCTTTCACCAGAGAAGGTGCCGGACGGTAGCGGCGCCTTCCAGCCGCTTAGCTCCTTGAGCCTTTCGTCAGCTCGTTCAGCCTCCGCGTGCTCCGCATGGCGCTGCTCCTTCAAGCTAGAGATCTCAGCAGAGATCCCCTCCACAACTTTAGCTATAGCGTCCACTTTCGTCCCCCTCCGTAGGTCCGTGTGCTGACTACCCTTGACCCGCAGCTTCTATAATGCGGCTGCTTGCGGGCCTCGACCTAGGACATATAGGAGCATCTTACCCTCACCCAAACCTACGAGGGCGAGCAGAAGGACTTTTCAAGTTGTTACAAGTGTTGGTACTGAGACGAGATATAGAGTTCGTGTTCATAGGGATGGCTACATATTGTGTATAGGCAAACTAGAGCGATGTTAGGTAGGTTCGTTGTTAGGACCATATAATCTTGGGCCGAGTGCGCTTTCTAGGGAGAGGAATGCGCAGCCAGCGAGTGAGCTAGAGGACATGCCACTAGCTCCCAACGACGAACGTCAGCTGTACCAGCTTGCCCGAACCTGGGCTGATATAACCCATATCGGCGGAGAGGTGCCGGAACACATTTTTGCCCAGGCAGCCCGTGACTACATGCTGACGGTCGATAGGTTGCCCAAGCTCCTCGATGGCCTAAGCCAGCATCTTAAGGAGATCCCCGGAGGTCCCCACGAGGGAAGCTAGGAGACGCCGAACAACCTCTGCGCCCGACAGCTTGAGGTGTGTCCCCTATCCCAAACCCTCTACCAAGCGCCGGGCTTCTCTTTGCCCAAAGGTCCCCCCGGCAGGGTTAAGGGTGGCTCTCTATGTGCTTGAACACAACTACCGCATTGTGCTCCTTTAGCAAACTTTTAATGGAGAGTTTTCACTCATTTAACTCGCCTTGACAATCCGCTCGCTACTATTAAGAGCATGGAAGGGAAAAGGAAGCGAATATGCGGATAGTCGAGACGGCCCAAGGCCGCTATGAGGCTCAACAAGTACCGTTCGGCAGGGTCTACGTGTGGTTGCCAAGGCACGTCCTAATCGAGTGCGACTGCAAGGAGTGGACAATTTTCACCAACTCGGTGACCGTCTGCGCCAGGTGCTGCAGGGACCACTCTGCTGCGGTCCTTGAAGCGCTAGGGGTCGAGCGGTTAGGTGACAAAGACGCTCACCCATGGCGTTATCGTTATGTTAGGGGTAGCGAAGATGCTAGCCTACCTTACTGAAAGAATCCTGCATTTCTTTGTTCTCAAGCATCTTGGTAGCTCGGCTACTCCCTACAGCGGCATAGGTTACTGGGTGTGGGGCTGAAGCAAAAAAGCGTGGTTGGCTTAGGACTTTTGTTGATCTTAGCGAGCTTGCTAACCATCATCTTGGTAGCTCTAGGCGTCATCGCATCGTAAGCCCGGCTTTGGGAAAGCGCAAGAGAGCCGGGCCGTCGGCGCTCGTTGGCGACAGCCGCTGCTCCGTCGCCGCGGCAGATCAAGTTATCTTTTCGTCCTCCAGACGGAACACCGCGCAGCGCGGCGCGAGGGCAGCGAACGCTTCGAGCAGCGCCTCCTTATCCTTCGGCAACTCGTACATCCTCCGGAAGAATGGGATACCACCCGGCACTTTCTTTGGGAACTCCCGCAAGATGGGGCCCCGCTCCTCGAGCACCAACTCCACAAGCCTCACCCGTTCCTCCTCGCGGCCGTGTGCCAATACGCCCCATCCGGCAGCCCTAGCGTTCTTGACCCAATCGGCCTGCGCGGAGCCGCCTACGACGTAGCGCCGGCCGCCAACCACGAGCGGGGAGACGGGCGTCGTACGTATCTCGCCGCTCTTGCGACCCGGCACCGAGAGCACCCGCGTCGGGCCCAATGCGAGTCCCCTGCGCTGCAGAGCCACGAGCACGCGGTTCACCGGCTTCAGCCACCGCGGCAGCTTATCCACGTCGGACACGTTGTCGCCTCACCTCCTTCCGACCAGCACCACCCACAGTGAAAGCCTAACGTTGTTAGCTATCTAACAGCGTCAGAACACGCCCGCAACCTCCATTTGTCTCCCGAGCCCTTCTTTTTGCCCATAGCCCCGGTCCGCCAAGGGTAGGGTGCGAGGTGGGAAGCAAGCGACCCTTTAGTGTTTTGTTGTGTACCACAACAACTAATAATGCTCGCCGAACTCTTTTAGCCCTGCCTCTCCTACGGTAGTGGACCGGAGTTATCGGGGGTCTCTCTGCGTAGGTAGCGTTATCCGAGCCAGAGGACTTCGTAGTACGATTTCCAACCTCTGTGTGCTGGCTCTCCCTACTAGTTTGGGTTGCCTCATTCATCGCATTCTTTAGATATCCACTAGAGTCAGGGTGCAGCGAGAGATGGATACTAGCTTTTCGTCTTCGTCGTGGATCTTTATCTCCCAGATCTGAGAATTGTTGCCCTTGTGGACAGGGGTGCCGGTTGCGGTAACTGTACCTGAACGCCTGGGTCTCAGGTGGCTGCCGTTGACCTCTGAGCCAAAGGGCGTCTTTCCGGGAGGGCTATTGAGATAGGCCCCAACGCCGCCCATGGTCTCCGCCAAAAACAAGTTCAGCCCGCCATGCAGGTACCCGAGCGGCTGGTGATGCCTCTCGTCAACCGGCATGGTAGCCACCACCTTATCTGGATCTAACTCGACAAACTCGATGCCGAGATGCTTCAGGACGGGGCTGTCCTCCAACCATGAGTTCAGGTCCTGCTCTTCCATTTTTTCTCCTCTTGAGGTTGTGGACAGCTTGTAGAGAGAAGATTAGTTCATTTCAGCCTGCGCGGCGCGAGCGCAGCAATGCGTTTTAGCGTCTCGTTATGGTCGTTGTGGGCCATTAGCATATGTTACTACTAGTCCTCGCTGCTATACCTAGGAATCGATTAACAACCGCTTAGGTTTTTGATTGCGCGTCCGCACTGCTAGGGGGCGGGTTGCCTATAGCAACTTAGGATCCTAAAGATGGGGGAGATAGAATATGACTGCTACTAGCGTGGAGGCCGGGAGGGTTAACCCTCTACCGGCTTTTAGTTCCCCTGGGGTACTCTGGGGTAGATTGCCTCTTCTATGCTCTAACCTGAGTACCTAGAGTAGATAAGAGGGCTCCTCTAGCCCTTCTGTAGGCTTTCATTCACGCTGTGATAGATGCATTCGTCCTCAATGTAGCTGAGGCCTCCTTCTTGGGCTATCCGGCGCGCCTTGGGATTGGTGATCCCTTGCTGCAACCACAGCACCTTGGCCTCAGCGCGGACCGCGTCCTCTGCGATCTTGGGTGTCTTCTCCGAGCGCAAAAAGACGTTGACCACGTCCACCTTCTGGGGGATCTGGTCGACGGTGTCGTAAGCGCGCTCCCCTAGCACCTCTTCTTCGTTGGGGTTCACGGGGATGATGCGGTAGCCATGCTTCTTCAAGAAGCCCGCGATCCGGCGGCTCGGCTTAGCAGGATCTCGAGAGAGCCCCACTATCGCGATAGTCTTGGCCTCCTTGGCGACGGCCTGGGGATCTAGCTCAACCATTAACCCTTCTTTTCAATAATCTCTTATGCCAATCGCAGTATCGTCGGAAGGCGCTACTTCGAAACAACAGCGAGGTCTCTCGCCACGGTCACAGTGCTCATGGACCGGCACGCCCGACAACTCGGTGAGCAGGGTCTCCGCCATGCGACAAACTTCCGGGTGGCCTGGCGCCACAGCGGTCAGAGGGCAGCTGTAGCCGCGGATAATAAAGGAGCCATTGACCTCTTGGATCTCCGCGAGGCCGCCCAACTCGTTGAGGACACCAGCGGCCTCCTCTAGCCGCGTACGTACGCTATCCGTCGGCACTATACGTCCTTCCGCGATACGATGCCCCACACTCCTTAGCAGCGCTTCCGATTCCTCGGGTCCTAGCTCATCGGCCAGAACGTCCAAGAGCTGGCGGAGCACCGGTTCGTACGCCTTTGGAAACAGGCCTTCGGCTTCCGCTGTCAACTCGTAGACGTAGGCGGGCTTACCACCGCCACTGCCCCGGCGCACCGACCCTCGCTGCTGTACGAGCCCGTCGCGCTCAAGCGTAGCGAGGTGCGCGCGAACGCCGTTGTCCGTGAGGCCAAGCACTTGGGCGAGCTCTTCGACGGTGCGGCCACCACGACGCAGCAACGTGACGATCTGTCCACGCGTGCTCTCGAAAAACTTCTGATCCCAATATGTAGTCAATACGTCCCTTCCATTTGTTCGTTTTCAGGATAGCAGATAAAACCAATTTGTCTAGTAAATCAAATAAATACTTGACATAATGCTCATAACGGATTACGCTGAGGATATTGCAAGTCAAGTATCCACTAACGAACTAGAGAATAAGGAGGATGACTATGGCTGAACGAGCAAAGATCACCGCCCTCGACAACGGGCCGTATTTGGTGAAGGACCCAGTGGTCGTTGTCGATGCTGAGGGCAACGAGTTCCCCTCTGAGCGGGAGACTATAGCGCTGTGCCGTTGCGGGGGATCGACCAACAAACCTTTCTGCGACGGCACCCACTCGAAGATCGGTTTCCGGGCGGCCGAGAGGGCGGTCCGACGGGAGGAAGAAGAGCAGGGCTGACAGCAGCTTCTTAGAGTAAGGAGAAATCGTGAGTGAGTCTTCTGTAACGCCGGGACCGGCTACCGCCGGGGTAGACCTGGCTGGCCGCAGCGCTTTGGTTACCGGGGCCGCGAGTGGTATCGGACGGGCTTGCGCCGAGAGGCTGGCTCGGGCAGGCGCCGCGGTTACCGTGCTCGACCTGAATGGCGACGCCGCAAGGAAGGTGGCGAAGGAGATCGGTGGCGAGCCGATGCAGGCGGACCTCTCCGATCTCGAGGCGCTCGACTCCCTGGAGGTCGAGGCGGACATAGTGGTTAACAACGCGGGCATACAGTACATCGCGCCCGTCGAGGAGTTCCCGCCCGAGCGGTTCTCCCTGATGTTGAGGATCATGCTGGAGGCGCCGTTCAGGCTCGTGCAGAAGGCGCTGCCCGGGATGTACGAGAAGGGGTGGGGGCGCGTGATCAACGTCTCCAGCGTGCACGGCTTAAGGGCCTCGCCGTTCAAGGCGGCCTACGTCTCGGCCAAGCACGGTTTAGAGGGCCTCTCGAAGGTCATAGCGTTGGAGGGAGGACCCAAAGGCGTGACGTCGAACTGCATCGATCCGGCCTTCGTAAGGACGCCGCTCTTAGAGAATCAGATCGCCGACCAGGCCCGCACGCGCGGGATCCCCGAGGATGAGGTGATCGAGAAGGTCATACTGGAAGCGCCCGCTATCAAACGCCTCATCGAGCCCGAAGAGGTTGCCGAGGTCGTCGCTTTCCTCTGCGGGCCGGAGGCGTCGTACATAAACGGGATGTCCCTGCCCATAGACGGCGGGTGGACGGCCCGCTGAACGAGCGTGTTTCAGGGTCGGCGGGGCTCTAGTTCGAGAGCCCGCGGAGGCCCGAGTGACAGCCTGCAAGGACCCGAAAAATGGCCTTTCGTGACTTCTTCGAGCGCGGTTCCTCCCTTTTCGGGTTCATCGGGCACGCCCTGCAAGAGAAGGGGCGCGCGGCTGGGGCAGCCGAGGGAGCCTAGGAGTATTTTGGCGTGAAGGCCTCGAAGTCCTACGAGAAGGTGCTCGGCGATCAGCGCTAGACGGTCCCGAGGATTTCGAGAATCTCATACACATCGAGCCATTAGGAGGTACATGAAATGAAGCGAGAGCAGATCCTCAACCTGCCGTCGGTACCGGCGGCGAGCCCGAGCTACCCGCATGGGCCATACCGCTTCATCGATCGCGAGTTCTTCATCGTCGTCTACGAGAGCGACAAGGAGGGATCCGCGAGGCGGTGCCCGAGCCGTTAGAGCCGGTACCGCAGGGCGTCGTCTACTACGAGTTTATCCGCATGCCGGACAGCTCGGGCTTCGGCAGTTACACCGAAAGTGGTATCGTCATTCCCTGCACCTACGAGGGACAACCCTGCAACTTCACCTCCCAGATGTACCTCGACGACGAGTCACCGATCGCCGGGGGCCGCGAGATCTGGGGCTTCCCGAAGAAGTACGCCCAGCCGAAGCTCGAGATCGTGACCGACACGCTCACCGGCACGCTGCATTACGCCGGACAGCTCGTAGCGATGGGCACGATGGCCTACAAGCACGAGCCGCACGTCCACGACATCGACCAGACCTACGAAGCTCTGCAGAAGACGCAGGTAAACCTCAAGCTCATCCCCGGCGTCGACGGTAAGCCGGAGATCGCGCAGCTCGTCGCCTACAACCTCACCGAGGTTACGGTGAAGGGCTCGTGGACCGGGCCGGCCCGTCTGCACCTCATCCCGCACGTCAACGCGCCCATCGCTGACCTGCCGGTCAAGCGCGTCCTCGGCGGCCATCACTTTATCGCCGACCTGACGCTGCCATACGGCCGCATCCTATATGACTACCTGAAAGAGCAAGAAGAAGATCTGGCGGAAAGCGACAACGTGCAAAAGGGGCCCGTCAAGAGCGAGATGCCAAATCAACCAAGTTAGAGAATGAAGGGGCTTTTATGGCCGAGAATAACGGTAAGAGGACGGTTGCGATCGCGTGCCAGGGAGGCGGGAGCCACACGGCTTTCACGGCCGGGGTGTTGAAGAAGCTCCTCAAAGAAAAGGACGAGAACAACCAAGACTACGAAATCACGGGCCTCAGCGGTACTTCTGGTGGCGCCATCTGCGCTTTGTTGGCCTGGTACGGGTTGTTGACGAACGACACCGATAAGGCCGTCAGGCTGCTGGATTCTTTCTGGAGAGATAACTCCGCCAACTCTTTTCAAGACAAGTTCCTGAACGATTGGCTTCTCCAGATGAACCGGTTGTTCGCCAACATCGGCGGCGCGCCTACCATCAGTCCGTACTCTTATCCTTCTTGGGGGCAGGATCTGCTGAGGAATATGTTGGAGAAGCACGTCGATTTCGGGAGCCTAAAAGAGCTCGCAAAACCGTCGAGTCCGCTGTTGCTCGTCGGCGCCGTCGACATTTGTAGCGGCCAATTCAAGGCCTTCAAAAGCCGCAAAGGCGAGATTACTGTCGATGCGATCCTCGCCTCGGCCGCGCTCCCTACCCTGTTTAGGGCCGTGCACACCGGCGGAGGCGTGTACTGGGACGGCTTGTTCTCGCAGAATCCTCCCATACGCGACCTGTGCGGCGAAAAACCCGATGAGATATGGGTGATACAGATAAACCCGGAAACGTCCGAGTCCGAGCCAAAGAGGGTGCCGAACATGATGGACCGGCGCGACGAGCTCGCCGGCAATCTTTCGCTGAACCAGGAAATATTTTTCATAGAAAAGGTCAACGATTGGGTCCGAGAGGGAGTCTTTTCGGGTACCGGGC
>DATHAB010000205.1:0-29824 GCA_035296885.1 Rubrobacteraceae bacterium
GCGCGACTAGGCTCGAATTTAGAGGAGCAGATGCTTGAAGGCGGGCGAAGATCTAACGGCTAGAGAGTCCCGATGCTCGACGGCGGCCAGAAGATCATAAACGCCTCGCCCTCGATATTCTCGAGGGGTACGGCCCCGAAAAAGCGCGAGTCGCGGGAGTTGGCCCGGTTGTCGCCCATCACGAAGACGCTGCCTTCGGGTACCGTTATCGGCCCAAAGGAGCCGCTATCGGGGAGCGCTTCGTTGGTGTAGCTCTCGTGCCAGCGCTCGTCGTTCACGTAGAGCCTGTCGTTACGGACGCGGACTTCGTCTCCTGGTAGGCCTATCACCCGCTTAATCAGCTCCTCCTCCCCGCCTTCAACGCTTTCGAAGACGACGATATCGCCTGGCTCTGGTTCTGTGAAGCGGTAGACGAACTTGTTGATAAAGACTCGGTCGCCGACCTCGAGCGTAGGGACCATGCTCTCCGAAGGGATCCAGAACGCCTCGACGACGAACGGGCGTACGAAGCCGAAGACCAAGATAAAGGCGACGACCAAAATGACCACGAACTCCAGTAATCCTCCGCCCTTTTTCATAGCGCTTAGAATACCGCATACGAAAGCGCAAGTGTGGCTCCATAAAGTGGCTGGAAGCCTGAGCAAGTGAGGTCGCACTACACTGCCCGTCCCTGAGTGGCGCGACTAGGCTCGGATTTAGAGGAGCCGATGCTAGAGGATCCGATGTTAGAGGGCGGGCGAGGATCTAATGGCTATAGAGAGTCCCGATGCTCGACGGCGGCCAGAAGATCATAAACGCCTCGCCCTCGATGTTCTCGATAGGAACAGGTCCGAAAAAGCGCGAGTCTCGGGAGTTACCCCGGTTGTCGCCCATCACGAAGACGCTGCCCTCGGGTACCGTTACCGGCCCAAAAAGGCCGTTATCGGGAGACGATTTTAGGTTGTAGTCCTCCTGCCAGCGCTCACCGTTCACGATAGGCGCGCCGCGTTCGCGGACATAAATTTCGTCCCCTGGCAGGCCTATCACCCGCTTAATCAGCTCCTCCTCCCCGCCTTCAACGCTTTCGAAGACGACGATATCGCCCGGCTCTGGTTCTGTGAAGCGGTAGATGAATTTGTTGATAAAGACCCGGTCGCCGACCTTGAGCGTAGGAACCATGCTCTCCGAAGGGATCCAGAACGCCTCGACGACGAACGGGCGTACGAAGCCGAAGGCCAGGATAAAGGCCACGAGCAAAATGACCACGAACTCCAGCAAGCCCCGCCCTTTTTAGACAGGCGGCATCCTCTACGTTCCTTGGGCTTTGTGCCAGTCTCGAAGTCCTGCTTGTAGAAGTGCCCCTTGGTCATCGGTTAGGATACTTTAGACGGGGACGTCAAGCGCGTGGTGGGAACGAAGCTGTCAGCGCGCGTGGGTATCGGGCTCAAGGCTACGGTCGTCCTCGAGGTGTATCAGTACGTCCGAGTTCGGGAGGCTGTGCCGGATTCTCTCCTCCAAGGAGTCGGAGATCTTGTGCGCCTCTCCGAGCGTGGTTTGCGCCCTGAGCTGTAAATGAAAGTCTATGTGCCGCTGCGGCCCGCTCTTGCGCGCCCTGAGCTTGTGGAAGCCCCGAATGTTCGGTTCTCTCTGGACCTCGTCCTCGATCACGCGCTCTATCACCTCGAGCTCCCCGGATGGCAGGCTCTCGTCCAAAAGAACGCGAGTGCTACCCGAGATCAAGCGTATAGCCGTCCACAAGATCATAGCCCCTATAAACAGTGCGATCAGGGGATCGAGAACGGTCCATCCGGTTGCCCAGGCCAATACAAGCCCTGCTGCCACCCCGCTCTCAGCCCACACGTCTGTGCGCAGGTTATACCCCTCAGCCTCTATTGCCCTTGAGTCCTCTATGTGGGCTTTGCGTATGAGCCACCGGGAGACGAAGAAGTTGGCGACGGCAGAGAAAGTCATAATCCCGATCCCCAACCACACGAACTCTATCTCGACACCGTACAGGGTGCCGTTTACTGCCTTGTAAATGACCCAGCTGCCTACCCCCAAAAGCACGATCCCCTCGAAGACCCCTGCCAAGTTCTCCAGACGTCCGTGGCCGTAGTTGTGGTTCTCGTCCGGTGGTGCCCCGCTCCTACTTACCGCAAAGAGGGCGACGAGTGAGGCCACAAGGTCGGTCGCTGAGTTGACCGCCTCCGAGAGCACCCCGACCGAGCCTGTAACGAGTCCCGATAGGAGCTTCGCGACGAGCAAAAAGGCGTTGTAGCATGCCGAGAAGAGTACGATCCTGGGACGCTTGTCCATGACGTAGCTAGAGTATACCTGTGGCGTCGCTAAGAGTGCGCAGGGCGATTACCACCATGAAACCGGCGAAACCGACCCGGATAGCTCTATCTGGTAGCCACTCCCGCAGGTGCACCCCAAGCCACGCCCCAACTATGGACCCTACGACGATCGGCGGCAGGCTTAAAAGGTCGCTAAAGCCTGTTGCAATATACCCTACCGAGGCTACGATGCCGGTGATCAGTACAACTGCCAAACTCGTCGAGACCGCACGCTTGGTCGAAAGACTGAAGCCCAAGATCATAAGAGGCACCATCAACACACCTCCTCCTACGCCTACGAGCCCTGAGAGCGCTCCGATGCCCACCCCCGAGAGTATTACGAGAGGTAGCGGCAATTGCTTTTCGTCCTGGGGGCGCTCTTCCTTGCGGCCGCGGGCGGTGGGGTAGGCCAGGGTCAAGAGCAGCCCTGCGAAGACGAGCTGCACCACCCAAGCCGGGGAGATACTGCTGACGAAGACCCCGATCAGCGACGCAGGAGCGACCGTTGAACTAAGAAGCGCCGCGGATCGCCAGCTGACCGGGTCTTCGCTCCACGCGTTCCTCAAGGTGCCCGAGAGGGAGCTGAAGATGACGATTACCAGGCTCGCCGCCACGGCTTCCTTTATGTTCCATCCTGCAGCGTAGACGAGTGCCGGTACGAATACGATCCCGCCGCCCACCCCGGCTACTCCGGAGAGTACACCTCCGAGGAGCCCCAGAACCGTCAGGAGCAAAAGCTGCAGAACGTCCATTGCCCCACCCATTCTAGCCGCGCGCATCGCGCGGTGGCCGACCTCGGGAAGGGCTGCTGGTATTCAGGACTTCCGAAAGGACCGGGACGAGCGCCAGCGCAAAAAGAGGTAGATGGCTCCCACTACGAAGGCGAGGGCGACCGCATAATCCAGGTAGTGCAGAAAAGATCCCACCTTCTCCCAGTTTTCGCCGAGAAGGTAGCCGAAATAGGTCAGGGCGAAGACCCACGGCACGCACCCCACAAAGCTGTAGAAGGTAAACTTAGCGAAGTTCATCCTGGCGGTCCCGGCTGGGAAGGAGATAAACGTCCGCACCACCGGCAGACAGCGCGAGACAAAGACCGCGAGCTCGCCGTACTTGTCGAACCACTTCTCGGCGACGCCCAGGTGGTGCCCTCTTACCCCGACGTAGCGTCCGTAGCGCAGCCACAACTCCCGCCCGCCCCAGAGGCCGATAAAGTATGCAACCCAGGACCCTACAAGGTTCCCCAGCACCCCGGCTGCGACTGCTCCGAACATGCTCATCTTCTCCTGAGAGACCAGGTAGCCGGCGAAGGGCGAGATTGCCTCAGAGGGTATCAGGATCCCCATGCTCTCTAGGAGCATCAGCCCGAAGACGGCGAAGAGCCCGTAATCCCCGATGGTCGCTGTAACCCAGTCTATAAGCGGTTGCAGGATCGCTTCGAGCATCCCGGGGAAACTAGCATCTTTAGGGAATTATTTCTAGCCCCGGCTACTCTGAGATTTTTCCGGGACCACGTAGCGTACGCCAGAGGAAGTAACACTGCCCGCCGAAGCTTACCCAGATGTAAGTCCCAAAGTACGAAAAGCTCTGCTAACCTCATAGCCCTCGTTGGAGGGCGTGATCTCAAGCCGCAGCATTCGGTAGAGCTTGTTCTTTTCCTCGCCCATCAGGCTCTCCAAGGCGCTCGGCACCACCTCAGCCATAGTCTGTAGCAGGGCGTACCGGTCCTTCTCTAGTTCCTTTACACACCCCTCGCGGTCGGCTAGATTTTCTAATTCCGCCTGCGCTAGCTTAGCGGGTGTTCTCTAGCTCTTCGAGAGCCTCTCGCGCAGTTCCTCAAAGGTCATCAAGCCAGCGGCTTGCTGCTCCTGGAACGCTCTCCTCTGCTGGGAGCATTCGGCTATCTTCTGCGTCCAAACCTTCGCTTCCCTAGCCGGCTCGTGTAGTCCGGTTGCCTGCTTTTGCGTTAGCAGGCCTTCCATACCGGACCTGATCTTCTCAGGGTCTTTGAGGAGGTCAGAGACGAAGGCCCAAACCGCAGGTTCAATCTTGGCGGTTCGAAGGGATTTCTGCGTGCAGGAGCACATCTTTCCGAGGTTCCTACGCTGTAGGCACGTGTAGTAGTGGTAGTTGCGCCCTCCACGCGACTGGGTAGTTTGGGTCCTAATCTTCCAACCGCATTGGCAGCGTACAAGCCCCCCTAAGTTCCCAGTTCCGCGCTAGGTGCTTGCGCTCGTAGCCTTTGTTGTTCTCCAAGGCGGTACGAGCCCGGTCCACTAGGTCAGGGATAGGTAGGCTGGCACAGGCACGGTTATCCATTCTTTTTTCGTCCGCAGCTTTGCTGTACTGCTTTTCCTGTAGCGGCACCCGACGTTCGCGTCCGACTCTTTCGCTGTACGACGGTCTATCTTTGCTTTGAACGTAGATGCTAAATAACGACGCTTAACTACGCTGTCCTCAGAACCTCAGGTGCCGATGGTGCGAAGGAGGCGGCTTCGTATATTGGGCACTGTTCCGCCTGCGTATCGTCTCCGTACCCGTGATCAAAGCGCTCAACCACATGCCCCCTGCTGAAAACCCGGCCACCACATCGCTGAAGTAGTGGACACCTATATACATCCGGCTGATACCGATCAGGACTACTAGCATCACGGCTACAAAGACCACGGTGGTGCGCGCTCTCCAGGTCTGCAGGGCCAGTATGCCGAAGTAGGTCAGCATGCCGTATGCGATCAGCGAAAGCATCGCATGCCCGCTCGGAAAGCTATAACCGGTCTCCGACAGTAGTGGATCGACGACAGAGGGCCTTGAGCGGGCAAAGAATTCCTTGAGCAACTGGTTCAGGATTATCCCCCCGGCTACGGCCGCGAGCCACGTTGCTACTTGGAGCCATCGCCGTCGCAAACCGTATATCACCGTGATGATCAGGCCCAGTAACCCAAGCACCTCGCCGGATCCCAGTCCTGTGATGACCAAAAAGAATATTGTGAGGTTTGGAGTAGCTAAGTGATGCAGTATGACAGCAACTTTTTGGTCGAAGCGTACGAGCGGGTCATTAGTAGCGACGTCTTCAGTCAGATCACCAAAGAACCACAGGCATCCCACTGCCATCAGCAACCCGATGGTCAGGTGTAGTCCCAAGTATTCGCCGGGTGTAAGGCGCCGGAGTAGCCAACGAAGCTGCCTCTCGTAGCGGGCGCGTAGCTGGGCCACCGGCGGGTAGGATAATACGGCATGCACGTACATTACGATTTGTGCCTGATGGCTAGCGACCCACCGGTAAGCGAAGTAAAAGGCCAGTATCACAGCAAGAAGGCCAAGCAAAAAGAGACTAGCACTCCCAAGCCACCTGGCTTCAAAGAAATCAGCCAGGGGTTTGTACTGTCCAATCAGGCGGGGCATTTGGTCCGTGGTCGTCAAGATTTGGTGATTCTACCGCTCCTTGAACGACTTACGTCAAGGAGGGGCTGTCGTTAACTCTATATAGATTTCAGTATAGATCAGGCTGTTTCTCCTTCAAGCCTTCAGCAGTTCTAGTCGCTGAGTAGTGTCTCCGGATAGTAGGGCGTAGAAGCGCACTTTGGGTCTCACGCCCAGAGGGGCACCCCCAGGAAGCCGGCGATAATGTCTGTGGGGTAGTGGGCGCCTAAGTACAGGCGCGAGAAACCTATAAGGAGGACAAGCAGGACACCGGCTGTGGCTGCCGTCCAGCACCAAAACCTTTGAGGCGCCGGGCCAGGAGCAGGGCAAGTGTCCCGTAGAAGCTGGCGGCGACGGTGGCGTGGGCGCTTGGGAAGGAGTAGAGGGAGGTGGCGTATCCGGCGTCGAAGAGCTCCGGGCGGGCGCGTTGGACGAAGCTCTTGAGGGTTATGGGCAGGATAAGGCTCCCGAGCGTGGCAATGGGGAGCAGCACGGCTGAGGTCCTTGGTCCTATACGGTGAAACACGTACGCTATCAGGACCAAAAGCGGGAGGAACACCCAGTAGTAGCCCAAAGCGGTAACGAAGAGCATCGGTTCGTAGAGCCAGTTCGGGGAGTGCGCGTTGATCCAGAGCAAGACAGTCTCGTCGAAGAAGCGACTCTCGTCTTCGACGACGTCCTACCGATCTTGGCGAAGAGCGCAACGACGCTTAGAGCGAGCGAGAGGCCTGCGACCAGCTCAAAGTGAGCACGAAGCCGAGCCAGCGCGAGAGCATGTGGCTTATCTCTTTGCGAGAAAACTCTTTGCGGAACATGGGAGAGATTTTACTCTGGGGCTGCCGCGACAGGCCACATATAATCCAGTTTGGCGACGAGAGCCAAAAGGAGGTTCCTCTTGGAGAACGCGCAGATCGCCCGCGCTTTAGAGACGATCGCGATGCTCATGGAGCTTAAAGACGAAACGTACTACCGCGTCCTCGGCTACCGCCGCGCCGCTGAATCGGTAGCGGCTGTGGGCCGCCCGGCATACGAAATACAAGATCTCAGAGAGCTGCCCCACGTCGGGGGAACGATAGCGCAGGTCATTAAGGACCTGGCCGAGGACCGTACACCCAAGGTCCTTACGGACCTCCTCGAAGAGATACCCTCGGGGCTCGTCGAGGTTACCCGTCTGCCCGGGGTGGGACCGCGCACCGCGGGACGCCTGTGGCGGGAACTTGGGATTACGAGCGTCGAGGACCTCGCGGAACTTGAGGAAGGCACTCTTGCCTCCCTCAAAGGCTTTGGCAGAAAGAGCGAGGAGAGGATCTTACGCGCTGCCCGCACCTACAACTCTCGAGAGCGCCGGATGCTCCTCGATGAGGCAGCGGCGCTCGGGGAGCACCTGCTCCGGTTCGTCCGCTCTCACCCGGCTTGTGTGGAGGCGGAGATAGCAGGCTCTTTACGGCGGCAAAAGGAGACCATCGGCGATCTAGACCTTGTGGCCGCGAGCAGGCAAGGGAAAGCTTTGGCCGACGCCTTTGCGGAGGCTCCGTTCGTGGACGAGGTTGTGGCACACGGACCAAGAAAAGTATTTATAAAGTGTCGCGGGGTGGAGGTGGACTTACGCATAGTGAGGCCGGAGGCGTTCGGCTCGCTTTTGCACCACTTCACCGGAGGCCAGGCTCACAACATCGCGCTCAGGGAGAGGGCAGTCAAGATAGGACTGAACATCTCCGAGTACGGACTGGCGAAGCTCGGCACGGGCGAGTACGAGCCGGTGGGGACAGAGGATAAGGTCTACGAGAGACTCGGGCTCCAATACATCCCGCCGGAGCTCAGGGAGGACACTGGCGAAATCTCCGCTGCCCAGAAGGGGGAACTGCCGGCTCTAGTCGAGCTAGGGGACCTACGGGGCGACCTGCACGTCCATACGAACTGGTCCGACGGTAAGGGGACTATAGAGACGATGGCGGAGGCCGCGATAGAGCCAGGTTACGAGTACCTCGTCTTCTGCGACCACTCCCAGAGCCTCAAGGTGGCTAACGGTCTCTCCCCCGGCCGCCTCGTAAAGAAGCTTGAAGCCGTGCGCGCGGCAGACGAGAAGTACCCGGAGATACGTCTCCTCTGCGGCTCAGAGGTGGACATCTTGAAGGATGGTACGATGGACTACGAGGACGACCTGCTCGCTGAGCTCGACTTCGTGGTGGCGAGCGTGCATACCTCGTTCCGGATGGGCGAGGAGGCGATGACGGAGCGCATCGTTCGGGCGATGAACAACCCTTATGTCCGTACCATAGCTCATCCTACCGGACGCATCCTGAATCGCCGTGACCCCTACGAAGTGGACGTATCGCGCCTGATCCTGGAAGCAAAAGCGACGAACACGGCACTAGAGCTCAACTCCGCCCCGGAGCGGTTGGATCTTGCCGTGCCCTACATGCGAGAGGCCGTAGACGCCGGGGTGAGGATCACCATAGACACCGACGCGCACGACGAGGTGGGTTTAGGCTTTGTGAAGTTCGGAATATCTCAGGCTCGCCGAGCTTGGGTTGAGAAGGAGAGCGTCATCAACTGCCTCCCATTAGCGGAGTTCGAGGAGTACCTGAAGAGCGGGAAGTAGCCCCGAAGGCTCGTCTACCCCGTAAGGCGATTCGCTGAAGTTGAGCCAGTACCATCCGAGGTACTGCATCGCCTCGGAGAACCTGTCGAAGTTTGCCGGTTTGGTGACGTAGCTGTTGGCCCCGAGCTTGTAGCCCTCCACGATGTCCTTGTGCTCGTTTGAGGACGAGAAGAGGATCACGGGCAAAAGCTGCGTCCGTTCGTCTTGCCGCAAGCGTTCCAGGACTCGCAGGCCATCTACCTTGGGCGGGTGCATGTCCAGCAGGACAAACTCCGGTAACACCCCGGCGTCCCGCCCGGCATAGGAATCCATCGCGAACAGATAGTCTAGCGCCTCGCTCCCGTTCCCGGCGACCACCACTTCGTCGACCTCGTCCACGATGCCATGTTTGCGGAGGGTGCGCATCGCCAACCTTACCTGATCCTCGTCGTCTTCCACCAGCAGATGGCCTTGGCGCTGTTTACGTTACTTTCATCTAGGGGATTTATGCATGTAGGCCAGGCGATTTAGGCCCAGCGAAGGACTCTTGACGGATCTTTCCTAAAAAGAGGCTCTCCTCCGCTGCACGGGCAGAGGAGAGCCCTGATCAGGACCCCAAGTAGTTCTGCGTGGAGGTGATAACGCCTTCGGTCTCGCGGTCCTCGGTCCAGATAGCGGGGTCTTCGGCGTGGTCAGCCTCGCCCTGCTCGTCGAGCCATCGCTCAACGTCTATGGCGGCTCGGCAGCCGTCGCCAGCTGCAGTAACCGCCTGCCGGTAACGCCTGTCGGAGACGTCACCCGCCGCAAAGACGCCGGGTACGTTGGTCATCGCGTGCTCGCGCTGAATAATGTACCCGTCCGCGTCCATCTCGACTTGCCCTTTGAACAGCAGGGTCGCGGGTTCGTGACCTATTGCCGCGAAGAAGCCGTCCACCGCGAGCTCGCGCACCACTCCGGTCTTGGAGTTCTTTACCCGAACACCCTCGACGCTGCTCTCGCCCAGAACGTCCTCGACCACCGTATCTGTTATAAAAGTAATCTTGGGGTTCTTACTCGCGCGATCCAGCATGATCTTGGACGCTCGGAACTCGCCGCGCCGGTGGAGAATGATGACCTCGCTAGCGTACCTCGTGAGGAAGAGCGCCTCCTCCATAGCCGTGTCGCCGCCGCCGACGACCGCAACCCTCTTGTCCTTAAAGAAGAACCCGTCGCAGGTCGCGCAACCGCTCACTCCACGGCCCATAAGGTGCTGCTCGCCGGGGAGTCCGAGCCACCTGGCCTTAGCACCCGTAGCGATTATGACCGTGTTAGCGAGCACCGGCTCCTCCTCGCCCTCGGCCCACAGCTTGAACGGCCGTTCGGAGAGATCCACGCGTTCGACATTGTCCGGGCGCATCTCAGCGCCGAACCGGGCCGCCTGCGCCTCGAAGTCGTCCATCATGTCCGGGCCTGCAACGCCGTCCTTATATCCCGGGTAGTTCTCGACCTCAGAGGTAAGCATGAGTTGCCCGCCCGACTCGAAGCCTTGAAATACCAAGGTCTCTAGATTAGCGCGCGAGGCGTAGAGGGCAGCGGTATACCCAGCCGGTCCGGACCCGATGATGGCAGTGTCATATATCTTCTTCTCGGACAACAGAAACACACTCCTTAAATATGTAAGGTCAGAACACCTATATTTTAGTACATCGAGTTTTTTCAGGTTGATCGACTGTTCACAACGGTCGACTGTTGCACCATGACCATAATGAGCGCCGAAGAGCTGCAACGCGGATCAAGGCCCGGTCTTCCTCCTCGTCTCGTCGAAGAAGAACTTCTTTATCTCCTCGTTAAAGGTCACAGCGCGTTCGTCGTGGGGCAAGAGGGCGGCGTCCCGGAAGATCCTGGGCTCTGCCCGGGGATTTTTTGTTATAAAGTTGTTGATCTCGCTGACAGGCGTCGCTCTCGCCTCCTGGCCCCAGGCGATGAGGACTTTGTGCGGTATGCGCGGGAAGTACCTCGCCACACCGAGGTTAAGCTTGCCCGAGACGAAAGCGGTGGATACGTACTTGGCCCCCGGTCCATGGCTTGCCCCGTAGTAATCCTCGACGAGCGCGTTCGTAACGAACTTGGGGTCGTGGTAGGCTATGCTTGCCAGGTAGTATCTGATTCCCCGGCGTGAGATGATCGCATGGTAGAGCGAGTCTCCGAGGATGGGTGTGCTGAAGAGCGCGTAGACGAGATCGCCCAAACGCCCAGAGGACCGGTCGAGGCTCCCGCCGAGGCCAGTCGGGCAGATGAATACGAGTCTCTTAAAGAGGCGTGGGTTTCTGACGGCGACGGGCATGACCAGAGCGGCGCTTAAAGAACTCGCTGTAAGGTGCGCTGGGCGCGAGATCTCTTCCCGCAAAAAGTCCTCGACCTGCGCTCCAATGTCCTCCGGAGTGTAACGTCGCCGCGGCTTGTCCGACAAACCGCACCCCAGGAGATCCAGAGCATATACCCTGAAATCCTCCGCCAACTCGAAGAAGTTCTTCCGAAACTCGTAAGAGGATGCCCCCGTGTAGAGACCATGAACGAGCAAAAGTGGCGGCGCATCAGATTTCCCTGCCACCTGGTACGCCAGCTTTCCGCCCCGCCACCGGTAGCGCTGCTCCTCCCCGCCAAGCCGCGGGGGATCGTCGCGCTCCTTTAGCCGTTCGTTGAAAAGAGCAAGCCCCCCTACGCCCCCTACAAAACCCGCAGCACCTAAGACTGTCTGTAACTTCATACCGCTGCCCTCCGATCGCAGTCGAAAGCACCAATATCCTACCCCTGCGGAGCCTGCGACAAAGCCTTTCGCTACCACCGCTTTATCTTGAAATATTGCTTAAGTAGCTTAACCTTTAGGAGGTTTACACAAGTTACTTGAGCGAACATGAGGAGTCCTCTGGACCGGGAGCGGTTGATAGATGAGGTCTTGATGCTCTTACCTGTATTAGGGCGGGGCTTGGTAGACTGGATCGGTCGGAGCTGGGCCAGATAGCTCGGTTAGGGGTGCCCTTGGACGCGCAACTCTCTCCGGGACACTTGCAGGTCCTGATAGCACTCGGGAAGGGGTCGCACTCGTCGCACTCGGTAAGCGCCCTGGCTTGTACGGTTGGGGTTTCGCGGCCGGCGGCGAGCCAGCTCGTGGATCGACTCGCCGAGCACGGGATGGTCGAGCGCAGGCATGACCCAGCGGACCGTCGAGTGGTACTCGTGGACTACTGACCGGGGATGCAGAAGATGGCACGCTGGATGATGGAGGGCCGCCGCGGACGCATCCAAGAGGCGGTCAAAGGATTGACGGACGAAGAAGCCTGGGCCTTCTTAAAAGGCTTGAGGCTGCTCGTCGGGAGCTTCGACGCCGCGCACAACAAGGAGGAATCCGTTGAGCCGCATCGTTAGCTGGTGCTTGAGGAACAAGTCCGTGGTCGTCCTCGCGACCCTCCTGCTCGTGGGGAGTGGAACCTACGCGGCCACGCGCCTTAATCAGGAGCTCTTTCCCGACATCGCCTTCCCTCTTATAACCGTCACGACCCCGATGCCGGGGGCTGGGCCAGATCTAGTGGACGAGCAGGTTACCCAACCTGTGGAGAGCGCCGTGAACGGTATCGAGGGCATTGAGGGTATCCGGGCAACCTCTTCCCAGGGTTTCTCTTTGGTAGCTGTGGAGTTCGACCTCGACGCAGATACCGAGGAAGCCGAGGCTGACATTCAAGATGCCCTCGGGGGGCTTTCGCTCCCTCAGCAGGTTGGGGAGCCCGAGGTGCGACGCCAGTCGGCCGCGGAGTTCCCGATCCTCAACATCTCTCTAGCTGCCGAGAATGGTGACTTGGTCGCACTTACTACCTACGCTCAGGATGAGGCGATACCGCGTATCGAGGAGGTAGAAGGCGTTGGGAGAGTGGAGCTTGTCGGGGGCGCCGAGGAGCGGATAGATGTTGAGCTGGATCCCGAGGAGCTCAAAGATAATAACCTACCGGCCGAGGCTGTTGTCGGGGCCATCAGCGCAACTGGCGTCAACGCCCCGGTGGGCGCCGTGCAGGTAGACGGTCTCTCCACTCCCGTGCGCGTTACCAGCGAGCTCGAAGACGCTGAGGCCCTGGAAGACCTGCCCGTGAGCGCCGGAGCCGCCGTAGCTGCGGCCGGAGCTACAAAAGGGGCAGGAGGAGGCTCCGGCGGCTCCCGCCCGGGTGCCGCTCCCAAGGGCACAGGAGGAGACTCAGGAGGTGCTGCCGCCGGTGCTTCGGCTGGGGTGCGGCCTTCGGCTTCGGTCTCTTTGGGGGATGTGGCGGAGGTGCGAGAAGCCGGATCGGACATCGCAGGCATCTCGCGGACGAACGGGGAGCCGAGCCTAGGGCTTAACATCGTCAAGGCCCCCGACGCCAACACCGTTGAGGTTGCCCAGGGCGTCGAGGAAGCTCTGGATGAGATCCGGGGAGACCTGGGCGAAGACGAGGTCCGCGTTGTGCTCGACTCGGCGAGGGACGTGGAGCAGTCCGTGAGCGGGCTCGTACAGGAGGGTTTGATCGGGGCTATCCTCGCTATCCTCGTTATCTTTGCATTCCTGAGAAGCGTGCGGGCGACGCTGGTAACGGCGGTTTCTTTGCCTACCTCGGTGCTGGCTGCCCTTTTGTTCTCCTGGGGATACGACCTCACCTTAAATATCCTGACACTCGCAGGCCTAACCATTGCCGTCGGCCGGGTAGTGGACGACGCCATCGTGGTGCTGGAGAACTCCTACCGCTACGTCCAGGCCGGCTACGACCCGGAAGAGGCGGCTCTCAAGGGGACCACGGAGGTCGCGAGCGCCATCACCTCCTCTACGCTCACCACAGCGGCGGTCTTTGTGCCTTTAGGACTTGTCGGGGGGCTTATCAGCAAGTTCTTCGTCCCGCTCTCTCTGACCGTAGCTTTGGCGCTCCTGGCCTCCCTGATCGTCTCGGTAACCATCATCCCGGTACTCGTCAGCGTGTTCATAAAGCGCGCCAAGAAGCCTCAAGAAGAGCTTCCACGGGAGCAAACTCCCGAAGACCAGATCGAGGAACCGCCGGAGACTGCGTACGAGGAGGTCTCCGAGGACGCTGTTGGTCGATTTCAGGGGAGCGAGCCCAACCGAGAGGGCTCGTCTCCAGGAACGTCTTCGTGGTTATCGCCCCAGTTACCATGGTCATCGACTCGGTTGCAGAGTACCGAGATCAAACCTCCCGAGGGATCTACTATCGTAGAACCACCTCCTCCTACCGACGATGTCGCCCAGGAGACCGAGGCCGGCCCGCGGCGCTGGGAGCCGTTCGCTCTTGCGGCCTTCCTCTTCGTGGTAGGCGTGGTTGTCGCCGCGGGGTGGACTGGTGCGCTGGAAGGCTTCTTCGACGCCGTCTCTGGCATAGACTTCGGCTCGCCGGCTGTTCTCGTGACGCTTGGGGTGCTAGGGGGGGCGCTGGGAACGGTGCTAGTCTTAGGGCTCGGAGTGCTGGCGGTCCGTGCGTATAGGCGACCGGCGCGCCGCGGTGGCGAGGAAGGCAGGTCGCCGGTCCAGCTATATGCCCCGATGCTGCACTGGAGCTTGCAGCATCGGGCGGCCGTCCTGACCCTGGCTTTTTTGCTCTTCGCGGGGGGTACAGCCATCGCTTTCTTCTTGCCGACCAGCTTCTTCCCGCCGAGCCAGGAGAATCTCCTTATCGCCGAGGTGGAGCTCCCGGCCGGGACCAGCCTCGAGAGGACCAGCGAGGAGCTTGAGCCTTTCGAGGATTTTTTACTCGACGACTCCGCTATAGACAGCTATCTGCTCGCTGTCGGTGGCAAAAACAGCTTCGACTTCAACCCCGTACGCAACAACGATCAGGCGCAGGCGTTTATCACGGTGGAAGAAGGCGAGGACGTCTCTGGTGCTTTGGACCGCGTGGAGGAAGAGGGTGGTCGGCTCTACGGGGAGGCGAATTTCCAGGTGGAGGTGATATCTGGTGGCCCCCCGCAGGGCGAGCTCAGGGCGGTCATTGCCGGAGGCTCCGAGGAAGAGCTAAGAGAGGCCTCCGAGCTAGTCGCAAGCGAGATCTCCAACAACGACGAGGTGATAAACGTAAAAAGCGACCTCTCGGAGAGCACCCCTGAGGTGGCTGTGGAGGTTGACCCCGGGAGCGCTGCCAGGGCTGGGTTCTCCCCGGCGCAGGTCTCGTCTTCTTTAGGCATCCTCCTCGGCGGTGGGGCGCAGACGAGCCTCGGGGAGACGCCGGTCTCTATACGTGTTCCCGAAGAGGCAGTGGACTCTCTTGCGGAAGTTCGGGCACTGCCGGTTGGGGTCGGCTCTACGGTCGGAAACGTGGCTAACGTCAGGGAAGTCGAGGCTCCTTCCGCAATACGCCGCTCCGACGGGGAGCGGGCGGCGACGGTGACGGGTAGGATCGTCTCCACCGACACGGCGGCCGTCTCGACCGAAGCGGAGGCAGCGGTGACCGAGCTCGACTTGCCGGGGGACGTTACGGCCAGCGTCGGAGGTGAGTCCGAGGACATAGAGGAGGGCTTCCGCAACCTCTTCCTCTCAATAGGCGTAGCGCTGGCTTTGGTGTATCTGATCCTGGTGATCTTCTTCGGCTCCCTGCTCGTCCCGTTGATCATACTCCTGGCCGTCCCCTTGACGACCGTGGGCGCCTTCGGAGCGCTCTTCTTGACAAATACTCCTTTGAGCCTCCCGTCCCTCTTGGGTCTCCTGCTCCTTATCGGCATCGTCGTCTCAAACGCCATCCTCCTCGTCGACTTCGCTATAAAAGCCAGAGACGACTACAAGAGCCTCGACGAGGCCGTCTTCGTCGCCGGGCAGACACGCCTGAGACCCGTATTAATGACGGCCCTGGCGACCATTTTCACCCTTTTGCCCCTTGCCCTGGGTCTTGCAGGCGGCGGCAGCGAGCTCGTCTCCTCGAGCCTCGCCATCACCGTGATAGGCGGTCTTTTGACCTCCACTTTCCTCACCCTGCTCGTCGTCCCGGTTGGCTACTCGCTCCTCGAAAGTCGTCGCTTGAAGAAAAAAAAGTACGCGGGGTAAATCAGGGATGTGGGCTGTTCGCGTCCTCGGTACAGATAGCTCAATCGCGTAACAAACGCTGTAGTAGTACTATCCTGCTCATGGCAGCCATCTTGCGGGCCGTACTCTCGATGTCGGCGATTAACGCTCTCTCACGGGTGACGGGGTATGCGCGGGCGATGGTTATGGCGGCTGTCCTCGGCACGGGGGTAGTGGCAAACGCCTACAACGCCTCCAACGGTATAGCGAATCTGCTCTACGAGCTCTTCCTGGGCGGCATCCTCTACTCGACTTTCGTCCCGCTTCTCGTCGAGCGCATGACGAACCACGGGGAAGAGGACGCCAGGCGTTTTACCAACGCTCTCCTCACCCTGTTCTTACCGTTCCTCGCTGCTGTAGCCTTTGTGGGCATCGTCTTCGCCGGGCCTCTGGTGGACCTCGCGACGAGCTTTACGGGTTCGGAGAGGCTATCCCCAGAGGAGGCTCAGGAAACGACCGAGCTCTCGGTATTTTTCTTCCGCTTTTTCGTCCTCTACATATTCTTCTTTGGTCTTGGCTCGGTCCTGACCGGCGTCTTGAACGCCCATCGGCACTTTATCCTCCCTACCATCGGTCCGGTCTTGAACAACCTGTTCGCTGTTGCCTGCTTAGGCGGCTACGCTCTGCTCGCCCCAAAGAACCCCGAAGCCGCCCTCTACCTGCTCGCCATCACCACCTTTGGGGTCGCGACAATGGCCTTGATCCTGCTTCCAACCGCCTGGCGTCTAGGCTACGGCACGCGTCCAGTCTTCGGTCATCCGGCTCTGCTGCCCGCTGTAAAGCTTGCGATCCCCGTGCTCGTCTTCACGGCAGGCTCGATCGGCGTTCAGTACGTCTCCCTGCTGCTCGGTACTAACTTTGCCGCCGTGCCGCAGCTCTACCTGGCCTTCACGGTATTCTCGCTCCCCTACGGCGTCTTCATCATCGCCCTTGAGACTGCCCTCATGCCTGAGCTCTCCGAGAGGCACGCCCGTGGAGACATCGAGGGCTACCGCGATACCCTCTCCTTCGGACTCAGGACGATGGCCTTTATGATGGTCCCCGCCTCCGTCGGTCTTATCGCCCTCGCAACCCCCACGATTGGGCTGCTCTACGAGCGCGGTGAGTTTACCTCTGAGGACACGGACCTCGTTGCCAGCCTCCTTGTCGCCTACTCGGTGGGTCTTCTCGCCTATTCCGCCTACTTTCTCCTGGTGCGGGCGTTCTACTCCCGGCAGAGCCCTAAGATCCCTGCTCTTCTGAACATCGTTTTCTTCGTATTCTACGCGGCTCTCGCCTACATCCTCTCGCACGTTGTAGGGGTGATCGGTGTGGCGCTCGCACTCTCGGGAGCCAACGCCGTCTTCGCCCTGGCCTGTCTCGCTGCGATGAGAAGGGAGATAAGACGCCTGGGCGCTCGCCGTTTGCTGCGTTCTCTCGGCAAGATCCTGGTCGCCGGTGCCGTCATGTATGCTGTAGCTCACTTCGGGCTTATGCTCCTTGGGGACGGATCTAACGCACTGGAGCGGCTAGGTATCCTCGCCGTCGTCGGAGGAGCCTCGCTTGCGGCCTACCTAGGGGTGGCGTTATTACTCCAGGCGGAGGAACTGAAGTCAGCCGTAGTCCTGTTGCGGCGGCGACTGGCCGCTGAAGAAGGTTAAACGAGCGCTGCGCGACCAGCGGACTGGCGAGTTGTAGAAGCGGCTCCCAGCATCTCCTTTAGTGCCTGTCCAACTTGCGAGCGACCTCGTTTATGCCGATGTGGTAGCAGATGGAGCGGCCGTGCGGGCAGGTAGCGGGGAGGTGGCTGGTGAGCCAGTCCCTTATTAGCGCTTCCATCTCGGGCTGAGAGAGCTTGTCGCCGAGCTTCACAGCCGAATGGCAGGCGATGGTAGCAAGGATGTGGTCTTCGCGGCGCCGCCCCGGCTCGGTTCCCTTTGCAGCGGCCAAAGCCTCTTTAAAGGCTCCGGCCACGTCCCGTCCGGCCAGAGTGGAGATGACGCCGGTGATCCTAAAAGAGTTCGGCCCGAAGGGCTCGGCCTCAAAGCCGTATACGGCGAGCTCCTCCAGGTGTTCGGTGGCCGCAGCTGCCTCGCTTAAGGGGAGCTCGACCACCTCCGGGACGAGGAGGGCCTGCGTGGTTGGCAAACCTGAATCCCCTTCGGCGTCGGTCAGGCGGTCCAGGATGGCACGCTCGTGGGCGACGTGCTGGTCCACGATCCACAACGATCCCGGCTCCTCGACGAGGATGTAGCCCGCCGCGAGCTGCCCGATAACCCGCAGTTCCTCCAACGAGGGCAACGCCCCACGCTCCGGCAACTCCGGCGCGTCGATCTGCTCCTTCGAAGCTGCTTCGGGGGTTGCTCTGGAGAGTGGGGCTGAAGCCTCGGCTAGGCGCTCGCGTACCTCGCTCAGATCCCGGACGGGCGGAGAATAGTCGTGGCGGTGCTCTGCCACACGCGCATAATCTGGAGCTGGCGCGTGAGGAGCCGAGAAACGCTCCTGAGTGTATGGGCGCTCGGTCGGGCGGGGCACAGTGGACGGTGGAGGCGGACGCCATTCTATCGCCTCGCGAATTGCAGAGCCGACGGCGGCCCGGGCGGCGCGTTCTTCGGAAAAGCGCACGAGCTGCTTGGTAGGATGGACGTTCACGTCTACCCGGTGAGGGTCGACCTCGAGCCGCAGAGCTACCGGCGGGTAGCGTCCCGAGGGGAGCGTAGCGCGGTAGGCGTCGTCGATTCCGCGGGTTAGGTTCTCAGCCCGCACCCAGCGGCTGTTTACCGCGACCGTTTGGCACGAGCGGCTCCCCTCGGTAACGCTTGGGAGAGCGGCGTACCCGGAGATCTTGAACGCCCCGGACTCGTACTCCACCGGGCGCATCACCCGAGCCTTGGCGACGCCATAAACTTGAGCTAGGCGCTCGAGCAGATTCTGCGCGGCGGGTAGCGAGAGGTAGTCGCGGCCCTTCTCCGCGAGGCGAAAAGCGACCGACGGATGAGCTATCCCTAAATGGGTGAGGATCTCCAGAATCGCCGCCCTCTCTGCCCTCGCGCCTTTGAGGAATGCCCGCCGCGCGGGGACGTTGTAAAAGAGCCTGTCGACGAAGATCGTGGTGCCTTTGGGATGTGCGGTGAGGGAGACTTTGGCTGGGTCTCCGCCGTCTACCACGACTTTTGTACCAGCGCCGTCACCGGTCGAGGTGGTGAGGCAAAAGGCCGAGACGCTCGCTACGGAGGCCAGAGCCTCGCCCCGGAAGCCCAGAGTAGTCACGGCTTCGAGGTCTGAGACGGCCTGGATTTTGCTGGTCGCGTGCCGCAGAACCGACCGAGGAGCGTCCTCGGACGACATACCAGAACCGTCATCCCGCACCAGGATATGCGACATGCCGCCGTCACCGAGCTCAACCTCTACCCTCGTAGCTCCGGCGTCCAGAGAGTTTTCGACCAGCTCCTTGACCACGGAGGCTGGCCGGTCTACGACCTCGCCGGCCGCCACTTGCTGGGCGACTCTAGGGTCTAGGACGCGGATGCTCACGGGGTTTGGATCTTTCGGAATCACCTCATAACGAATTCTACACGGCGAAGCGGCTTTTCCCACCGTCTCCGAAGGCTCATTCAGGAGTGTACAATCCGAGTCTATGTTTACGGGGAGCGTGTAATGGAGAGCGGCGGTTCGGACGGTAAACCTTCTAAGAAGGAGGCGTTGCCTCTCGAGGATGTCGGCAGGCTCGTCGAGCTTCTGGCCGAGAGCGGGGTCGGCGAGATCCGGGTCAAGCAGGGGGAGCTGGAAATTACCGTGAAGGCCAGGACCGAGGCCCCTTCCGAAACCTCCGCCGTACCGCACGTTACGCCCCAGACTGGACCCGAGCCCCTCGTCTCAAAAACAAATGGTCCGGCGGAGCGGTACGGGAGTCTGCACTTGGTACGGTCGCCGGTAGTGGGGACGTTCTATCGGGCGCCGAGACCGGGGGAGGAGCCTTACGTGGAGGTGGGGGACCGCATCGAGATCGGGCACACGTTGTGTATAGTCGAGGCGATGAAGCTGATGAACGAGATCCCCTCTGACGTCTCGGGCGAGGTGGTCGAGGTTCTGGTCGAAAACGCCAAAGGCGTGGAATATGACCAGCCGCTCTTCCGCATCCTGCCCGATGCCCCCTCCTAGGAGCTTATCAAGCTGTGGTAAGCAAAGTCCTCGTTGCGAACCGGGGCGAGGTGGCCCTCCGCGTAATCCGCGCCTGCCGCGAGCTGGGCATAAGGAGCGTAGCGGTCTATTCGACGGCTGACGCGGATTCCCTGCACCGTCTCCTAGCTGACGAAGCGGTCTGCATAGGACCTGCCGAGGCCCGGAGCAGCTATCTAAACATACCTTCGATCATCGCCGCCGCCGAACTCTGTGGCGCCGACGCCATCCACCCCGGCTACGGCTTTCTGGCGGAGAACGCCCGCTTCGCCGAGATCTGCGAGGCCTGCAACATAAAGTTCGTCGGTCCCTCCTCCGAGACGATAGCCTGCATGGGCGACAAGGCTACCGCGCGGCGGGTGGCCGCCGAGGCGGGCGTTCCGGTCACCCCCGGCAGCGACGGCGTGTGTCGGAGCGCTGCAGAGGTCAAGCGCGTAGGGAGCGAGGTAGGCTACCCGTTGGTAGTAAAAGCGAGTGCCGGGGGCGGTGGTAGGGGGATACGTGTAGTGTACGACGAGAGCGAGGTCGAGTCCGCCTATATCGCGGCCAGCCGGGAGGCCGTGGCGGCTTTTGGCGACGGCTCGCTGTACGCCGAGCGCTACTTACAGGAGCTCAGGCACGTCGAGATACAAATCCTGTCAGACGGGCGTGGGCAGACGACGATCTTTCCCGAAAGGGATTGCTCCATCCAGCGTCGCTACCAGAAGCTCGTCGAGGAGTCGCCTGCTCCGAGCCTGCCCCGAGAGGCCAGCGACGGCATGAAAGCCGCTGCGGCAGCGCTAGTCGGCTCTTTGGGTTACGAGGGCGCAGGGACGGTCGAGTTTGTGTACGCGGGGGGCGAGTTTTTCTTCACCGAGATGAACACGCGTCTGCAGGTCGAGCATCCCGTAACGGAGATGGTAACGGGCGTGGATCTGGTCGTCGAGCAGCTCGTCGTTGCCTCGGGGGAGGGACTCTCGGTGTCGGGAGACGTACCATCGCGGGGACACGCCATAGAGTTCAGGATCAACGCCGAAGATCCCCGGCGCAATTTCCTGCCACAGACGGGGTCTGTAGAGTTCTACAACCCGCCTGGTGGACCCGGCGTGAGGGTGGACTCCCATCTCTACGCTGGCTTCAAGGTCACACCGTACTACGACTCTCTGCTGGCCAAGCTCATCGTCCATGCGGCAAGTAGGGACGCGGCTTTAAGACGTGGCGTGCGGGCTTTGGATGAGTTCGCCATTACGGGCCTGGAGACCACGCTGCCGCTGCATCTTGCGGTCCTGGAGGACGAGGCCTTTCAGCGGGGTGGGGTCTCGACCGCTTTTCTGGCCGAGCGCGAGCTCAAGAGCGGCGGAAGAGGGCTTTTGCGGCTCGTTGCAGCTGGCCAATCTTCTGCTCCACAGTAGACTCCTCCTCCTCGGGTGGGTTCGGGTCGGTGCCCTGTTCGTCCATCCGCTTTATCCACAGCTCACGCACGAGAACGGCGAGCGCTGCGGCTAAAGGGACCGCGAGCACAATGCCTACCACCCCGAAGAGCGTGCCCATCGTCAGGAGCGCGAATATTATGACCGCTGGGTGCAAAGACACGGCCCGACTCATCACAACCGGGTGGATCAAGTTTGACTCGATGCCCTGTACCACGAGGTACGCGAGGACCACAAACAACGCTGATATGGGATTCTCAACGAGGGCCAGAAGGATCGGTGGGATTATAGAGATAAGCGGCCCGATAAACGGTACAAAGGCCAGCAGGCCGGATAAGAGCCCAAGCAGTAACGCGAACGGCACCCCGATCAGGAACAAGGCTATCGTAAAAAGTGCGCCGATAACAACCATAGAGACAAGCTGCCCCAAGATCCACCTCTGGATGGCCTTGTACATCTTGTCGAGGATCTCCCGCACCCTTACCCGCCGGCTTGCGGGGAAAAGGGCTACGAACCCGTTGACCAGCGGCGCTGGCTGCAAGACCGCGAAGATGGTCGCGACCAGGATCACGCCTGCTAAAGAGAGGATGTTGGCTACGTTCGCTCCTACGCCCAAGACCGTCGAGACTGTGTCGCCTGAGAGAAAGCTTTGGGCCGAGGTAAAAAGCTGCTGCACGCTTGGGATGATATTGGTTTCAAGCCCCAACGCGCTCTGCACCTCTTCGGCGAGGTCCTGTGCGTTAGAGAGGAGGGTTGGGAACGACTCGATCAGCTGTTGGACCTGATTCTCTATGACCGAGCCTAGGGCTAACCCTGCCAGCCCGAAAACGAGGGTGATACCTATTAGGACGACCACGGTCCCCCAGCCACGTCCTAGGCCTTTGCGGGCGAGGTAGCTCACCGGGCCGTCGACTATAATCGAGACGAGAAGCGTTAGCAGAAAGACCAGGACGACCACCCGAACCTGGTAAAGAAAGTACAGGCCGAGCAGGATCGCGAAGACCAGCCCGATCCCTGCGTACATTAACCGTCCCCGCGCCCCAGTATGGTCCATCAAACATTTCCTAGCCTTCGACTGCTTGTTCGCACCAGTATTCATACCCGAAGGGGCGTTCAAAGAAGCCACTAGGTTTCTCTGGGATATTCCTCGAAACAGACGCCAGGTAAATGGTATCTTTTCCTTCTGACGGATATCCCAGAGCTTGTATAAAGGAGGGCGTTCGACGCGGATGGGTGCTCGAGAGGCAAAAGTAGATCAGGAGAGGCTCCTTTTCGGTGGCATGGCCCGCTGGTGGGGCGTGGACTTCTTTGGGCCCAGCTACATGAGCTCTGCCGAGCGTCGGGAAGACAAGATCTACGTCTGGATCGACCCCTTTAATATGTGGCGCCCTAAGGGCGCTCTCATGCGTATCGCGGAATGGCCAATCGCCCGGTCGGTAATCTTTTGGCTCCGGTTCCTTCTGCTGCTGGCGGGCTCGATTCGGGTCCTCGTCTCCTTTGTCGCCACCATGGCCGTTCTCTGGCTTTTTATAAGCCTCCTGGAGACGGGTACGGAGTCTATCGGCGGACCTGTGGGCGCCATTCTCGGATTCTTAGCCATCTTCCCCATCTTGCCGATCCTCATCCCCTTCTTCGCCGCTATGAGGTTTAGTCCCATCGGCCGCTACCACGGCGCAGAGCACAAGGCCGTCTCCGCCTATGAAGAGTATGGCGAGGTGACCCTCGAAGGCGCCAGCAGCGTTAGCCGCATCCACCCCCGCTGCGGCACCAACATACTCATCTACCTGATCCTCGTCGCCCTCCTCGACCCGTTTATAGATTGGGCACCGTGGATCGTCCTCCAGTTCATCGTAATAAGCGAAGCGTGGTTTATCCTCGGTAAGACGAAACCTTCAATAGCTCTCGGTAACTTCATGCAAAAGTACCTCACCACCTCCGAGCCTGGCCGCAAGGAGCTCGAAGTAGCCGTCGAGTCGCTTAACGAGCTTCTGCGTGCCGAAGAAGGCAAGCGCGACGCTACCAAGGACCCGGTCCTCATCCCCGCCCGGTATTAACTGCTAGGGACTACCGACAGTATTGTCTTCTTTCAGCTAGACGGTCTGCACTATTGCATGCTCTGGTTAGGCCGCGGGGCTATGTCTTGGGAGGAGTGCGCAGCCTTAGGTAAGCAAGCGTCCAGTAGGCATGATCGAAGGTTTCTACGGCGCCGGAGAACACCAGGTAGGCTATCAGCAAGAGCAGGCCGCCGACGACTCCGACCGCTATCGCTGCGGCGATGTTGTCCGCGGCGAACAGTAGCAAGGCCGGGCTGATAATGACGAGCCTCAGTACGCCGAAGACCACGAGCAGGGCTATGTCGGTCCCGGTGGCGATGGTGAACTGTATGACCTAAACCAGGAGGCTCCTGCCGAGGTTGCGCCAGAAGAGGCCGAACCCGCCGCCGACAGAATCTAAGACATTCCTTCCGCCTACCACTGGCTCTCGCGTAGCTAGCTGCGCAGCTATGAACAATGGTACTGAGATCAGGATACGCGAAACGAAGGCCAGCAGTAAAAAGAGAAAGAAGACGACGAATAGCCCAAGTGGAAAGTCCCCCGTTAGATTCTCGATGAGCGATAAAGAAACAAAGAATACGATCCCCACAGGGGCAAAGATCAAGAGGAAAAGCCCTAACGAGATCAGGAAGAATAGCGCTCTTAGTCCCAGCAGGCGCCAGAAATTGGAGAGCCCTGGGCACAGGGGCGAGCCGAAGCGGCGCGGCCCGCCCCTGTGCAGCGCGGCGACGATCTCGGTTAGTGCGGCGCGAAAGATCATGGATAGGGTTATAGAGATTAAGAGGATTACGACCACCGCGGAGACTACGATGGCTACGAACAGCGTGAGGTTCTCGGAGACCCAGCGCCCCAGCTCGAGGAGCCACGAAGTAATTCACCAGGTTAGTCTGTAGAGGGACCGACGCTCGTCGAGTAGTTGAAGTTGAAAGCGAAACCGCTACCCAGGAAGAAGCCAAAGAACCACAAGAATCGGTGGCGCCAAGCGAGCCAGAAGGCCTCGGAGATCAAAGCCCCGTAGTTCAACGTTCCAGCACCCAGGTGTCTTTCATCTTGCCGCCGCTGGAGATGTTGACGACGCGCGTGCCGGGGGCGGCCACTCTTGTTAGGGAGCCGGGTACGACCTCGACGACGTTGGGGTCTTTGGGATCCGGCGCCAGCGCGATCATCCGGTAGTCGGCGTAGGAGTCCCGGAAGGCGAAGCCGCCTTCTCTCGCCTCGCAGAGCACGTGGGTCGAGAAGTCGACCACCTCTTGGGCTATATACTCGATCGGGTTGCGTTCGACTATCCTGCGGAACCGCTCGGCTGACTCCCTGGATTCCTCGGGCCCGATCATGACCTCCTTGCCACCATAACCACCCCGGCTCTTGACGACCAGATCCTCGAAGTGCTCCATAACGTACCGGCGCTCTTCAGTGACGGCAAGCGACCATGTTTTGGCGCTCTTTATCAATGGCTCCTCGCCGAGGTAGGTCCGGACCATCTGGGGTACAAAGGCCTCTACGCCCTTATCATCAACCACCTCCGAATTGGGGGCGAAGAGGACGTGTACTTTGCCCTCAAAGTGGCAGTCTATAAGCTTCGGCAGGTTCGCATATAGTACGTTTTCGTCGACTCGCTCGTAGACGACGTCTATCCTGCGGCCCGTCGGCTCGTGTATTAGATACCCGTCTAGGTCGAAGCCTAAATCCTTAGTCTCCGCAAGGATCGCGCCCATCTCCTTCGCATAGATGTGGTGATCCAGATAAAACTGGTCGGTAGGCCCGCTCGTGACGACCGCGAGCGTCGCCTCTGGACCCTTGGGCGAGGCTGCCCTTAAAGAATAGCCTAACCGCCCGAGCCAGCCGTCCAAAGAAAGGACCGGGAGCTTGGATAAGGTTTCGGGAAAGAAGACCTCATGGCTCATCCTGCGGCGCCGGGTCATAGCGGCGAGCCCCACGGGCATCTTGGCGTTCTGCTCGATCACGACAAACTCCCAGCCGCCGCTCCGGCCGCTTCTCTCGCTCTCGACCGCTACCACGTCGAAGGCTACCTGCCGGACCGGTACCTCTCCGAAGCGGTTTGGGACGTCTGCATCGTAAAGGATGCTCGTCTCGATGATCTCTTTGGGTACGATATCTTGGGTACCGACTTCAAGCCTGCGCACGAACTCGTTGATAGCTCGTATCCTCTGAGCAAGGCCCTCCTCGAGGCGCTTCCAATCAGCGGCGGGTAAGATACGGGGGAACCAGTCAGTTGGGTGGGTCTTGTCGCCTTTTTTGATGCCAAAGATGTGCTGCTCGTCTAGAAGGAGGCTGTGCGCCTGACGAAGGTTCTCCTCCCAACGCTCAGGACCGATCTTTGCGAGCTCCTCAAAGAGGGTTTTGTAGACGAAGCGCGGCTCGCCATCGGGCCAAAAGACCTCGTTCGCGCTTGGCAGCGCATGCTCGAATACGATTGATCTCATGAATCGAAGATTATACGTTGCCAACCAGAGGAGCAGGAAAGCCGAACTCGTTCCATGAGACCGACCAAAAGAACGAACCGGAACACAGCTAGTTAAGCGAGACACTTCTACGGCTGCAGATTGCTCTTAGCGGCGCCGTCGCTTAGCTTTGCTAACCGCTCGCAACGTCGGACGTTACCCACGCTCTACTCCGAAAGATTTTCTCGCAAGATGCCAGCCAGGCGTTCCTCGGAGCATCTGAGGGCCGGAGAAAGCTGTTCCGAACTACCGCCTCCGAACATAACCTGGGGAAGATCCCCGCGTCGGCCCACGTGCACGAGGCTATTTACTTTGTTACACCCTCCCGGTTGGGCTTCGCACGAGAGTGTATGCTTGAGGAAGTGAGGCAAGCGAACAAGAACGAACTAGTAGAACGGCTGCTCGCCAGGGATCGGCGTGCGCTGGCGCGGGTGATCTCGAAGATCGAGGGTGGGGATTCAGAGATGCCTGAGCTCGTCTCCGAGCTCTACCCGTATACCGGCGACGCCGCAACCGTTGGCTTCACCGGACCGCCCGGCGTTGGCAAGAGCAGCATCATCGCTAAGCTTATAGAGCTTTACCGGACAGAGGGCAAAAAGGTCGGTGTGGTCTCGGTTGACCCTTCAAGCCCGTTCTCGAGGGGCGCTATCTTAGGCGACCGTATTCGTCTTACGGACTACTTCCTCGATCCTGGGGTCTTTATCCGCTCGATGGGGAGCCGAGGTCATCTCGGGGGCTTGGCTGACGCGTCTCGGCTCGCCGGTTTGGCGATGGAGGCCTACGGGATGGACGTGGTGCTCTACGAGACCGTCGGGGTGGGGCAGGGGGAGGTAGAGGTTGCGTCAGTGGCTGAGACCGTAGTGCTGGTTCTACAGCCGGGGACGGGGGACTCCGTGCAGGCCTTAAAGGCCGGGGTGATGGAAATTGCGGACATCTTCTGTATCAACAAGGCTGACCACCCGCAGGCTCCTGGAACCACAGCGGAGGTGCGCTCGATTTTGGAGATTGGACATGAGCTCGACCCAGACATCCCGATACCTCCTATAGTTATGACCCGGGGTGACAACGGCGAGGGCGTTAAGGAGCTGAAGGAGAAGATCGAGGAGCACCGGAAGTTCCTTATCGAGAGCGGAAGCTTGGAGAAACGCCGTCTCGCCTCTATAAAAGAGTTCATCCTCTCCTGGGCAACGAACAAGACGGAGAAGGCGCTTAAGGAGCGTCTCAAAATGGAGGACGCTAGACTAACGGAGAGGGTTTACAGGCGCGAGCTCGATCCTATATCCGCCGCCGAGGCGCTCTACAAGAAAGCTTAGCCAGCCGTCGAGTCCTCTCGTTAGCGCCGCGGGGATGGCGAGAAGCGATGGGAGGTAGGGGGTGCACCGTTGCCGCGCCGGCGCTCTTGTTGTTGATATGTAAGAGCTAACTACGTTGTCGCGACGTTGCGGATATTGTATCGACACGTTTATCGTAGCAGCGGGCGTGGTACCCCAGTAATTCAGCCACCCAGAAAACGTGTTCGGTTGCGCTTCCCAGACGCTAACTGGCACCGTCGCTTACCCTGCCTTCGAGCCGAGCGTACTCGCTGCCGAAGGACCAGACGAGAGGTACGGCTCGCCAGGATGCGCGAGCGGGTTTCCTTCAACGGTGGCGAGTTCGAGCTTCGGAACCAGCCGAGTGAGGGTGGACGTTGCGCCACCGCCCGAGCCAGCAGAAAGACCCGCCGGTGTGCTGCCCAGCGAGCCGCTGACACCACGGAGACCTAGGAAGCTTCAGGTGTTGGGCCTCATAGCATAGGGGAATATAAGATCGCCCATATCCTGGTGCTCAGCCCTGGCGCCGTGAAGAACCACGTGTAGCACATCGTTGCCGGGCTTCGAGTCTCCGACCACGCTCGGACAGTGGTGAGGGTCTAGGAGCTAAAGCTCATCACCCCGCCCGGTTGCTAAGTTACGCTGGATTTTTCGGCGCCCTACAGCGGGTTGCAGTAAAGTTGGTCCGGTAGGAGATAGCAAGGCGTCTACAGTCTTCTTGCGCAGGTCCTGCAAGCATCTCCAAATTATCGATCTGCCCGTGGTCCAATCACTACGCTCGGCGTCCGCCATGTTTCGGTTACGAGGGTCGAGCCTTTGACCTTCGCGGTAGCCGCCATAAGACCCTATATAGTAATGCTAGAATAGCCGGCTATGCAGGACGAAAGGCTGGGAGAGAATACTACTGTCGGAAAGACCGAGGGTCTCGCGCGCCTCCGGGAGGCGGCGGCGCACCCGGCCTCCGAGCAGGCCGTCGCCCGGCAGAGGGATAAGGGCAAGCTTACGGCGCGCGAAAGGATCGAGCTCCTTTTAGACCCCGGCACTTTCGTCGAGCTGGATCGCTATCGGGTTCACCGCTCGTACAACTTCGGGTTGGAGAAGAACCGTCCGCTTGGCGACGGGGTGGTAACGGGATACGGCGAGGTTGCGGGCCGCAAGGTCTGCGTATTCTCGCAGGACTTTACGGTGTTTGGGGGTTCTTTAGGCGAGGTTTACGCGCAGAAGATCTGCAAGGTAATGGATCTCGCGATCAGTACGGGTTGCCCGGTCGTCGGGATCAACGACTCAGGTGGGGCGCGCATTCAGGAGGGCGTGGTCTCTTTAGCCGGCTACGCGGAGATTTTTCACCGAAACGTTCTGGCCTCCGGGGTTGTGCCCCAGATCAGCGTTATCATGGGCCCCTGCGCCGGTGGCGCCGTCTACTCCCCGGCAATAACGGACTTCATCTTTATGGTCGAGGAGACGAGCCACATGTTTATTACCGGCCCCGACGTTATAAAAAGCGTCACGGGCGAAAATGTCTCCTTTGAAGACTTAGGCGGCGCAGGCACCCACAACACGAGAAGCGGGGTCGCCCACTTCTCTTCCTCCGATGAGGAGACCTGTCTTGAAGACGTTCGGTATCTGCTCTCCTTTCTGCCGGAGAACAACTTAGAGAGTGCGCCATACTACAAGCCTACCGACGACCCGGAGCGGATGGATGAGGAGCTCACCTCTCTCATCCCGGACTCACCCCAGCGGCCCTACGATATTCGCGGGGCGATAGAGGGAATTATGGACGACGGGGAGTTCTTCGAGGTGCAGGAGGGGTGGGCACAGAACCTGGTTGTAGGTTTCGCCCGTCTCGACGGGCACGCCGTTGGCATCGTCGGTAACCAGCCTTCGGTGCTGGCCGGGACGCTCGACATTGACGCGAGCGTGAAAGGGGCGCGGTTCGTTAGGTTCTGCGACGCTTTCAACATACCTCTCGTCACGTTCGTGGATGTGCCGGGTTTCCTGCCGGGAACAGACCAAGAGTGGGGCGGCATCATCCGCCACGGGGCAAAGCTTCTCTATGCCTTCTCCGAGGCTACGGTACCAAAGATGACCGTCATCACACGCAAAGCCTACGGGGGGGCTTACGATGTCATGTGCTCCAAACATATCGGGGCGGACGTAAACGTGTCGTGGCCGACGGGTGAGATAGCGGTGATGGGGGCGACGGCGGCCGTGAACATTATCTTCCGGCGTGAGATCGCCGAGGCCGAAGATCCGGAGGCGAAACGTCAGGAGCTCATCGCCGGCTACGAGGAACGGTTCAACAACCCGCTGGTCGCCGCCGAGATGGGCTACATAGACGACGTTGTAGACCCGCGCGAGACCCGCCCGTACCTCATAAAAGCCTTGCAGATGGTCCGCACCAAGCGTCCCGCGCGACCGCCGCGCAAGCACGGAAACATTCCCCTTTGATGGTAGAACCTGATCCCGGCCCGGAGGAGGTCG
Source organism: Rubrobacteraceae bacterium (assembly GCA_035296885.1). Classification (GTDB taxonomy): domain Bacteria; phylum Actinomycetota; class Rubrobacteria; order Rubrobacterales; family Rubrobacteraceae; genus Rubrobacter_F. The sequence goes on from DATHAB010000205.1 coordinate 29,248, forward strand.
CGGCGATAATAGCTGCGCTCGCGGTCATACGTAAGGATCGCAAAGGCCCGGAAGAGGCTAATACTCTGTATCGAAGCCGGTGGAGGCTCGCGGGCCTACTCGGGCACGCGGTGCCACCGGGGATGGAGTTGGAGGGTTCCTTGTGGTCCTACTCCAACTGGGAAGGCATGGTCTAGGTGTTTGACAAGGTCCTGGTCGCGAACCGCGGGGAGATCGCCGTCCGTATCGTCCGGGCGCTAAGGGAGATGGGCGTGGGTAGCGTGGCAGTGTACTCGGACGTTGACCGGGAGTCCTTTCACGTGCGCCTCGCCGATGAGGCGTACCACATAGGTGCAGCACCTGCGACACAGAGCTACCTGAACGTGCAGAGGCTGACCGGGGTGGCGAAGCGTTCGGGCGCCGAGGCGGTGCATCCAGGGTACGGATTTTTGGCAGAGAGCGCAGTCTTTGCGCGAACGGTAGAGGAAGCTGGACTAGGCTGGATCGGACCTCATCCAGAGGCTATAGACGCGATGGGAAGCAAGGTGAAGAGCCGGCGCATCATGTCCGAAGCGGGGGTGCCAACTATCCCGGGTAC
>DATHAB010000206.1:0-6235 GCA_035296885.1 Rubrobacteraceae bacterium
TAGCGGCCTGGCTGATGCGCGTCCGGCAGCAGAGCGAAGGGCCCGGAGCGTAGTGAAAAGCACCAATCACCGCCAGCCGAGAACTTCTTAGGTGTGGTGGCCGGAGCCCCTACGGAGCCCCTATACCAGGGTTGAAGGAGGCTATGTATTATGGGAAGTATGCCCAACAACCCTTAACCCTAGTCAGACGTAGTCCGAACCTCACCGGCCTGGTAAATAGATCACACCTCCATCGAGGTCAACACGAAACCGACCACTGCGACCGCAAAACCCGCCAAGCCCATAACCGCCCATCCCCCTACCCCCTCGGACCAATGTAGCCCGCGACGTTTGTTGGTTATCGTGGTGTCGAGCACAAGCGCCCCTGTCAACATCACAAACAGGGACCCAACCACGAACAAGGCGACCCCCGCCAGATACCACATACTGGGATATTAGCCTTATGCCGCCGGACTAGAACAGATAGAAGGGCCGGAGCCCCGAAGGACCCCGGCCCGGTATTCGGTTCTATCCCACGGGAGCGGGGCTCCTCGGAGTCAGTCCCGAGGCTCTTAGAGGGCAACGTCGCGCCCCTGGGGGCAAGAGAGAAGCCCCGCCGGAGCGGGGCGCATGGGGGCGTAGGCTGGCGGGGTTTAGTCTTCGCCCTCGGCATCTGCGCCACCCTCGGCGGAGCCATCGTCGGAGCCCAGCCGCTTCGATAACTCCTCACTAATGGCCTTTCCTAAGTCTTCGGTCTTCTCCTCGCGCAGGACCTCTCCGAGGCGGCGCGACAGCGCCTTGTGCCACGGAAGCGTTTTGTCTTTCTCGAATGCCTCCTCTATGTAGGCTCGGGCCTTCTTCTCTAGCTTCAGATCCTTCTCGAACTTGTCGGCAAGCTCTTTTTTGAGGGTGCCCAGAGAGAGCATGTCGGCTATCATCTCGTCCACCCATTCAGCATGCTTGTCGCGGTAAATGTCCCTAGCTCTTTTCTTTAGCTCCTCGTCTGGTGGTATCAACTTGGGCCGGACGCCGTTCTCTTTTAGCTTCGCCTCTATGTACTCGATGCGCCGCTCGACGGGCAGTATGGCATTTAACTCGAAGCGCTCGCCGTGCGTTCCGCTGAAGTATTGGCGCTCCTCGGAGGTGAGCCGCCGCTCCAGCGGATCGGGTACGCCGCCCTTACGGTAGTACGGCTCCGACTCCAGGCCAATCTCCAGGGCGTCCCTGATAGTGAGCCCGATGTCTATAACCTCGACGCTGTGCTCGGGCATGCGCCAGGTCGCCTCCCGCAAGGTGCGCTCGATCTCGTAGCCGTCTATGTCGGCGTCGTGGAAAGCAAAAATCTGGTAGTTCTGGCCGGTCGCCGCCTTTTGGAGCAGGTCCCGTACCGCCGTCGTCGCATAGCCCTTGCTGCTCACGATGGCCATGTCGTAACGCTCGGGAATCTTGGCCTCCAAAAGCTTTGGCCACTCGCCCTCCTTCTCTACGTAGAGGATCTTGTCGAACAGGTACGGCGGGAAGCTGTAGGCGTCTACCTCACGAGTGCCCAGCGCAACGGAGACGCGCTCCGGCCCGTCGGCAACCTCGCCGTACGGGTCGCGCAGCGGCAGAGCGTAGCGGGCGTGGGCCTCGTGTAGGTGGCCGCGAGGGTCGCGCCACAAGCCCTTTATGCGCCCTCTCTCCCGTTCGTACTGGACGGAGAGCGTGTCGGCGAAATAGCCGTACTCCAGCCGTTTCTCTTCGGGCCACTGCGGGTGGGCATAGGCCAGCGGTCTAACGGCGTAGTAGAGGTCGCGGACGGATGGCCCGTACCCTGCGTTCCTTATAGCCTGTGGCATCACCGCGAACACGACTCGCTTCTGACTCCACTTCGGCTCTGGCTTGTAGAAGTTGCGCTTCTGCGGGCGGCGGCGCGTCGGAGCCCGGCGCTGGCGCTCGCCCTCCTTGTAGAGTGGCTTTACCGCTTTAAAGACGGTGTCGCCGATAACGTCGCCAACGTCCTTGTTCTTCTTATCGGGCGCCATGGTCTTTAGCCCTCCTCTTGTGCGTCGTTAAGTTGGATGCGAGTTTTGCCCCTGTCGAGGAAGACAGGCGCGGGCGTAATGATGTGAACGGTAACGGCAACCTCTGCCGGGGACCGGAACGAGTAGTAACCCTCGCTCCTCGGCAAGGCATGCCCGTGCTGCAGGAACCCTTTTAAGCCGCGAGCCTTGAACTTCGGCCCGCCGAGGAGCGTACCCTCCAGGGGGTCGTCGAAGGTGGGGGTGTAGTTGATGCCGTAGTAGAGGTCGCCCGGCTCGTCAAGGATGGCAACGGCAATCTCGAAGATGTACGGCAGGCCACCCGCCGTGTAGTCCTTGGTCCATTGGTAGGTGACCTCTTGGACGTTGTAGGTGCGCCGGAACATGGCCTCGAAGTGCTCCGGGCCAACGCGGCCAAAGATCCTATGATTCGGCCCTTTGGAGTGTTCCTTCATTGCCGAGAGGAGGTCGGCGACTCGCTGCGGCTGGTCCGCAAAGTCCGACAGGTGCTCGATACCAGGCACCGCTGCGCGGACGGTCTTCGCCTTCGAGGGACTGGAGAGGCCGCGAAACTCCCGGATGAACTCGCCCAGCGGCACGTCGCGCCCACCGTTTTCGGCCTCCGCGATGTGCGAGAAGACCAACCGCTGCATAGCCTGCGGGTTGTACCAGTGTGCCGAGGTGAGGTCGGTTGGCATGTACTTGCGCCAGCCTTCGCCCGCGCTCCGTTTGTAAATTTCGCGATCCGTGATACCGGTTTTAGCATGCTCAATTGCACCGCCAGCCCGGCGGATTTTGTACTCCTCCGCCTCTCCGGCGTATTCGTGTTCATAGGTGAGCGTAGCGTGTGGGTTGAACATCGCGAAGGCCGCCGCCCAGTAGCTCGGCTCAAAGGATTGGTCCGCCCAAGTCGTCACGAGAGACACACTCGACTTGTGAATTCCGTCCGCAGGAGCTTCGCTTTTAGCATGCGCAATCCGAAGCGAGCCCGCAGGGTCCACCCACGGCTTGATCTCGTGGCGAACGCCGGTCCCCTCGATAATCACCGGCTCTCTACACTCCAATGCGTAGGGGATGCCGACCACCGTCTTTAAGGCGTTGCCCTGTGCACCACGTGTCGGCGAGCGATAGGCTGCCTTATCGGAGATACGTACAGAGTAGTCGAGAACCTTCTCTACTACCTTGTCGGGGATACCAGGACCGTTGTCCGACACGGTGATGCGATGCCTATCGCCGTGGGGGTCTTCGACTACCCGGAGCTTTAGCTCGGGCTCGACGCCATGCGTCTCGCATGCGTCAAGAGCATTGTCGAGTAGTTCTTTTACGGCCACGGCGGCAAAATTACTTTTGCTCTGGCCGGTCATGGCCTGTAGCTCGCGGGCGTCGAAGTACTCCGCCTCCCGCGAGGTCTCAAAAGTCGTGCGCTCTAGTTTCCTTTGCATCATCCTCCCTAACTCGTCGTCGCCAACAACAAAGTGCTGGCGAGCATCCCCGCCAGCAACATGATCCCGAACAGATCCGATACCGTCATACTCGCGCCAGCCTTAACCTGCGACGAATCCGCTTGATCCGGACGATGAGCAGCTGGCGCTCCTCATCGTCCACAAGTTCGTGGTTGAACCGATCTTCCGCCTCCTTGAGGACCTTGCCGATGATGCTCGCGCGTTCTAGTGTGGTCTTGCTCAAGAGAACCTCCTCTTGGGCCGGGCCTCGGGGTGTTAGCGCACCGCCGAGGCGTTTTTTCGTCTGCAACAAGTAGTTTACCAGTACAATGTCGGTATTTCAACTCTACATCTAGAGCACAAGGCAGGCCCTAGAGCACAAGGTAGGCCCTGCGGCGGGTACGTGACTAGTATATAATCCGCCCGCAGTTTGTACTCGAGCATTTGAAAGGAGTCCGCGTGGACGGCGGCAGCCACATAGAACGCCACGACGAAGAGGCGCGCGCTATCGGCGAGCGTGTCAGGCAAGCCCGCAGACAAGAGGCGCTGACCCAAGAAGAGGCGGCCAATAAAGCCGACATCTCTATTTTCGCGTGGGGGAAGATAGAGCAGGGGCGGTCCGTGCCCAGGCCTGAGACCGCGCGTCGAATCGCGGATGCGCTTGATACCGACGCCGGATATTTGCTCACAGGCCTAAAAAAAGTGGCAGCCCGGTAGAGCCGGGCATTCCGGAGGGGATGCGGGATTTCGTCCGTTTTCCTTTCGCGGCTCTATGGGTTTCGATCTTGAATCAGGAGGCCCGAGAGACCGAGTACATGCTAGAGCGTGGGGTATACGACCTCGCGGCGATCCACAACCGCGAGATGACGTTGCTCGAGGTCGGCGGCGGTTACGCGACAACGGTTCGTAAGCTCTTGCTAGAAGAGGCGTCTCAGGAGCAACGAGATGCTCTCAAGCGGGCGCATGATCGCCTGAAGGCGGCTCGGCGTGCTGCGGCAGCAGCGTACCAGTTCAGGCGGGAGCAGGCTGAAAAACAGGCGCAAATAGACCCTCAGAAATTAGCCGACCTTGATCGGGAACGCCGTGAGCGAGCCCGTGAACTCGGCGAGACCGTCGGCGACGCCTCGTTGGAAACCGGAACCTAGAAGAAAAGCCCGCCGTAGGGGGCGGGCGCGACAACTGAAAGGAGCTTATACCATCGACGCGGCAACTACAGCGAACACACTCACAGCGCGGTCTTTGTGGGAGCTTCTGTTCGGCGACCTCGAGGGGTACATGTTCACCCTCACCGGCAAACAGAACCCACAGGACCGGGGCACGCTGATCAGCGTTAGACAACTCGCCTGGGAGTGGCCCGGCGAAAGCGACGAGGCGGCAGATTACCTGCTCGAGCATTCCGGCGACGGCCGCGATACATACTTTGGCGTGCATCTGTTTAGAACCCGCTCAGGCCGAACGAAAGAGAACGCCGTCGAAGAAGTGCTAGCCCTCTGGGTTGACGGCGACGGTGCGCACGTGCCTTCAGACTGGCCGCAACCTACGGTAACAGTCGAATCCTCTCCGGGACGCCACCACTTCTATTGGAAGCTTACGCGCGTTATCTCGGCTGGACAGGCGGCACAGCTAAACCGACGGCTCTGCTATGGCATGGGAGGCGATAAAGGTAAGTGGGGTTTGGGCACGGTCTTACGCGCGCCGGGCACGCGCAACTACAAGCGCGAAACACCCCACGAAGTGCGGTCGGTGCCTTATGGATGAGCGCGTATGGGACCCAGAGACGATGGACGAGGCTATACCCTCGCTTAACGGCAGCGGCCGTAGCGAACGCTCCGCTAGCGGAGCTAATGGCAGCAGCGACGGCCACGAAGCCCCGGTAAGCCTGAACAGCTACGGCTTAAAGGTGTGGCGCGGGGAGAGACCGGTAGTCAAAGAGGGGCAGATCGACCGCTCGGACAGCCTCTACAAGATAGGTGCTTACCTAGGAGAGGCTGGCGCCACCGCTTCCGCGATCGAAGCAGCACTGGCCGAACGCGATCTCTCTTTGGGGTGGCGCTGCTATACCGACCGCTCGGACGCACGAGAGCAGTACGCCGTCATAGCAGAGAAGGTGCCGAAGCTCGGTAACGGCGATCCCGGCAAACCGTCCAAGAAGAAAAAGGCAGACAAAGAGGACGATGCGCCTACACACGACGAGTTAAGGGATCGTTGGCTCGAGGCTAACTACGACCACGCGCACGGTCTGGGGGACTGGCGGCGGTATGAGGGCGGGATATGGACCGTCGTCAAAACGCCGGTGGTGAAGAGGTCTATGGTCGAGGTACTCGAGGGTGCAAAAACCGAAGGGATACGCCCCAGCGTGTTCGTGGTGAACAGCGTGCACGCACTCGCTCAGTTCGAAGCCTACGTCCCTGACGAGAAGTGGGATTCGAACCCCGACATCCTCGTCGCCGAGAACGGCACGATAGATATAACGACAGGCAACCTACGTCCGCACGAAATGTCGTATTACGCAACGAGCCGCGTTCCCTACGCCTTCGATCAGGAAGCCAAAGCCCCAAACTGGGATAGGTTTGTAGGCGACCTGGACAGGGATGTCGCGAGCTTCTTACAGGAGTTCGCCGGGTATTGCCTGACTACCGACACATCCTACGAAAAGGCTGTATGGCTTATCGGACAGCCGGGCGGAGGTAAGAGTACGTTTCTCGAGGGGATGCTCGCGACGCTCGGTGTGCGCGCCGGAGTGCTAGGGCTCGCAGAGATTGAGAAGAGCCGCTTCTCGCTGGCAAAGCTCGA
>DATHAB010000207.1:0-8039 GCA_035296885.1 Rubrobacteraceae bacterium
GACTCAGCCCTGAGCCCGGATGCAGAGCCCCGCTCGGGTCCAGCGCCAGGACCCCCTTGGCGAGCCCCACCCCGGCCATTGCTCTCTTCTCGAAGGCATCCCGGTGGACGGCCTTAGTCTTGGGAATACCCGCGTGATCCACGAATACAAACCGGATCCACAAAGAGTCCACCGGCAAAGATCGCGCTACGTTCTTCTGTGCATCGCGGTCGGTTTGCATCGCACCCTCCAACATTAGCTGAGACTCTTTCCGCTTCCGGCAATGATGCACGCAGTATCTCACGCTACGGCCCTACGTTCGACAGCGTTCGAAGTGCATCGGCTTGCCTTTCTATCGTGCCTTGAAGACGGGCCGCCATCTCCACGCAACCTAACACGCCTCTACTCATTGAGTTCCGAAGGAGAGATTCTTGTCATCCCTTCCCGATTCTTTCTGAGAGGGGATCTCATCGGATATTGGGCTTCCGATGTAAAATCTTCCCGGAACTTGTTACCGAAATTAAGGTCTTGTCGAAAGCTCAGTGGAGGCGTTTACCTGCGCCACCATCAGACCCCTGAAACGAATGCCGCGACCGCTAGTAGGGCGAGGACGACGTTAGAGACGGAACCGACAACGCTGGCGACTCGCGACCAGGTCTCGCCGAGCAGCCAGCCCAACCCTACTAGGATTAAGTCCCTAATTAGCTGCTAGAGCTTTTACTTTTCGTTGGAACCAGCAATCCGATCTTCCGTTGTCGGCGCTGAAGCAGGGGCTCGGCCTGGAGATGCGGGGGGCGCCGAAGTATGTAAACTGTCTTCGTGGGGGGATACCTATCCAAGCGTGCGAGGGTCTGCTCAGGCGTGTCGGTGCTGGTGACGGCGGTCGTTTGCCTCTTGCTCGGTCCTGGGAGCCCGGAGGCCGGGGCGGCGAGTAGCTCTTACATAGACTTTGGTCGCTACGACACCTATGATGCGCTCTCGGTGGCTGAGCAGGACGGCGTCACGGTCGGCGGGCTCCCTAGGGAGACGGGGGAGGTGATGCTCGACGCCGCGCCGTACGCCGCCTATGATCGTTCAGGAACCTACAACGGTGGCAGCTATTACTGGGGCTGGATGACCTCGCCAGTCTACGCAACCACGACCGGGTTCGATACGCTGGTACCCTCCTGGGAGGCAGCGACACCGACCGGGACCTGGATCGAGCTGGAGGTCCGAGTCCGCTCCGGGGGTGCTTGGACGCCCTGGTTTAGCATGGGCGTCTGGGCATCCGACACGGGGAGCGTGGCGCGCCACAGCGTGAACGCGCAGCGGAGCGGCGCCTGGGAGGTGCTAACTGACACCCTGCGGAGCCAGGGGCTGGCCTTCGCCGACGCCTATCAGTACCGCCTCACGCTCTTCATGGAGCAACCGGGCGTCTCCCCGCTGGTGCGGGGTGTCTCCGTAGCCGCCTCGGACTCTCACCGTCATGGGGAGAACCTCGGGGTGGTAGGCACGGGATCGTGGGGCTGGGAGCTCCAGGTGCCGACACGCTCGGAGATGGTGTACGAAGGAGGGGATGAGTGGTGGTGCAGCCCGACCTCCCTCTCTATGGTCATGGCTTACTGGGCGGGCCCGACCAGCGCCTCGGAGCTGGATCAGCCGGCCCCGGTGGTGGCTGCAGGCACGTACGATCACGCCTACCAGGGATGGGGCAACTGGCCTTTCAATACCGCATACGCCTCGGCGTACGGTCTCAGGGCAACCGTAAGCCGCTTCTCTTCGATCGAGCAGGTCGAGTGGTGGATAGACTCGGGGGTCCCGGTGGTTGCGAGCATAGCGTGGGACAACAGCTATGGTGAGCAAACGCTCTCGGGAGCTCCACTGGCGTCAAGCGACGGGCACCTTCTTGTGATTCTGGGCTTCGACTCCTCGGGGAACGTTATCGTCAACGACCCGGCCAGCAGCGACGATTCTCAGGTCCGCCGCGTCTACCGGCGCGACGAGTTCACCCGTGCCTGGTTCTCGGGCTCCGGCGGCATCGCCTACCTCGTCTACCCCGCAGGCTGGAGCACGCCGGACCCCGCTTATGGCGGCTTGCAATGACGCTGACCCATGCGGTCTTCACTTTGCCCTGCCGTGCTCCCAGTAGCGACTGAGCAGACCGAAGGTTCCAAAGGAAAGGTTGTTCTGCTCTACAACCGCGACGCTGGCGCCCTATAGACCACAACTTAGAGTCGTAAGAGTGGGGCGGGGATTCCCGCCCTCTTTCCGTGCCCACCGTCGGGACGCCCTTAAGCTCAAGTAGCGGCTACTTGTTAGCCTCTGCGTCTACTCAGCAGTAACAAGAACGTCAACAGGGAGACCAAGCTCAAAACGGTTCTTACCGCGTGCAGTCTTCCCCAACGGGTCAGCAGCTTCTCCGCTAGGTCCAGGTCGTTCGCTGTTTCCGGGTCAAGCAACTTCTTGTTCGTGGGCAGTATCACCAAAGCCGTAAAGGGTATGACCAACACCAACAACACACCACCGATCAGCCAGCCCGCCTCGGACCCAGATCTCCAGGCTACCAATCCGCTTAAGAAGCCCGCTACCGCCAATGAGACTTGCGTGACCGTCGCCCTATGGTAGCTCGGCGCGAACTCTGTTAGAGCGGGGCGGATTCCGGTCTGCATACGTGCCGGGTGTTCTACCAGGTTGATGTAGACGGCTGCTCCAGCGAACAAGCTCGCCGACAAGGTGGCGATTAGCTCAGCAAGCGCGGTTACGCCTCCCTTTGTTTCGGAGACGTTGTTAGTAGACCCCAGCCGTCTGAACATGGTGCACCTCTTCCCATTTTCCCCAGTTTCCTGCCGTCCACTATACCGACACGATGGATGCGAGGCTATGGGAGACCGAGGCGACGTTTGATTCAAAATTCCGTTTTCGAGGATTTCGGGCTGTAGGGTTTTTGGGCCAGAGCGCTGACTTTGTTTCACACAACCTTTTGGCTGCACCGCGGCTTTCAGGGAGAAGGCAGGAGTACAACAGAGCCTCAGTTCTGAGTGGGCTCTGTGACAGCAGTACGGCAGCAATAGGGGCGACATCCAGCAACATCAGTAGGTACTTAGTAAACAGATACAGAATCACAAGGTACATGCAAAGTAGAACTATTTGCAGTACCTATGCGGGATTTCTCGAAAGCCTTGTGGCACTCTTAAAATTGATACAGTGTGTGTTCGAGTCCCACCGCCCCTATTGAGATAACCGATCGTTCGGCAAGTAGGCGCGACCGAGGGGAGGCAGGCACGAGCGAAGAGGAGGCGAACAGGAGGGATGGTGCTCTTGCCTAAGTCGGAGGCTTATGCCTATACCGACGGAGCGTCCAGCGGCTCCCGTGGCCCCGGAGGATACGGGGTCGTCCTGACGTGGAAGGGCAAGATCAAGGAGATCAGTGGCGGCGAGCAGAACACCACGAACCAACGCATGGAAGTGACCGCCGCGTGCATAGCCCTGGAAACGATAGACGAGGGACAAGTCGTAACCATCTACTCCGACTCATCCTACCTCGTCAACTGCATGAGGAGGGGCTGGTACAAGAAGTGGCGAGAGAACGGCTGGCTCAATTACCTTAAAGAGCCTGTGGCGAACAGGGACTTGTGGGAGAGACTCCTGAAAGCGACAAAGCGCCACCAGGACGTGCGGTGGAGGAAGGTCAAGGGGCACTCTAAGAGTGCAGCCCCGCACAAGACCGGAAACGACCGGGCCGACGAGCTTGCCGTAGCCGCGAAGAAGAAGACCGAGGGTGACCGAAGAAGCGGCCCGACGCCTCTGTCCTGAGGAGCCAGAGGTCCTGAGATTTGCTAGGGAAGTCACGAGGCAAAGAAAGAGGTGAGGTTTTCAGACGTCGGGAGGTGGCGGAGTGAGTGGATTGTACGAAGTGCTATCGTGGATGATTTATGCGCTTGCGGCGGTAATGATGCTCGTCATGATTGTAGCTGCGATTCTGGCCGGGCTGGCGGTGCGGTTCGTGGCGGAGTTCTTGCGCGAGCTCGGTGATGGCCGCGAAGAGGACGACACCTAATAGGCGCAGGACGGCCGAGAACCCCTACAGTCGGCGTAGGCTCAGTAGCTATCTATAGGCTCAGTAGCTATCTAATCGGGTTTAATCTTTGCCGCGTTCACCGGCGTAAGGACCTTCGACGCCGAAAAGGAGGATTGGGCGCGGTAAGTTGGTATAACCAGGAGTAGTTGGCTTGTGGCTGTTTGACAAACAGCTTAGCGAGGCTCTTGAGCACTAACCTGTAATCACCCGCCCCCGAAAACCGGGCCAATAACCCAGTTTTAGCTACTCCCAGGCTCCGCTCGGTATCATTCTAGGGATTTATCGAACAGTCTCTAAACCTCAACTTTAGGTGCTATTGAAGCGGTTAGTTAATTTGGCGTAGAGCAGCATCGACCTTGTCGGTTAACGACGACCAGTTCCCGGAGGAGCGTCCGCAGCTAGAGCGACAGCAAGACGTGTAGCGGACGGCACGGGACCAGAAGCGGCAGGCTTAGAGCCTTAGAGCGTTTACCCGGTCGATATCCTCGCACTGGCTCCCGGTCTCCCGTAAATCTGACCGGTGACCCACACGAGGGGGCGTGGACCTCCTGCTGGAAGAAACCTTTCATGTAGCGCGTTGTACTGGACTGTCTATCCGGGCTGGTATCGATTGTCCCCTCAAAGCCCGGCTCGGCCCTTTTTGGGCCACTCAAGACCTGGGTTTGGCTCTCCCACAACTGCGTAAACTTCAAGTTCAACTACACTGCGGAGTTGCTGCGACGCTTCAGGTCGAGGCAGGTTGACGTTGAACTGGACGGACAGGGGTGTAATAACACTGGAACGGAACAGGGCCGGGATGACTCCCGTCCGGGGCTATCGGAGGGGGGTAGCCGCCGGGGGCAATTTCCGGCCCGGTTCCACCCAACCCAGGTGCGCAGGGGCGAGTACACTAAGGGGCCGTTCGGCAGTATCTCCCCCCTCCACTGCCGGGCGGTAGTTTATTGGCGAACAAAGGAGGGGGAGGATGGATACGCAGCCGTCGTCGGAGCCGCGGCTAGAACATTCGGTCGAGACGTCGGGTCAGATCGTGCTCGAGTGCTCTGGGTGTGGGGAGGAGATGTTCCTCCTCGGTCTCGAAGAGGATTGGCCTAAGGAACACAGAGATTCCTTCGGGTGCGCGTGCGGCAAGACGGTTACCCTCGCCGACCGGGTCGATGGGACAGCCTACGCCATCAAGGCGCTACTGAAGGACAGCATCAAGGCTCGTCCCGGCGCTGCGCGAGACTAGGCGGCGCGGCCGCCAAAAACTCCCCCTCAGCGTGGACGTTTGTCATCCCCTTCATGAGACCCTATAAGTTTACCTAACTGGCGCCCGGCCCCGGCTAGGGATTCACCGTGACGGTTGCTGGGACTGACTCTACCGGTGCGAACCCGCCGCCCGCTTGCGCCGTATTCGTCACGGTGCCGGGGATGGTCGGGACCGCTACGACCTCGACCACAACCGAGCTACCGGTGGGGATCACACCCAGCGTGCAGTCGAAGAGGTGGCTGCCGTGGTGGGGCGGACCGCAGTATCCCTGGCCGGGTGTCGCCGAGACGAGCGTCATACTCGGTGCAAAGAAGTCCTTGAGCCCCACGTGCTGGGGCTGGGAGTTGTTCGTCACCACGATCGTGAAGGTAACCGGACGCCCTACGGTAGCAGGGTCGGGAGCGGCCTCGTGGGTAACGCTAATATCTTCTCTCTGTGCTTGGTTACCCTCTCTCGTAGCCTCCTCTGGAGAGGCGTTTGCCCGCTCTTCTTTTTGAGGCTCTATCGCGTCCCTGATGGGTTCCGGTTCGGTCTCAGAGGAGGCTACTGCCGTCGTAGCGGTGGTCACTTCGGCCGTAGCCTCGGCACGGTCGTTGGTCTTCTCGGTTGTGCCCTCCCCGGCTGTGCTCTTCTCTCCGGTTTCCTCTTGTCCTCCACAGCCTGCCAGGAACACGGAGACCACCATCGTGGCTACCCACGGCGCCAGAACTTTCATCGAGCATCCCCCTCTCTTGCTCCGAGCAGCATAGCATCTTCTCTAAGCTTCAAGCTACTTTCTGAGAGGTCACTCGTGATGAGAGCGCAAGAAGGGGGCCTAGCGGGAGAGGTGACGGAGCGCGAGAGGCCGGGTCTCCGAAGACCCCGGCCCTGCTCTCGTGCGTGGCTCGACCGGCTCTACTGCCCTCCTACCTTTTCTTCCACCTGCTGTTGTACCTCTTTCGCCTCTTGTTCTATCTTTTGCTGCGCTTCCTGTGCTTCCTGTTCTATCTGAGTTCGCTCCTCCTGCACCTGCTCTTCTATCTGAGTTCGCCCCTGCTGCACCTCTTCTTCTACCCGCTGTTGTACCTCCTCCTCGATCGCACCTCCGCATGCCGTTGTGCCGGACGCCAGTACGAAAGCGGCCACAACGAGAGTGGCGAATCTTTTACTCATGTTTTCTCCTCCTCGTTTGCTCAACGGGAACACGAGTCTATACGCACGATAAGACAGAAGGGTTGCGGCCCTTTCTCCTGCCGGACGAAACCTTTGCGTGCAACTAATCTTTCTAGATTATCAGGTCGGGCTGGCCCCGGTTACCCCCCTCCTACGGTAGAAAATTGCGATAGGCTCAAGACTTTCGGGGTAGAAAGGTTGCGAGTTATCAAGTGAGTAAAGGAGCGAAGATGGCGAGCACTGGCAAGGAACTTCTAGGCGAGCGCTACAAGGACGAGCACCTGACCTACGAGGAGATAAGGGAGCTCGGCCTGAAGGTCGTAACCGAGAGGGGTGAGACTGTGCCCGCAGACGAGCTGCAGGGCAAGATCTTCCGCATAGCCGACAAGGACGATGCCAGCGGCTACGTGGTGAGCCCTACGGAGAGCACGGGCACGGCTACGGTCCTCTGTTACCTGCAGGCATCCTAGTCGACAGCGTTTCGCAACCGCCGAACGAGGTCGCATGTCCTATGCAGAAAGAAGAACATCTTGCTTGACAACAAGGAACACTTCTCCGACTCTAATAGGTAGATCTTGAATAGGTAGATCTTGAGGTCTGAATCTCCCAAGATAAAGTGCGCCGGACTCAGGTCAAACTCTAGTCTCATTTGGGCTAACCCGTCAGGATGAGAGGGCCGTACGCTGATGCGCGGGTGTCGTACCCCATTTTTACCAAACAAAGCCATTTTCAGAGGCCTTCCTCTGAGACGCCAGAGACGTTCACGTCTAGGGCCACGGGTGGTGGGACGTTGCCCTCGGTCCGGCGGGCAGCTTGGAGACGCTGAAGCTCGTGCAATGTGATCCTCCTCACAGAAGATGGCATGGGGTTTGGGTAGGCGAAGGCGGCCGGGATGTGTGCCCATGGCGTGCCAGACACGCTCCCCCTGCCGACGCCCCTGCTGTGGGGGTAAAATTGTCTCTGGCTCGGGTTCCGGCAAAATAGGGACGACGGAGTTGAGACCGGAGCTTCGTCTGGTAAATCAGAGAAAGGGGTGGGGCCATGACAGATACGAAGTTCGTGTGCTCTGTGTGTAGGAATGTGTTCTCGGAACATCGGGCGAGCGCTAACCCTATCGACCCCGAGGAAGACCAGATCCGGTGTCCGAACTGCGGCTCGTACAACATAGAGCCGGACCACTTCGACCCGGACGAACCGGTCGAGAACCCGTTCGAAGAGACCGAGGAAGGGTACACCGCGTAGCCCAAAACTGTGAACGGCCCGGACTGCGGTGGCCCGGGTACATATATGCGTGGTTTCTCGGGTATGAAACCGGCCTTATATGATTCGGGAACCCCACTTCGGAACCGAGGCGAGCAAGGTCTACGGTGAAGCCCTTGAGGCTTTGGACCGCTCGGGTATCCGCTACATGCTCGGCGGCGCCCTGGCCTTAAACGCCTATACGGGCATCTGGCGTGATACCAAGGACCTCGACGTGTTCGTGCCCAAAGAGCTCGTGCTGCGGGTCCTAGGGACGTTGCAGGAGGCGGGCTTCGAGACGGGGGTCGAGGACCCCCTTTGGCTCGCCAAGGCGTGGAGAGGGGACTTCTTCGCGGACGTTAT
>DATHAB010000208.1:0-10141 GCA_035296885.1 Rubrobacteraceae bacterium
CTCTATTAGCTTCTGTCGGGCACGCTTATCGCCCTGCTTTGCCCTCTTAGAAAGGTCTATCTCCTCCTGGTGCGTCAAAAGATGGCCTCGGCCTATATGGGCTAAGTACTTTGCCAGAAGCTCCGGGGTCTCCGCCTCGCGCTCCGGACGCCGCGCGTCAACAGTGCTAATAATCTCTGTAGTTTCCATTAGTTACCTCCGTTTATTGTCTCTGCCCTGATCCAACTGAGCGCAACCCTTGCGCAATCGCGTTACAAGAGGTTACTCCTCCTTCCCTAAGGAGGGGACGAATGCAGGCACCGCAGTGTTGTGCTTCTTACCTTTACCACCTATCAGCAAGCTCGTCAGTATATCCACACAGTGTGATTTGTCAAGGGCAAGCTGGGGTTTGCCGAGAAAATCCGTTTGTCCAGAAAGCTCTGGCATTCTTCGGCTTGCCGGGGCCTGCTGTATAGGCCTTGGCAGTAAATGTTGTAGAGAAACGGCTCTCGAACTTAAACTCCGATTCCTCCAAGAGATCCCTTGCTGCGCTGCGGCCAGCGGGGCCACCAGCAACGTTAGCAGCACCGACATCGCGCCAGGGTTATCAATTTAGTCAGCACCTTCAAATACCTCCGACTAATAAACTAACGGTACTAACGTACTTTCTCATAGGCAAGTCTGGTGTCGCATCCTACTAAAGTAGGATTTTAGTTGTCCGAAAGTACGACAAAGCATGAGTCCGCACCGAAGATCGAAACCCACAAAAAGGCGCTATTCGTTCGAGTTTAAGGTCTTAGAACCTGTGGAGGATGCTGTCTAGAAGGAGATATACCATTTCTGCAAATGCGCATAAAGGCAGTGGTTTCTCGTGATTCAAAATCCTGAGCGGCAAGGCTTGGGCCGTCGCAGTAAGGCCGCGTCTGGTCGCGAAAAGCTCCGTTTGAGGAGGGGGACAAACGGGCAAAGGATTTTACGGGAAAGTTTGGGAGCGTGGCTCCGACCTCGAAGAATTCTGTAGACGCGAAGAGAAAGGGCCGAACGAGATGTCTGAAGACCAAACCAGGCAGCAAGACCCAGTGAACCAACACCCACAGCCGCAGTTCCCCGAGCAGCAGTTAGAGTGGCCCGGTTTGGAGTCGGAGATGGACCCAAGGCCTGACTACGGTGAAGAGACCTACCAAGGCAGCGGCAGGCTCGAGGGCAAGGCGGCGATCATAACCGGAGGAGATTCGGGGATAGGACGGGCAGTGGCTTTAGCCTTCGCAAGAGAGGGTGCAGATGTCTTGATTTCTTACCTTGAGCCGGAGGAATCGGATGCAGAAGAGACGGTTAGGGTTGTAGAAGAGTCAGGCAAGAAGGCGGTAGCGGTATCGGGAGACATAGGGGAGGAGGCTCACTGTCAAAAGATAGTAGAAAGGGCTGTAGAGGAGTTTGGCAAGGTGGACGTTTTGGTGAACAACGCTGCTTACCAGATGTCTAGGGGCGGCGTACAAGACATCTCCTCAGAGGAGCTCCACTACACGTTTCGCACAAACATCTACGCTATGTTTTACCTTTGTAAGGCTGCCCTACCACACATGCAGCCTGGATCCTCTATTATCAATACAGGCTCCATAGAGGCCTTCCAACCCAAACCGCAGCTCCTCGACTACTCCTCGACAAAGGGGGCGATAGTGACGTTCTCCAAGGGGCTGGCTCAGGAGGTTACCCCTCAAGGGATCAGGGTGAACGTCGTCGCGCCTGGACCGGTGTGGACTCCGCTCATACCGGCCACTTTTCATCCTCATCTGGATGTATCCCAGTTCGGGGAGAGTAAGCCGATGGGTCGGCCAGGGCAGCCGGTGGAAGTAGCGCCTGTGTATGTATTCCTGGCTTCCCAAGAGTCGAGCTATATTTCGGGCGAGGTAATCGGCGCAACGGGTGGAGCGGTGCTGCCCTAGCTCGCCCGTGGTGAACGTCTGTACCTCGGACACGCGTAGCAGATTCTCCGAGCACTGCCGGCATTAGTCCTTGAGCCACGAGAAGATCTTCCGAGCATAAGGGGAAAAGGGTGACTAAAGCGGTCGAGATACCAGAACCTAAAGGTAAGTTGGGGGTTCTAATGCCGGGGATGGGAGCGGTCGCCACAACCCTCGTCGCGGGCGTAGAGCTCGTAAAGAAGGGTCTCGCCGAGCCTGTGGGCTCGCTCACCCAACTCGGCACCATCCGCCTCGGCAAGCGTACCGAGAACCGCGTCCCGAAGATAAAGGAGTTCGTCCCTCTGACCGGGCTCGACAATCTTGTCTTCGGTGGTTGGGATGCCTTTCCCGACGACGCCTACGAGGCTGCTGCCCTGTCCGGGGTACTCGACAAAGAACATCTCAACGCTGTCCGGGACGAGCTAAAGGAGGTAAAGCCGTTCCGGGCTGTCTTCGACCCCCACTATGTCACCAGAATTGACGCTACTAACGCTAAGGAGTACGGCTCGTTGCGTGAGGCCGCGGAGCACGTACGCGACGATATCCGCTCCTTCAAGCGCGAGCACAACCTAGAGCGGGCGGTGATGATCAACTGTGCTTCCACCGAGGCTTACGCCCAGCCCCAGAAGGCGCACTTCGCCCCGGAAGAATTTGAGTTGGCGCTCGATCGTTCGGACCCTTCAATCTCCCCGGCTATGGTATACACCTACGCGGCGATCATGGAAGACGTACCTTATGCCAATGGCGCTCCGAGCCTGGCGGCGGATATACCGGCCCTCGTGGAGCTGGCCAACGAGTGGGAAGTACCGGTTGCCGGCAAGGACTTTAAGACAGGCCAAACTTTGATGAAGACGATGGTGACGCCGGGGCTTAAGGCCAGGATGCTGGGGTTAGAGGGCTGGTACTCGACCAACATCTTAGGCAACCGCGACGGGGAAGTTTTGGATGACGCCCAAAGCCTAAAAAGCAAGGAGATTTCTAAACTTTCGGTCCTGGAGGGCATCCTGCAGCCCGAGCTCTACCCCGACCTTTACGGAGACATCTCGCATGTAGTGAAGATAAACTACTATCCTCCTAGAGGGGACGCTAAGGAGGGCTGGGACAACATAGACATCTTTGGGTGGCTCGGCTATCCGATGCAGATCAAGATAAACTTCTTAGCACGCGACTCGATTCTCGCGGCCCCGATAGTCTTAGATTTAGCCCTGTTCTTGGATCTTGCTAAGAGGGCCGCTATGGGCGGCATTCAGGAGTGGCTCTCCTTCTACTTCAAGAGCCCTATGACGTTGCCCGAGCTCTACCCTGAGCACGACCTCTTTATCCAGCAGATGAAGCTGAAGAATACTTTGAGAGCCCTTATGGGGGAAGAGCTCATAACCCACCTTGGTCTCGACTACTACGAGTAGGGGACGCATGAAGAAAACCGGTTTCTAAGAGGATCAAATTCTGGAGGAGGCGCGTGCGGAGGAACCAGAGAGGCTGGACCAGGTCAAGTATGACGTGCTCGAGCGCGACGACTCTATCTCCGTTATTCCCAAGCAGGGGGTTTGATCGGGCCCGCTTACTTGAACAGCTGGCTGGTATAGGGAGCAACGAGTTAGTTATGCCTTCGCGGGTAACAGAAATCTCTACGTTTACCGCGCCTTCCTAAAAGGAGTATAGCGTGCCGCAGGACCGCATCGACCACTTCGCTCGGGAAAAGTTTGGCTACGAGGGCCTTCGCCCCGGCCAGGAAGAGGCCATCCGATCTGTCATAGATCGTCACGATACATTGGCCGTCATGCCCACCGGCTCGGGAAAGTCCGCAATTTACCAGCTTGCGGCGCTAATGATCCCCGGAACCACGGTGGTGATCTCACCCCTCATCGCTTTGCAACGCGATCAGGTCGCGAACATCGAGGAGCAGGAGGCGGGCGAGGCGGCCCAGGTGAACTCAACCGTACGAAAGTCCGAGCGGCAGAAGGCACTTGAGGACCTGCAAAAAGGTGATCTCGAGTTCTTGTTTATCGCGCCTGAGCAGTTCAACAACGAGGAGACGCTAGCTCGGCTTCGGGAGGCGAAGCCTTCGGTGTTCGTGGTCGACGAAGCGCACTGCATCAGCGAGTGGGGCCACGATTTCCGGCCGGCCTACCTGAGGCTCGGTGCGGTGATCGAGGCCCTAGATCATCCGCCGGTGCTGGCCTTAACGGCCACCGCTTCGCCCTTGGTGCGCGAGGAGATAGCGGAGCGCCTCCGCATGCGCGACCCTCACACGGTCGTACGTGGGTTCGATCGTGCCAACATCTGGCTCGGGGTGGAGAGGTTTCAGGACGAAGAAGCGAAGAAACGCGCCCTGCTGGACCGAGTCGGGGAGGCCGAGAAGCCGGGTATCGTCTACGCTGCGACCAGGAAACGTGCAGAGGAGATAGCCGAAACCCTCTTAGAGGGTGGCATAAAGGCCGTCTCTTACCATGGCGGTATGAAGGATGGGGAGCGGGAGAGGATCCAGGAAGCGTTCATGAACGACGAGGCAGAGGTCATCGTCGCCACAACGGCCTTCGGGATGGGTGTCGACAAGGCGAACGTGCGCTTCGTCTTCCACTATGACATAAGCGATTCGATTGACTCCTACCACCAGGAGATCGGGCGGGCCGGACGTGACGGCGAAGCGGCAAACGCCACCTTGTTCTACCGGCCAGGGGACCTTGGCATCCGCCGTTTCTTCGCCGGCGGCGGACAGGTCGAGTTCGAGCAGGTCGAAAGGGCTGCCGAAGCGGCCGTCGAACACGAGGAGCCCGTCGAGCTTGGCGTCCTGCGCGAGGAGGCTGACCTTTCACAGTCTAAGCTGACGACAGCTTTAGGCCGTCTCGAAGAGGTCAACGCGGTCGAGATCCTCCCGACCGGCGAGGTAGTTCAAGGGGAGCAGCTCCCCGACTTAAGCGAGGTCTCAGAGGAGGCGGCCCGCGCCCAGGAGCATCGGGAGGAGTTCAACCGGTCGCGTATAGAGATGGTGCGAGGCTACGCTGAAGTGCGCGACTGCCGCCGCGAGTATCTGCTTAATTACTTCGGTGAGGAGTTCGAAGCTCCTTGCGGGTACTGCGATAACTGCGAGGCCGGTATCGTAGTAGAGGAGGTCGAAGGCGGCCAACCGTTCCCCATCAACAGCCGCGTCGTTCACGAAAAGTGGGGCGAAGGGCTAGTCCAACGCTACGAGGGCGATAAGATGGTTATCGTCTTCGACGAGGTCGGATACAAGACCCTTGAGGTCGACCTCGTGATGGAGCGTGGCCTGCTCGACATCGTGAAGTAGCCCAAGTAACAGTAGCGGCGCATAAGAGCTCGTAGAAGATAATTTTCCCCTTAAGCTCCGCCTCTGACTGCTGAGAGCCGAGCAGAGCAACACACTAGACATCTGTTGTTCGTTACAGAAGTAAACAAGTGCCATTCGGAACATCGGCGAACGAAATCTCAGAGGCGCACGGATGCACTGCCCTAGGAAGGACACGCTCGGAAGAGGTGGGCATCATCACCCTGTTCTACCTGATGGACGATTCTACGCCGCCCCTAACTTCTAGGGACATCTGTGCTGAGTTCTTGAGCGACTCTCAGATTCGGAAATGCTTGCGCTCATCTTTTTCAGCAGCTGCGCAGTGTAGAGTACGAGCGCTTCTTTCTGCGCGATGCCACCCGCTTCTTCTCCTATCTACTTCCCAGGTGTGTGGACCTCTGGCCCTCCTCATTTCACCGCCGCCTACGCACGCTGGGACGCTTCCTGGAGCTACCGCGTCGCGTTGTGTTGGTCGAATCTCCTTGGTGATGCGGAACCCCTGATTATAGATACGACGTTACTCTCGGAGAGCTAGGCACTTGGGTCTGCTCGCGAGCAGCCCGGACGGAAGTGCGGTAGCGGCGGAGGGGACGAAGCACATTTGCTAGTACGATGGCGAATACCCGCGTCTTAATGCCTATTGGACGGCGGAACACGGCGCACCACCGCTCCACCATCCGCGTTTTGCGTCGTATAGGGCCGGGTACGAGAGGAGGCCGGACACACCGGAGGACTCAGGGAGGACGAGCGCATGCAGTACGAAGAATTTATAGAGCGGGTTCAGCAACGGGGCGGGCTTACCTCGTTCGCCGAGGCGGAGGCGGCTACCCAGGCTACCCTTGCGACGCTCGGGGAGTACCTGACCGAGGGAGAGGGGCCGGACCTCGGCGCCCAGCTACCACAGGGTCTCGGCGAGCAGCTTCAACAGCAGCCACCGGAGCGCAGCAAGA
This sequence comes from Rubrobacteraceae bacterium, assembly GCA_035296885.1. Taxonomy (GTDB): domain Bacteria; phylum Actinomycetota; class Rubrobacteria; order Rubrobacterales; family Rubrobacteraceae; genus Rubrobacter_F. The sequence continues at coordinate 6,198 of DATHAB010000208.1, forward strand.
TCTTCTCGTACAACGACTTTATCCAACTCGTCGGAGACAACGAGGAAGTTGGGTTCGACAAGGCCGAAGATCACGCCCGCGCCGTTATGAGCGTACTCGAAGAGGCTGTCACGGAGGGCGAGATGCAGGACGTCCGCCGGCAGTTCTCGAGCGAGTTCGATCCCCTCTTCAGGAAGTAAAGAAGAGGGCTAGATCAGCCGCCGAACCAGTGTTCAGAGGCCCCGGTTACCCCTTCTTGCGACGCCCCTGACCCGAGCAGCAACGAGAGAAAGAGACGCGCCTTCGGACCGTCGAGCATGAGGCCGCGCGAAAGCAGTTCCGTCTCGGAGCCTGGAAAGCCGTAGGTATTCGTGAGGACCTCCCAGTCGCAGGTGCGAGAGGCCAGGACGACGGTTAGCTCAGTGGCGAGGGACTCCAAGGGCTCGACTAGGTAGGAGGGCACAGATGGTTTAGAGGTGCAGGCATGAGCTAGCGCCCAGTGGCATCATTCTTTAGGGAAGAGAACCCGTATTAGCTAGGCCTGAGAGAAGGGGGTAAGGAATGCTGTTAGCGCTTGTGATGAGGGCACAGCCAGGGACCCTAAACGAGAGGTATGCCCGTAGGTTGCAGTGGCAGTACCCGGAAGGGGTTACCCCGGTGGCCGAGTACTGGCTTCATTCGGCCGACCTCAACGTTTTCGCGGTTGTGGAAGCGGAAAGCACCGAGCCGTTGGCGTCCATAAGGATGGAGTGGAACGATGTGTTCGAGATAGACGTGTTCCCTGTGGTAACGGCCGAGGAGGGGCTCGAAAGGCTCAGACGGACGATGTCATTCGAATAAGGGTGGATATCTAGACAGCAGGTTGCTTCTATTTAGTAGGCTGCCTGGAGAAACTGCCTAAAATCTCCTTCTCCCTGCGGCGGGCTGGTTCTCGGCTGGGCACACGCCGGTCTCCAGAACTCTCGCGGCGGGGAGTGGGGTGGAGGACGAAAACGCCCACCACAGATCCCGGACTCATTCGACCTCGTTGACCTTCGATGGGCCCATTGACTGGGTGGCCTCGGGATCTGGTTTAGAATGCTGCTTTACGCTCGGGGGGAGGACGTTCTGCGCGTGAAGGACCTTGTAGATGCTGGCGAGCGGGGCCCGTACTCCGAATGGCGTTAAGCACGTCGTACAGCCACCGGACCATCTAGAGGCGTGGCCCGACCAGGACCGCCGCTCGCGCGCCGTCTTTATCACCGGGGGCATCCGCTCCGAAGAGTTGTTCGCTTCCGTGGAGGCTTTCCGGACCATCCTCGGGGTGAGACCGCGCCTGCTTGAAGCGAACACGTCAGTGTAGAGCTGCGGAGCTTGACCCGAAGCTGTTTTCAGAGAACTCTTGGGTATCCTACGTTTGGCAGAGACCCATGCGGCCGAGCTGCAAGCGGTTTCTAAAGGCAAAGAAAGGTTCTGCATGAAGACGGTTTGCGTATTCTGCGGTTCGAGGGGTGGCTCGCGTCTATCCTATAAAGCTGCAGCCGAGCGCGTAGGAAAGATGCTCGCGAGAAGGGGGCTACGACTGGTCTACGGCGGGGGCCGGGTCGGGTTGATGGGAGCTTTGGCCGATGCGGCGCTCCTTGAGGGTGGTGAGGTAGTGGGGGTTATACCCAAGGCGCTGGTCGAGAAGGAGGTTGGGCATACAGGCCTCTCCGAACTACACATCGTCGGCTCGATGCACGAGCGCAAGAAGCTGATGGCTGACCTTTCGGATGGCTTTGTCGCGTTGCCCGGAGGCTACGGGACGTTGGAGGAGTTCCTGGAGGTGCTCTCCTGGGCCCAGCTGAGTATTCACGAGAAACCGTGTGGTCTTCTTGACGTTGACGACTACTGGAAGCCTCTCTCTTTGCTCTTCGACAAGGCCGTAGCAGAGGGTTTCGTCTACCCGGATCACCGCGCGCTTGTACTTACTGATGAAGACCCAGAGCTGCTACTGGACATGATGGCCTACTACACGCAGCCGAAGACGAAGAAGTGGCTCGGCCCGCAGGAGCTCTGATGGTTGCCGAAGGCTGGCGCCCCGATTCTCGAGCCCACGTCCCGGGCGATGTGTCCGAGGAACCTTTTGGGTCCGTTGTTGGCTGCCTGCGCGGCAAGTCGTAAGAAGCCGATACAGCGCAAGACTGTGTTCCTGAACCAGGATCGGGGAGCTCTCGAAGTGTTGAGCCCTGTATGGTCGTCAGGACGCGACCCGAGGTCGTCGCCCTTGTTGGCTCATGACTCCGCTATAATGGGTCATTAGTGGAAAGGGAATTGTGGAAGACGGGGAGCGTGCCGGGGGACGTCCGGCTGGTATTGGGGCGTACGGGGGAAGGGCCGGAGCCACTTCTGGCCCTGCACGGCATCACGGCCCAGCACCGGATATTCAACGCGATGGCGCGACACCTCCAGCACCCGGACGGCATGGTCGCCCTGGATCTGCGGGGCAGGGGCGACTCAGAGAAACCGTCCTCGGGCTACGGGCTCGATGCGCACGCGCAGGATGCGATCCGCACCCTCGACCATTTGGACATCGAGCGGGGCATCCTCGTCGGCCACTCCTTAGGAGCCTTTATCGGTCTGCATGCCGCGCTTAAGTACCCCGACCGCATACGGGCGCTAGTCCTTCTCGACGGCGGCTGGCCCCGACCCGAGGAGGTCTCCGAGCTCGACGATGCCAACGAGGCTGTGCAGGAAGGCCTCGAACGCGCCTTCAGCCGCCTCGACATGGTCTTCGAAACTCAGGAAGACTACCTAGATTTCTGGTTTCCTGACCAGAACCTTACCTTCAAAGACCTGCCAGACGACCTCGCCGACTACTACCTCTACGACCTCGAGAAGGTGGACGACGGTTACAACCCCAAGGCCTCCCGCTCAGCGGCGGAGGAGGACGCCGAGCGGACTTTCTCCAAAGGCCCGACCGCTGCTGACCTGAAAGGTGTTGGGTGCCCGGTCGCGCTGGTCAGGGCCGAAGAAGGCTTCTTTACCGGTAGCGAGCCCCTTATCTCCGACGAAACTAGAGACGTTATGGCGGAGGTTCTGGATCTACGCTTTGAGCGTCTCCTTTTCGGGGCTACCCACTACACTATGTTGCTCCAGGAAGAGCACGCGTGCCAGATCGCCGACGACATAGGGGACTTTTTCCAACAAATTTAGTGGCCAACGCGCTCCGCCCTTGGCCTAAAGTAGGCGTAGGCCTCCTCACCGAGTCGGGGTAAACCTCGCAATAGGCCCACTGCCCCTGCTGCTCGGCGGTAGCTTCTCCTGGCTTCGCGGTTTGGATACGAAAGAGGCATGCCGAGCTGGCGAGAATAGCGGTTCGTTTGCACACTCTCTAGCCTGGGTAGGTTAAATAGGAGATAGTTAAAGTACTAACCGTTAGGAGGAGTAGGGATGGATCCGGGCGAGCAGATCACCGGTACCCGCGACGAGCACTACGACGTCATAAGCGTGCTCTACCACGTCCTGAAGGGCGCCGAGAACTGCGACACGTACGCCTTAGACGCCGAGGCGGCTGGAGATGAGCGGCTGGCCAGCTTCTTCCGCGAGGCCCAGGAGACACACATAGAACTGGCCGAGCGGGCCAAGGAGAGGCTTGGCATCCTCGAAGTACCACCCGAGCCGGAGGTTGCCCCGGACATCCCGCCGGAGAGTGGCGTCACGCCCGGCGCTATGGCGGGCGGCATACCGCCGGAGGGCGCAGCTACACCAGGCGACATGGCGGGAGAGACACTGCAGGAGGGCGGACTCGGGCCGGGCGACATGGCTGGCGGCATCCCACCCCAAACACCCGACGTGAAGCCGGGCAGGGCGACCTCCCCGCTCGGCGCCACCACGCCGGCCGGTGGCCCGCCGGATACCTTCGGCGACGTCCCGCCAGAGGTTCCACCGGAGGCCCCGCTGGGGGGCGGAGCCGCGCGGGATGTAGCACCGGAGGACATCCCGCC
>DATHAB010000209.1:0-8463 GCA_035296885.1 Rubrobacteraceae bacterium
TCGACCTCCATCCTTAGTATGTCCCCGGGGATAACCTGCCGCCGAAACCTCACGCTATCTATCCCCGCAAAGAGCGTGAGCTTCCCACGATACTCCTCCAACATCATCACCCCCACCGCCCCGACCTGCGCCATGGCCTCCACAATGAGGACCCCCGGCATCACCGGATAATCTGGGAAATGACCTTCAAAGAACGGCTCGTTCTGGCTTACGTTCTTTATTCCGACGGCTCGCACGCCGGGCTCTAGCTCCTCGATCTTATCTACTAGTAAGAACGGATAACGGTGCGGGATAAGCTCACGGATCGTAGCGGGCCCCAAAGGGCCTGCCGGCGCCTTCACGCTGCCAATACCTCCTTCGCCACTCTGCCTCGTATCTTTACACCCTCAAAGTCTCTGAACATCCTCACGAGCGTCCCCCCTCCAGCTTCGACGACCTCCTCAACCCCCAAAAGTAGGAACCGTCCCACAACCGCAACCCAATGTACCGGCGACAGCATCTGGTCTTTTAGTGCGAGGCGCACATCGTCGGCTTTAGCCAGGATCGCTCCGTCTACCCCACTTATCATGGGTATCTTTGGATCCTCTAGCGGCACCTCCGAGAGCAGCGTAGTCATCTGTACCGCAGCGTCTTGCATGAGCGGCGAGTGGAACGCGCCCGCGACATCGAGGTTGCGCTTCTTGCCGCCCACCCGTCCAGCCACGAGCGCAAGCGCCTCCTTCTCCCCAGAGATCACCGTCTGACGCGGGGTGTTGAAGTTGGCTGCAACGACAGCGCCATCCACCGCCTCCACGGCGTCGACGACCTCTCGCGCGCCGACCCCGATTATCGCTGTCATCCCTCCAGGATTCTCTGCGGACGCCTCTGTCATCAACCGGTCCCTCTCCGCTACGAGCCGCACCCCATCTTCCAGCGCGAGAGAACCTGCAGCGTAAGCCGCCGCATACTCGCCTAAAGAATGGCCAGCGACCACGTCCGGCTTCACGCCCTTCTGCTCGAGCCCGTGGAACGTGTCGACCGAGCTTGCGAAGACGGAGAGCTGGTAGCGTACCTCGCCGCTCCCGATCACGCGCCGAACGACCTCCTGCACTTCACCTGAGACTTCGCCTCCCACCGTACCCTGCCCGGGAAACACTACAGCCAGCCTGAGCGCCAAAAGGTTTCTCCCCTTATATCCTGTACAGGTTCGCCGCCCACGTCAACCCCCCACCGAAACCGACCGTGACCACATACTTCCCCGGCTCGAAATCGTCGAATATGTCCGGGTAAGAGATTGGGATGCTCGCCGCCGACGTGTTCCCAAAGCGGTCCATGTTCACCACTATCTTCTCCTCCGGTATCTCCATCCTTCGTACCGCTGCTTGTATTATGCGCGTATTTGCTTGGTGAGGGATAATGTATTGCACTTTTTCGGGTTTCACGCCGTTACGGGCAAGAAGCTTTTCAACCATTTCGGGAAAGACCCTTGCGGCAAATTTAAAGACTTCGCGGCCGTTCTGGTAGAGCTTTTCGTGGGCACCAGGATGCCCGGCGCGCAAGAGTGGAGCTCCCCGTCCGTCGGCACCCAAGATATGGTCCACGAAGCCGGACTCACCAGACCCGTGCTCCAGGATCACCGCTCCAGCGGCATCGCTGAAGAGCACAGCCGTGGAGCGATCTTTTTGGTCTACGATCTTGGTCATCGCATCCGCCCCGATTAACAGCACCCGCCTCCCAGCGCCGCTTTTAAGCATCGAGCTCGCAACGTTCGCCGCGTAACTGTAGCCGGCGCACGCCGCTGTTACGTCCAAAGCTCCTACGCCTACTGCGCCTATTGCCTCGCCTACGAGGCAGGCCACGCTAGGCATCGACTCCGGAGCAGTCGAGGTAGCGCAAAGGATCAGGTCTACCGCCTCACCTTCGAGCCCGGCGTGCGCTAGTGCCTCTTTGGAGGCGTCTATGGCTAAAGTGGCGCAGTCCTCGTCCTCGGCTGCGAAACGGCGTTCCTTTATGCCCGTGCGCTCTACTATCCAAGCGTCGTTGGTGTCTAAGGCCTTTTCGAGGTCGTGGTTGGTAACGACGAGACCCCCTAAAGCGCGACCAACGCCCACGATCTTACCGGTAGCGTTATTCAGGTTACCCGGCGTGCTGCTCAAACCGCGTCCTCGGTAGCCCGTTCTTTGGCCGCGGCAAGGGCCGTTTCGGACTCTTCCACGAGACCGGTGCCAGCGTTCGAGATGCCGACGACAGCGTTCTCGACGCCGCGTGCGTGAGAGTTACCATGCCCTATTACCACAGATGCGTGCACACCTAGCAGAAACGATCCGCCGTAGTTTTCGGGATCTAGCTGGTCACGGATGGCGAGGAGCCGTGGCCGCAACACACGCCCGGCGAGCTTGCTCATCATGCTAGCGGTGAGGGCGTCGCGAACCATACCGAGGAGCTCTCGCGAGACTCCCTCGGCGGTCTTGAGGACAACGTTCCCCGTAAAACCGTCGGTCACCACAACATCTGCCGTCCTGCGCCCGATATCCCTGCCCTCGACGTTGCCGACGAAACGGAGACCGTTCGATCGATTGAGCAGCTCGTATGCCTCCTTGGTCAAATCGTTACCCTTGCCCGGCTCTTCGCCTATGTTGATCAGGCCGACCTTGGGAACACCTATACCAAGGTACCTTCGCGCGAACACGCTGCCCAAGATAGCGAAATCAAGGAGGTCTTGCGGCCGACACGATACAGTGGCACCAGCATCTAGCAACAACACGGGCCTGTCGAACGGCAGTATCGTAGCGATCGCGGGCCTTCGACAGCCTTTTAAGCGCCCGATCTTGAGGAGCGCCGCTGCAACCGCGGCTCCCGTGTTCCCCGCTGAGAAAAACGCGTCAGCCTCACCGGCACGCACTATCTCCGCTGCGACCGCGACGCTTGAGTGCGGCCGGGCTCGCAAAGCGCCCGCGGGGTCCTCATTCATCCCGATAGCGCCGCTGGCATGACGCCAAGTGACGTTATACGGAGCGTCCCCTAGGTCCGGGCCGATTCCGTCCTTGTCGCCGACGAGAACAAACTCATCATCTGGCAACTTTCTCGCGGCGGAAAGAACACCGGCGACTATCTCACCCGGCGCGTTGTCCCCGCCGAGGGTGTCCACCGCTATACGCATCCGTCAGATCCCGCAGCGGAGAGCCGAAAGAACCTAAACTACTCGGCAGCTTCTACGGCGACCACGTTGCGCCCCTTGTAGTTGCCGCACTCCGGACACACCCGGTGTGGCCTGCGCAATTCCCCGCAGGTCGGGCACGTAACGAGGCGCAGGCTCGTTAGCGCGTCATGCGCCCGACGCTGGTTCCTGCGAGCCTGCGACGTCTTCTTCTTCGGTACGGCCACGATACTACCTCCCCATGGTTGTAAGAACTAGTGCGCTGCAGATCTCTACCTAAAGGCTCGCGACGAAAAGGCCGCTCAAGCCCCGCCAGCGCGGGTCTATCTCATCGCTTTCGGAGTCAGCTTCTACCGGCTTCGTGCCCGGGCAGAAGACCTGCATTGGGATCTCGCTTGGGAGAGCTTCTCGGGCGTAGCGTGCCGCGTCAAACTCCCAGTCCTCGACGTACAACTCCTTATCGTTCGGCCCCGAGAGAAACTCTGACTCGCCAAAATTTAGCGTAAGTTCGACCGGTTCCAGCGTACGGTCGCAGCTAGTTACAATATCACAGACCACCTCGAAGTCGAGATGCAAACCCTCCGCAAGGCGCGTAACGCGCACGCGTGCCTCTGCTCCCGTAATCTCGTGGTGGCGACCGTAAAGGTCGAAGGACGGGACCTCGAAAGCGGCCGAAAGATCGTGCGAGTCCCCTATGCCCATCCCTGGGCGCTTCAGTTTGATCGACTTGTTCATGCCCCCATTTTACTCTTCCTGAACACCCTGCAACTTCGAGCGACCGCGCTGGACAGCCTCAAGCAGCCGGGCCAGATTGTCCTCGAGGTTCGCGAGGACTTCGTCGGCATAATCCTCGGCGCCGAGGCGTATTTCGCGCTCGCGGCGCCGAGACTCTTCCATGATCTCCTCGCTTCGCTTCTCGGCCTTTTTAAGAACCTCTTCTTCGGAGGTAATCTTCTCGGACTCTTCTTGCGCCTGCCGGATGATGCGATCACTCTCGCTGCGCGCCTCATCGAGCATGGCCTGACGCTCTTTGACGATCCAACGCGCCTGCTTGAGTTCCTCCGGGATGGTCTGGCGCATCTGGTCTATGAGGTCGAAGGCAGCGTCGCGGTCGACCATCGCCGTGTTGCCGAAGCCGGGAAAGCTCCGAGCCTCCTCCACCAGCTCCTCCAACCTGTCTATCAGAACCAGTACGTCCATCTCTTTATTCTACCCTTTGTCGCTCGCCGCTGCCTGTCTGTCCACGTACGACCGCCGTACGATATCTAGTACCTCCTCCGGGACCATCCCGCGCACGTCCCCACCATACCTCGCGATCTCGCGCACCGCGCTCGACGAAAGGAAGCTGTGCTCCGCGACCGCCATGATATACACCGTCTCGAGGTCCGGGTACAGTGTTCGATTGAGCTGCGCCTGCTGGAACTCCGACTCGAAGTCTGAGAACACCCTAAGCCCCTTGACTATCACCCTGGCCTCCTGCTCCCGCGCGAAGTCCACCAGAAGGCCTTCCATCACCTCCACCGAGACGTTCTCGAACTCTCCCGTGGCCTTCTCTATAAGCCGCGCCCGCTCCTCACCAGAGAGCCTCGGCTTCTTACTGAAGTTTGCGCCGACGGCCACGACTACGTGGTCGTAGATCCTCGACGCACGTTGGATAATATCTAGATGACCTACGGTGATAGGGTCGAAGCTGCCGGGACAAATAGCTAGGTTCATCGTGGTCTCGGTACGCTCAAAGAAGGTTACGACGGTACGGCCGTAGCGGCGGCTGACCCCTTTCAGGTTTATTATGGTTTCTGCCGAGAGAAGGTTGCCACTCTCAAACACGACGCATCCGCCGGGCGTGAGCAAGGCAGACAGACGTTCTAGGACGCCCCCAGTCTCCCTCGCCGGGATTCTATACGGTGGGTCAGCAAATATCAAATCATACCTATGCCCCTCCATCGCGAGCCGCCCGACCACCTCTACAACGTCTCCCCGCACCACCTCCCCGTAGTCGGCGAACCGCGCCCGCGCCAGGTTTTCCCGGATAACGTACGCCGCTTTAGAGTTCTTCTCGACAAACGTTGCCCGCTCACAACCACGGCTCAATGCCTCGATCCCCAAAGCTCCTGACCCGGCGTAGAGGTCCAGAACGTTGCCGCCGCTGAAGAACTGGCCCAAGGAGTTAAAGATCGCCTCACGCACCCGGTCGGAGGTCGGTCGGACCTCATCCGGGATCGAAGCGAGCCGTAGGCCGCGGGCCAAACCAGCGATAATTCTCACGGCGCTACTCTCGGAACAGCCACTCGACGTCTTTGCCAAGGAGATCCTGGATCTCACGCCTTAGGGGCCGATGTTCAGGCGTTTTGAGATCTGGGTCCGAGGCGACGAGCTCGAAGGCCGCGCTACGAGCCTCGACCAGAACTTCTATGTCCCTCAAAAGCTTTGCTACCTTTAGGTCCGGTATCCCGCTCTGGCGACTCCCGAAGAGCGTCCCTTCACCCCGTATATGCAGGTCGGCTTCGGAGAGCTTGAAGCCGTCCTGGTACTTGCACAACGCCTCGAGCCGCTTTTGCGCATCCTCTGTTTTTGGGTCGCCTATGAGAAAGCATTTCGGGGGATGTAGGCCTCGGCATACCCTCCCTCGAAGTTGATGAAGCTGGGAGAGCCCGAAGCGCTCGGCTCCCTCGATCACGATGGCGCTCGCGTTTGGCACGTCGACCCCGACCTCAACCACGGTCGTTGCGACCAGCACCTCTATCTCGCGAGTGCGGAACGCGCGCATAACCTCGCGCTTCTCCGCAGCCCTCATCCGACCGTGAAGGAGGCCAACACGCCGGTCCGGGAAGATCTCCTCGGCGAGCTCCTCGTAGAGCTCTTCGGCCGCCCGAACATCTTCGAGTACCTCAGACTCTTCGACGAGAGGGCATATCACGTAAGCTTGCCGCCCTTCTTCGAGCTCGGCGCGCAGCGCCTGGTAGGCGTCGTTGCGCTCCGCGACCTCGACCAGGCCTGTCTCGACAGGCTTGCGCCCGGGCGGCAGCTCGTCGAGGACGGAGACTTCGAGGTCGCCGTAGAGTGTGAGGGACAAGGTCCTCGGGATGGGGGTGGCCGTCATCACCAACGTGTCCGGCGTGGTCCCTTTCTCTTTGAAGACCATCCTCTGCCCGACCCCAAAGCGGTGCTGCTCGTCCACCACCACGAGCGAGAGGTCCTGGAACTCGACGCCTCTCTGGATCAGGGTGTGCGTCCCTACAACGACGTGTGCCTGGCCGCTCTTTACCGCCTCTAAGGCCACCCGGCGCTCGGTAGCGCTTTGCGATCCAGTGAGCAGGACGACGTTTACAGGCAGATCACTCAACGCCACCGAGATGGAGATAAAGTGCTGTTCGGCGAGAACCTCGGTTGGGGCCATGATAGCACCCTGCCCGCCCGACTCGACCGCCGTAAGCAGGGCCGCAACGGCTACTACGGTCTTGCCACTACCGACGTCGCCCTGCAGCAGACGACGCATCGGCTTCTCCAAGCGCATACCTTCTAAGGCTTCCCCGATCACACGCTCCTGCGCTGTGCTAAGCCCAAAAGGGAGGCTTTTCAGGAATGAGTTGAGGAGCCGACCGTCGCCTCTGTTGCTCCGGCCGGCCTCGGTCTTCTCCAGGCGGGCCTTGCGTGCAGCGAGCCCAGTCTGGATTAGAAACAGCTCGTGGAAAACAAGTCGCCTCATGGCCGTTGCAAGGTGCTCCTTGTCGGCAGGGAAATGAAACTCGCGTATCGCGTCATGCAGGTTCACAAGGCCATGGCGAGCGAGGATCTTCGCCGGTAAAGGGTCGAGAATGTGCCCGGAGGCATGAAGAGCACGGTGAACAAGATCTCGCATTCTCCTCGCGTTTATGCCCTTGTTGACCGGATAGACCGGCACGAACCGCCTCGCGTGCGCAGTGTCCCTGGCCGTCTCCGGATCGTCGATAACCTCGAGGTTTTTTGCCGCGAGTTGCAGACCGTACCTGCGCTGCACCTCACCGGAGACGACTACAGAGGTGTCTGGCATGAGTTGATTAAGGAGCCATCCGCGACCCCATATGGTCACCAGCATGTATCCGGTACCGTCGTAAAGCTGCACCGAGAAACCCGGAGTCCGTCCCCGGACCGGACGGCCTAGCTTTTTCGTGCTCACCACCTTCCCTACGAGCGTCGCCTTTTCGCCCACGCGCAGGTCGGAGATCTTCTTTACGTTGGAGAGGTCCTCGTGGCGCGAGGGGTAGTGTGAGATGAGGTCCGACAGAGAGATGATGCCCAAATCCTTGAGCGCGGCCGCTATCTTAGGCCCCACGCCGGGGAGCTCCGTGACCGGCACGGTACGTAGCTCCGGCAGGGTCGTCCTTTGAGGTAGTCTGAGGGGTGTGCGCTGCAGGGGGCGCTCCTGTGCAAGAGCACCCTTCTCTTGAAATACACTCTCTTTAAAGGTAGGCCACGCCATAGGCCCCGGGGCCGACATGTGACCCAACGACCCCGCCGATCTGCGCGACGAAGCGCCCCTCCACCTTAAGGGAGTCGGCGAGCTCGGCGAGCAGTTCAGCGGCATCGGTGTACCCATATGCCAGAGGATGTGCGGCCTCCGCCGCAGATTTCGCCTCCTCGACGAGGGCCGCCATCTGGCGCTTGCGGCCCCGAACCCGCTTGTGCGGCACAACCTCCCCGTCCTCGACGCGTAAGACCGGTCTGATGTCGAGTGCCGTTCCGAGGAGGCGTTGAGCCCGACCGATACGCCCGCTCTTCTCCAAATACTCGAGGGTGCCGACGGCGAACAGGATCGTGCAACGCCTTATCGCCGCCTCCACCACCTGCTTGACCTCCTCGAACGAGCCTCCCTCATCGATCACCTGGAGCGCCTCCAGAAGGATGAGCCCAGACCCCATCTCCGCACTCTTGGTGTCAACGATCTCTACCTGTCCCTCGACCAACCCCGCTGCCGTGATGGCCGAGCCGTAAGTTCCGCTGAGCTTCGACGAGAGCGTCAGCACCAGGATGTTCTCGTACGTGTGCAGAGACTCGTAGGCCTCGACGAATGCCCCGGCCGGAGGCTGGGAGGTGCTCGGAAAGGTGTCCGATTCCTTAAGCTTCTCGTAAAACTCCTCGTGGGAGAGATTTACCTTGTCCAGGTAGGTCTCCTCGGGACCGAAAGAGAAAGTCAGTGGGACTACCCGGACGTTGGGACGATCGCAAGCCTCCTCCGGCAGGCTCGTCGTCGAGTCCGTGACGATCGCCGTCGTCACTCGGCCACTATCTGCAAGGGATACAAGGGCTGCCCCCCATCCTTGATCTCGACCACGAGGTCCTCGTCCAGC
>DATHAB010000210.1:0-3792 GCA_035296885.1 Rubrobacteraceae bacterium
TCGCGCCCGGCGCTCGGACGCCCTTTACGCTACGGGCGCAAGGTTCCGACGACGTACTTGCCATGGTCCTCCGACGCGCCTCGATATCAGACACTTGGGTGCTTCCGTGAGGCTTTGTTCGCCGGACAGATCCCTACCCTCCTGGCGCTGGGTCGCAGGGGCTGCTAGTAGCGGACCTGGGCCGGGCGAACTTCCTAGCCGACTGATCGCCTAATCTGAACTGAGAACGGCCTTTCCCCTGTCAAACCTGCGCGAAGCACCAATAGTTGCAGACCTCCTCACCAATAGTTGCAGACCTCCTAGATAACCCCTCGCATTCGGATGCGTCTCGTCAAACTGGAGTCAATTGCTGTCAGTGAACAGGTCCTTCTTGCAGCTCTACAGCCGCTTCACAGGTCCCATCCTAAGTTACGAGGTGACTTAGGATGGAATCGATCGCCCCCTATACAGGTGAGGTTCCGCACCTTAGCTTAATGACAGTAGCAACGTTGAGATCAGTACCATTACTCGGAGGTCTTGACTATTTTCTACCGGGAACATAAGATTACCTTTTAACTAGGAACGAGTGTCCTTATAAAACACTCGGTATGGAGGGGGGCTTCCATGAGCCCAGCTTGGGAGGAGCTGGTCCGGCGTCTTACGGCCTTTTTGAGCAGAATAGTTAGCGGCAAGGATCTCCGACGAGTGGTTCTTCTGCTCTTGGCTGCTACGGTAGGCGGAGGGGTCGCTTTCTTCGCGACCACGACGGCTACCCGGTCCCAGGAGTATTCGGCTTACACCGATCCCCAGAAGCCCGTGATCTCCTATTTACTTTCGGACCCGCAGAACGTCGCCGAGTTCCAGCAACGATTCGCCTTAAGCGGGGAGGAACTGAGTGTCGTCCTTGGCGCGATTCAGGAGGAGAACGAGATCCTCTCCCGAGAGTACGCCGAAAGCGAGTTAGTAGTCGAGTCGGCTGAGGGGTTGCCGGCGGTCGAGGTGCAAGAAAGGATAGCTGCCTCCGACTATGACGAGCGAGTCAGGCAGGCCGTCGCTCGAACGAAAGCCACCATCGAAGCCATGCTGCCCGCGTACCTGAGGCATCAGCTGCAGGTGTGGGTGAACGCCAAGTGGCAGCAAGAGGTGCAAGAGTACAACGCCGAGCCCACCGCTACCTTACAAGCCGCCTCCGGTGGAAAAAACTTTAGAGTCTTCGCCACCCAGTACCGTGGCTACACCAGGTACGAGGTTGCTCTACCGCATCGCCAACTCAAATTTCGCGGCGGCTACAGGATCCGCATCCGCAACGGCGGGCACCGGATCAGCGTGCCGATTAAGGAAGTGGGCCCGTGGAACATCCACGACAACTATTGGGATAAGCGTCGCGACATGTGGAAAAACCTGCCCCGCGGCAAACCCGAGGCGGAAGCTGCCTATTACAACAATTACAACAGGGGTAGGGACGAGTTCGGAAGGAAGGTCCTGAACCCGGCCGGGGTAGACCTGACGCCGCGAGCCGCCCGCAAACTGGGACTCAGGAAGTACCAGAACGCCTGGGTCTCCTTGAGCCTGCCCCGGACGAGAAGGTGAAGGGATGCTTCAGCTTCCGGCGTAGCCTGGACCGCCGAGCAAGAGCCGAACCCGCTACCCTCTTAACGCCACAATCCCCGGCACAGTGATATGGTTGCCTCTGCCCTCGAAGATATCTGCCGTAATTGAGCTAACGTCAAACGGCTCCGACATCTCGCCAGGGCGTTTGTTCTCCACTATTTGCAAGATGTTAGTGAGGGTGACCGACAGGCTCGACCCTGCAACTTTCTCAGAGCCACAATCCAATGCTCGCCGACGCTAACCCTCTCCGCTAGACAGCACCCTTAGCGACGCGCCTCGCCCAGGAGGTGAACGAACCGGACAAGGCGCGAGGCGCCATCGAGCAGATCCTCTCTAGAGGAGGCGAGGGACAAGCGCACGTAACCTTCGCCAAGCTCGCCGAACGCGCTCCCAGGCGCGAGGGCTACGTGCTCGTGCTCGATGAGGGATCGAGCAAGATCCATTGAGGGCATGCCCGCCTCAGAGACGTCAGCCCACACGTAGAAGGCCCCCGAGGGTTGGCTGGATGGCAATCCCCCACGCTCGAGACTCCTGAGCACCGCGTCGCGTCGCGCCCGGTAGGCCTTACGCATCTCTCGCACGACGTCTTGCGGGCCGGTTACAGCAGCCAGGGCCGCCATCTGAGCGGGGGTGTTAACGCACGAGATTATTGGCTCCTGCATCCCGGTGAGGAGTGTGGCCATGTCAGATGGAGCTACCAGATAGCCCACACGCCAGCCAGTCATTGCGTAGACCTTCGACAAGGAGTAGATCGACACCAGCCGGTCGCTTGGGTCGGCTACCGAACCGGCGCTAACGAAGACGTCGTCAAAGACGATCTCGTCGTAGACCTCATCGGAGATAAACCATAGGCCCTGCCGACGGGCGAAAGCTAGCAACGTCTCCACCAGTTCCCGGGGAAACACGGTCCCAAGTGGGTTCGATGGGCTATTTATGAGAATCGCCCGGGTTCGCGGCGTTACCAGGCGCTCGAGGTCCTCAAGGCGAGGCAGGAAACCTCCCCCCGCAACTAGCGGGTACAAGAGCACACGTGCCCCGAGCAGGTGGGCGATCATGCGAAAGTTCGGCCAAGCGGGGTTCGGCAACAATACCTCGTCGCCCGGTTCAAGCAGGGCGCGAAGCACCAAGTAGAGCGCCTGGATACCTCCCTGCGTGACCACTACCTGATCCGGGTGCGCCTCGTAGCCGTTGCGCCGCGTGACTTTGTCCGCCAGGGCTTCGCGCAGCTCGGGAAGCCCAGCGTTCGGGGCGTAGCGGGTAAGGCCCGCCTGCGCGGCCTCGTAAGCAGCTTCGACGACGTGTTCGGGGGTAGGAAAGTCGGGCTCGCCTACTTCGAGGTGGATGGCTTCAGAATCCCTCCAAGCTAGCTCCATGACCTCGCGTATGCGCGAGACGGGCATGGTGCTGGCGATAGACGAGGGCAGCGGGGGCCTGTTACCAATTTGAGTTCTGATCTCGTGGGGGCGCAATGAGCTTCCTCCTTTGGCTCTTAACGTGGCGCCAAGCCATCGTCGTCTAGCAGGTCCGTCACGAAGCCCTCAGCTGCGGACCGGGGTCGGACTGCCGCTGCAGATCGTGCCGGGCGCCTAGGAGAGACGCGTAGCTGTGTATTCCAGGCTCGATCTCCCTCACCGCGGCCGTCGGTTTTGCTAGCCTTTCAGCCGCTTTATGAGATCCTGAGGACTTCGGTACTGACCTTCGGGGAGACGCTTGCCAACCTGATCTAGCACCACAGCCGGCGCGCCGTTGTGCTCCAGCTTGCGCAGTAACTCTTGCTTGCCGATCGGGAAATCGATCCCTTGCAGGTACCGCTCGAAATTGCCTGGCAGTAGGTTCCTGAGGAAGTCCATGGCCACCGCCTCTCTCTTCGCTTACTCTTTCATCGTAATCCACCGTAGCGGACGCGTTGCTTGCCTACCAGCAAGCCTCCGCTAGCTTGCCAAGGCTGAATCCTAGTCTGGGACCTCGCACCAGCTCCTCAGTAGGAGGATCGCCGGTCTAGTCCGCTCGCGACTCTCGGCGCTGCGCTCCACGGTGTCGAGGACTGCCTGACAACGGTAACCGTCCTCGAAGGTTGGGACCGGGCTCGTACCGGCGGCTATGCCGTCCATAAGGTCATACACGTCATTCCAGATCTCATCGAAAAGCTGCGAGGAAACAATGCTGGAGGCTCAAAGGTTGCGAAGGTCACCGACCAAAATC
>DATHAB010000211.1:0-6466 GCA_035296885.1 Rubrobacteraceae bacterium
GCATAAATCTACGTCGTTGAACTGTACCCGGAGGTTCTCTTCATCGAAGCCTCCGAGCTCGCTAAACAAAGATTTGCGGAGCAACATACAGGCCGCCGTTACCGCGCTGTAATTGGTGGTCGCCATCAGGCCGCCTGCATAACCCGGAGAATCCGAGGAGTAGAACTGGTAAGCGTGCGTCGCGACCCCCGATTCCAATGGACTTCCAGCCCCCAGCACGACCCCGGCGTGCTGAATCCGACCGTCCGGGTAGATGAGTCGTGCCCCTACGGCCCCAACCTCCGGCCTCTGTGCGTGCTCGAGCATCGACTCCAGCCACTCGCCGGAGATCGCCTCCGTGTCGTCGTTAAGGAACAGTACGTATTCGCCCTCGGCCTGGGAGACGGCGAAGTTGTTGATCCTCGAGTAGTTAAACGGTTCCCTGAACGGGATGACTCGGTGGGGTATCGAGGTCAGGTACTCGACCGTCTTCCGATCGCGGCTGTTGTTGTCGACGATCAGCAGCTCGTAGTTGCGGTAGGTCGTCAGCCGTTCGAGGCTTTCTATGCAACGCTTCAAGAAAGGGACGTTGTCTCGGGTCGGGATAATGACGCTTACCTTCGGCTCACCCTTGATCTTTAGTTTTGCTCGAAAGCGGTTGGGGAGGTACCCGTCTTCCACGGAACCTTCCAGGCCTCGGCGTTCCAGAGCCTCGGAGAGAGCCCGGCGAGTTCTGCCTCGTACGCTATTTTTATCGCCGGAGGACGCGAGGAGACCCTGCGCCGCCCGATGATACAAGACCTTCGGGACGTGATGGATTGCGTTGGTTCTCTCTGCGGCGCGCAGAACCAGATCGTAGTCCTGGCATCCGTCGAAGCCCTCCCTAAACCCGCCAACGTCCTTTAGGAGGCTCTTCCGGTAGACGCTTAGGTCAGATATGTAGTCTTCGGACAACAGCAAATCCGGTGACCAGCCCGGCTTGAAGTACGGGTTGGACCTGTTACCCTCTGCGTCTATCTCGTCTACATCCGAATAGACGAGGTCGGCTTTGGGATGCTCCTGCAAGAGCTTGACCACCTCAAAGAGAGCGTCTGGCGCCAGCTCGTCACCCTGGGCTAGGAGCCCTACGAACTCCCCGCGAGCCACAGAAAGGGCTTTGTTCAGCGCCCCGGATACGGTCACGTTCGCGTCCAGGTATGTGACCTTTACCCGCCCATTTAAGCGTGCGTAGCGATCGAGGATCTCCCCCGCACGCTCCTTGGCGGAACCGTCGCAGCAGACGCACAACTCCCATTCAGGGTAAACCTGACCCATCATGGAGTCCAACCCCCCCTCCAGCCGCTCCCGCTCCGAATTAAAGACCGGCAGCAGGACGCTTACGAGGGGCTTGTATCCGAAGTCCGATGCCTCATCTCGCAACCGCACCAAGTCGCTCGCCCTGAGGCGGTTGTTCCGAACCGACGCAGGGTACTGCTCCCTTACGTAGCAACGGCGGACGTCGCTTACGGGAGGACTGCTACCGGGCTGTGCGGGTGTTTTGGCTCTATCGATGGGTGTTTCCCCCTTCCGCCTTCTCCGGGGTATGCCTCAATCAGAGCTTCTGCTCTTGGCTCGTAGCCACCGGTAAGGGGTGGTCACCCGCCGGTACATACGGCTCTCGGTTCTTATGGCGTGGATTATGTTACGGAGATGGATCGGGTAACGTTTTAATATGTAGTACAGGCTTTGTTGCACCCTGAGAGCGTCCAGAAAGGCCTGGACCTCGGTCTCTTGCATCTGCCGTATCTCGCTTTGCATAAGCTCAACGTCCTCGGCGCGTTCCTCACACTCGTCGAACACGCGCCGGTCACGGTCCAGCAACAGGTATGCTTCCTCCTCCTGCTGGGGCTCTTCGGCGTCGGTGCAGACCGCTATGACGCAGCGGGTCCTCGGTGGTTCTGCGCCTAGATCGGGGTTAGTCAAAGAGAATCGGGCGCTCTCCACCTGCGTGCTGGTTACCTCGCCGGAGTCCGGAAAGACAAAGCCGCCGGCCACGGCTCCTTGCCGGTAAACGTGCACATGCCCGAAATGGCGCTCCAAAAGTTCCCGAAGCTCGGAGACGTACATTTCTCTTCGTCGGTCGTCAACGCCCCCGCGACTGCCACCGTTGCCATAAGCAAGCTTATCCGCGGCGGAGATGACGAGCACCCCGTCCTTCTTCAGGACCCGCTTGGCCTCGCTCACCAGATCTTCCGGATGCTCCAGATGCTCAACTACCCCAGAGGCTATTACGGCGTCGAAGTAGCTTTCGGAATACGGTATCTCCGAGAGGCTAACGCTCCGGTAGCTCACGTTCGGGGCCGAGTAGGCGACTGAAGCCAGATCGACGGCTTCGGGAGAGTTGGTTAGACCCACCACAGACTCGGCAGTTTCGGCTAGGAGGCGCGAGCCGTAGCCTATTTCTTCCCAGCCAACGTCGGCCACGATCTTGCCTTTAACATATCGTCGGGCGAACCCGTAGCGGCTCAGCCGGTCGTAAGCGGCCTCCGAGCTCGTAGGTAGCAGTTGTTTTGATTGTCGCGTTGGGGTGTTCTCGAGGTTTATCTCAGTTTCGTATCTGCTCGTCATCTATCTCCGTTCAAGCTTCCCTACTGTGGAAGAATTAACCGTCTGCGCCTTTTCCGATCTCGCCTCCTGGTGCGTAAGATCCTCTACAAAGAATCCGTGAGCCAGGCGCCGTAGGGGTTGTTACCCTAGCATCAATTCGCGGGCAACTTCTCTGGAGGGCTCGGGCTTTCTCCATCGTAAGGGTAAAACTCCTTGAGCAGGGGGGCGGTTATCCGCTCGACGGTCTTTGCCTGCTCTGGGGTTAGGTCCTCCCTCCAGCCCTCGGGGGTAGCCTTGCGGTAGAACTTTCTCTCCCCCTTGTTCTCCTCGGGGATCTTCTCCCACGAGTGCTCCTCCACCGCCCGCGCCAGCTTCCCCTCGTTAACCGCTACCCCAAGGGTGGAGTGGATGCGTCGCATCTCTTCCAAGGTTCTGGTACGCAGCTCCTCGTAGCGCACCAGAACCTTAGGCCCTTGGTGGGCGTCGTAGGCTTCAGCGGCGCTGCCCACGTTCCTGAGGTAGTGTCGCGCTTGCCTCTCGACGTAGGCGGTCGGATCCTCGAGGATCCGTAGGGCTGACTCAGGCTCCTTCCTTGCCACGTTTGTATAATGCCATCCCTCCCTACGGGCGCCGTCCAGCCAAGAGGCGACCACGTCCCTCGGGTCACGGATCAGGAAAATCATACGGCTCTCCGGCAGCGCCTCCACAAGCAGCGGCGCCCCCACAGATCCGAGTTGCTCCTTGACTACTAGATAATCGTTCTCGGAGAGTTCGGGGAACCTGCCGCTTGCACCCTCTAGGACGAAGCGCCTGATGGAGCCCAGCCAGACGTCCTTCCGGGGGTCACCCAATACGAACTTCGCGTTCCTTCGCTGGCTTTCGCGCGACTCTTGGTAGAACTCGCCGAAGAGCTTGCCGATGGCTGGCTCCTTCCAGACAGCGTGCCCCGCCCCCTGCATCATGGAAGTAAGCCAGGTGTTGCCGCTTCTGCCGGTACCGAAGATCCAGACGATGTTCTTCGGGTCGACGCCCCCGGCTCCGGTCTCGACGTCGCTCCTGACCAGCCGTGCTCGCAAGTCCGCGAGCTCCCGGGCTTTGCTCGCTAGTAGCTGGCGAGCCTCTTCAAGTTCCCTGTTCTGGTCGGCTATCCGCTCTTTATGATCTTGCGCTTGCAGAGACCCGGACCCGGTACGCATGACGCCCGCTTCCAGGTTGAGATGCACCCTTAAGCCTAGCGCCGCCATATAAATCTTCTGCTTGAGGGCCGGCACCCAAAGACCTCCCCTGAACTCTTTCTTCTGTATCTCTCAACAAGAAATCTAGGATAGCAGACAGCTAGCCTTCCTGGTAGTTAGCAAACGCGATCTGAGAGTTTAATCGGTAAGGAGTTCCGCGAAGCGTAGCGGCGGCGACCGGCTTTGCTGGCAGAAGTAACGGCCGTGGTGTGGCTCAACGCCTTGCGCATGAAGCGTGAGGTTGAGCGCCAGCGATCCAGTGCCTACACTTTCTCTTGGAGGCAGTCAGGAGACGGTTGTCCAAGAAAGGGTGAGTGTAGACGGCGATGTTCTTGGTCGCGATTCTTGGCGAGCTCCACGAGCATGCCGTCCATCGCCCTGTTACACGAGGGGGGAACCCATAGGGGAGGTTGACGACTTTACGAGGGCTCGCATGGTTTTACGCCAGTTTAACAGTAAGGCGCATATATAATTAGTCGGTAACCTAAAGGCGTAAGCGCACAATACACATGGCCATATATACGGGGGCATGGCTGAAGCAAACTTGCTGTGAGGTGAGACCACAAGCCGGGGTCCTCGAAGGGGCAGCGGGTGTGGGGAAAGGACGAAATGTGAAGATTTTTGAGGCACTGGCGCGATTCTCACTGGCCAGGGCATCTGCAGTGCGGGCTCGCGTGGGCGGAACGCGCAAACCACAGCGACCTCGTGGTCGGCAGCTCTCGGTACCACTAGCTGCACGAACCCAAGGTCAGCAGGCACGAGAACCGGGGGATCACCTGAATGCCAAGTCGTTCCCGGTTGACCCGAGCCTCCCCCAACTCGAGATCATCGGAGATCCCGAGCTAATGCGGGAGGTCTTCCAGAGTCATCTGCGGCCCCTCGATGGGGAGAATTACCAGGTTCGGGAGTGCTTGATCTCCCACACCCGCTACCGCATGGCCACCCGCTGCGTGCTGCAGTACACCCTGCGCCTCGCGAACCCCGAGACGGGGCGCGAGCGGAGCCAGTGGGTCACCGGCGTGATGTACGCGGGGGACCGAACCCGGCGGATCTGGGAGGAGTTGCGGCGTTCCGACCTGGGACGAGCGGTTCCCGGTGCTTCCCCGACTTTCGCACCGTTCTCCTACATCCCAGACCTCGACATGCTGGTGCAGGTCTTCCCCTACGACCGCCGGCTTCCGGCTCTTCCCCTCCTTATGGAGGGGCCGCCTCCAGAGCTTGAGCCTCTTCTCCTAGCCAGGTTTGGGCTGGGCGACTGGCGGGCTGAGGCGTGGAACGTTGAGCCGGTCCGGTATCTGACTGAGAAGAGGGCTACCTTGCGGTTGACGGCCCGAGCTCAGGATGCCGCAACCGGCCGAGCAGAAGAAAAACGCTTCTACGCGAAGGTCTACCACGACGAAGAAGGGGAGCAAACCCACCAGGTGCTCCGGGCGCTTTGGGAGAAGGCCGATGTGGGAGAGGCGGGTTTTACCGTGGCAAGGCCCATAGCTTACCTGAGCGACCTCCGGACCCTCGTACAGGAAGAGGTCAGCGGAACCTCACTTCAGGACATGCTCCGTCGGGGGGACGACGTCACCTCGGTGGTACGTAAGGTGGCTAGAGCCCTGGCGACCTTACACCTCAACAACGACGTGGTCGCGCCTCGGCACCACCGCCTGCGGGATAATGTTGCCCGTCTGGAGAGAGCGGGCAAATTTCTTCAACGGACCTGTCCCCACCTGAGGACAGAAATCGAGGAGGCTGTCGGCGGCGTAGTCGCCGGCCTCGAAGAGGCCCCGCTCGCGCCGACCCATGGCGACCTCAGACCAGATCATATTATGCTCGACGGCGATCGCCTCATCCTAATAGATCTCGACGATTTCGCCTGGGGCGATCCGATACTGGACGTTGGCCGCCTCTCGGCCGTACTAGCCAAGGTGCATCTCCGCTCTCCCCTACACCACGACCATCCACGGGCGGTTGCACAGACCTTTGTTGAGGAATACTTCGCCCACGTTCCGGAGGCCTGGCGGACTAGGCTGCCCCTCCACTACGCTGGCGCTTATCTTAGGCTAGCCTTCGGCTTGCTGCGACACCAATCACCAGGTTGGCCCGACAAGGTCGAGGCCATGGTCGAGGAGGCAAGAGACTCATTGGCTGGCAAGGTTTGGTGATAAGCAAGCGGAAGCTAGGAAAGATCCGAGGAAGGCGCCACGCGCAGTAGAAAAGTACGGAGACCTTGAAAAGGATCGCACAATTTTAGGCTATTGTTAGTCTGTTTTAGTCTGTTGCTGCCAGACGGTCGAAAAAGCGAGAAGCCGCCCCCGAGTTCGCGGACAGCGAGCTTCTGACCATCGAGATGGTCGGCGAATATGTCGGGATCGATACCCAGAAGGGCCTTCACTACTACTTCCGTGGCTACTACGCAGAGAGTTGTCCCTGCCCCTACGAGAAGCACGCCGCACTACCTTCTGCCGCCAGGCGGCGATCCTTTGAGTTGCCTAGTAGAAGCTCTGAAAGGACCTGCTCGGCTGGGTCAGCTTCGACCCGAAGATCTCCTTGATCGATAGCTTCCCGGTCCCGGTGTGCAGATTCGCCAGGGCCTACGTGCGGGTAGCATAAGCAATTTGCTTCCATGAACCTCCCGGGCTAAACTAATTTCAAGCCGGAGCAGTGCGTTAGGCTTT
>DATHAB010000212.1:0-14282 GCA_035296885.1 Rubrobacteraceae bacterium
GGGGGCAAGCGGGGTAGAATTAGGTGAAGATCGGCCGATTCACCACCGAAGAAAGGAAGAGAGGGGGAAAATGGAAGACAGGCCTCAGGACAGACCCGAGGACCGTCGCAGGCGCGGTCCCTTGGGGGACGAGGAGGACGCTGAGGAGACCCGACGTGTGCCGCAAGAAGCGCGGGGCGAAGAGGAGGCGACGCGCCAAGTCTCGCCAGAGGACGTCGACGAGCAGCGCGAGGCCACGACCCGCGCGGAGCCTACTCCCGAGCAGCAGGCTTCGCGCAGGCTCTCTGACGAGGAGGAGCCGGAGACGCGTGTGATCCGGACCTCTGGAGCGGCTCCCGGTGCTTCCGCGGAGACGACCGCACCACAGTATCCTTCTGGGGACTACCTGGAGGCGGACGAAAGACGGGAGGCCCACCTTCGGGAGGTCTACGGCGGGGTGGACTGGCTGGCGAGCTTTATCGGATGCGTCTTCGCCGTATTGTGCGGCGCCGTCTTGCTGTCCCTCTCGGGTCTCGTGCTCGGCCCTTTGGGCTTCACGCTCAACCTCGAGGAGAGGGGAATCGACGCCTTCATCATCATGGGCTTAGTGGTCGTCGGCGTCTTGCTCTTTCTATCTTGTCTGTTTGGGGGCTACGTGGCTGGGCGGCTCGCGCGCTTCGACGGTGGGCGCAACGGGGCGGCGATGGTTCTGTGGGGCATCCTCTTGAGCGTGCTCCTCTTATTCTTCGGCAGCTTACTACCCGGCACCTTCTTCGAGCTCTTGCAGGATTTCGTGAACGATAGCTTACTGCCCGCTATCCGCAGCCTGATAGATTTCGGTCTCGCGGGCGCGGGGATTATAGTCGGCGCCCTTCTGGTAGCGCTCTTGGGCGGGTTCACGGGTGGCCGTCTCGGGAACCGTTACCACACCCACATAGACTACACGTCCTGAAAGCGCGCCTCCGGAAGAGGTTCCGGACGCGAGATGGGTAAGAACCTATACGCTAGTGTCCTTGGATCCTCTCTTAAGAGAAGGGAGGCGATGGCTTAAGGAGGAGAACGAAACCTACGCGTATAGGCCGAGTACGGGTGGGACGCGGGGTTCGCGAGGTACCGTTCGAAAGCAAAGCTACTTGTGGGGGGTTTCCATCTTAGCGAGCGCCCTGGGAGCTTCGTTTACGTCGGGGCGACGCTGGAGGCCGCCGCGTCCCGGGTGCCCGAGGAAGCAACCGGGCTCAAGGTGGAGGTAATGCACACCTCGTAGGCGCCTACTCCGAGCCAGACCGAGACCCTCAGGGCCACAACATAAGCTGTGCTTACCTTGCCCCTTGCCGAGAGCGGAGATCCTTCGCCTGGAGCCGACGCTACCGAGGTTTACTTCCGCGATCTCTCGGAGGTCGAGTTGGCCTTCGATCACGAGAGGATCATCGCCGCCGCCCTCGCTGGGCTCCGCACATAAGCCGCTACCTTACGCTGCTTGCTCCAGCTCGCGGCGGAGCTTCCTCTTGAGCAGCTCTAGTAGGGCTTGTTCCTCCTGTGTGAGGTCGCCTTGCTCGGCAGCGATGACCTCCTCGATACGCTCGCTGTAGTAGGTAATCACCGCCCCCTCTATGTAGTGTTCTATTACCCGAGGGCTTATGTACGAGGAGCGGGCGATGTCGCGGGTGTTCCCGAGCCTCTCTGCCACCGCGTCCACCGCCGCCAGGACGTTTTTCTGGCTCTGTTTGGGTTCCTCTGTGGCCCCCAGCTCGGCGAGCTTGATCGCCGCGATCAGGGTTCCCGCCCAGGTGCGGAAGTCCTTGGCGGTAAATTCTTCTCCTATGACCTCTTTTACGTAGGCGTTCAGGTCCCGGGATTTCACGTCCTTGAGCTCCCCGGACTCGTCGTAGTATTTGAAGATCTCGTACCCAGGTAGAGCGGCGCACTCCTCCACCACCTGTCGCAGCCGCCGGTCTGTGACCGCTTTGCGCTGCATCTGCCCCCATTTTCCCCGGTACTCGAAGATTAGCGTGTCGCCCTCGATGGTCAGGTGCTTACGTCTCAGGGTAGCTATGCCGTAGGTCTTGTTCTTCTTGGCGTAGCGCTCCTCGCCGACCCGGAAGTAGGCGGAGTTCATGAGACGTATCATTGTCGCTAAAACCTTCTCGCGGTCGAGTTTTTCGTGCCTGAGGTGCTCGCTTGTGATGCGACGCATCTTAGGTAACCGGTCAGCGAAGCGCAGGATCCGCTCGAACTTCTCGCGCTCTTTTCTCTCCCGGTAGCGCGGGTGGTAGAGGTACTGCATCCGGCCCGCAGAGTCGTATCCGACTGCCTGCACCTTGGCCGCTGGGCTCCGGGCTATACGCGCCTCCTCCCAGGCGGGTGGCACTTTCAGGTTCTCTATACGCTTGAGGACCCTCTCCTCGCGCACGGTATCCTCGGAGTCCGGGTAGCGGTAGAAATAGCTCTTCTCCTTTGAACCGAGTCGCCTGATACCTGTTTCAAAGAGTATGTGTCTGCCCATGTTCATATCCGCAACAAAGGAGCCGGGGCTCTCATAAACTCCAACCACAGAGGGTGGGCTTGTTGCTACAGTGCGCTCTCCTTAGACAACTTCTGTTTTTAGTAATTCGGTTTATCCAGCCTCTAAGTAATACTACAACCCTTGCTCGGCTTTAACTACAACTACGTGCCCCGGTCGCGCGTAACCAGCTTCGCGAGGAATAGGTGTGTTCTGTAGACCACAATGTGTATAGTCGTCAGAACCAAGAGCCAAGAAGATTGCTCTAGAAACCTTACCTTTCCGGTCGAGTTGATCGTGGAGATCTGGCAGCTTTCGGCCAAGATGGAGGAGCGCAATAGGAGGCTCTTCCGAAGGCGCATAAGCGACGGGTGCTAGCGAACGGACTTATCTCAAAGGTTCGGTTCTTTTTGGCCGCCGCTCGCCTATAGATTCTCCGCTTCGCGGATGAACTGCCAAACGAGCAGGCAAAGGAGCCAGATCAAAAGGAGGCGAAGCGCGGTGTAATTGCCACTGCGCCTCTTGAGGCTCGGCTAGATTGCCAGGCCCACTTCGTTTTGCCCTTGTTGAGGTAGAGCCGGGTCTTTCGGAGTCCCAGCCCTTGCTACTCTAGCATAGGTAGTTTATGTCCGGTACTGTCGCAGAAGGCGTGTGCCTAAAGAGAGGACAACGCCGTCCTCCAGCAAGCCGAGGAGCTGTCCCGGCACCCCGAGCTTCTCTGTCCCTTTCACGCGAAGCTTCTCCCCGGCGTAAGCCGTGGGGAGAGCAGAGAGCGCCCCAAGAACGGTGCCGGGGGCTAGGCGGCGCTTCTGGGCGGCGAACAGGGCGGCTCCCACGAGGGCGCCGGAGAGGGCACGCCCTGCGAGGGCTAAATAAGAGGTGCGGGCTGGTACAAAGGGCGTTTTGTCCGCGACCATCTCCCCGATCATCATCAGCTGTAGGACCACCGAGACCTTTGGAAAGCCTAAAGCAGCGAAAGGGGTGTACTGCAACTCTGCAATATCGCCGCGCTGTATAGCGCGACTCAGGAGAGCCGGGGCTGCCATCGAGCGGAGTCCGGCTATGGTAGCCAGGCCCATGACGCTTAAAGTCGCCGGGGAGACCTCAAACTTCTCACCGCGCCTTGCCTTACGCAAGGGCGCTCCAGACCTCGAGTTTGGTTTTGACGTGTCGGATCACCTCTTCGGTAAACTCTCGCATCCCGGTGTGCCCTCCGAGGTCTAGCGTCCGGTTCCCTTCGAGCACCGATTCGAAGGTCGCCTCGTAGATCGCGCGCGAGACCTGGTGGGCATCCTCTTCGTGGAAGAAAGTCAGGAGCGCCGCGCCCGCGAGGATCATGGCCATAGGGTTCGCGATGTTCTTCCCAAAAAGGCTTGGCGCCGTGCCATGCGGGGCCTCTGCCATGATCGTGCATGGGTTGTACTGGTCGTCTAGCTGAATGAGGAGCGACTCGGCGCCGGCTATGGAACCGAACATCTGGAGCACCATATCGGACATGAGGTCGCCGTCGCGGTTCAAGGTGGGGATGACCATCGCGTCCCCATGGGCCGTTAAGAGCAGGGCGAAGGTCGCATCAATCAAACGCGGATCATAGCGGACATCTTTATTCTTGGCTGCCGCCCGGTCCATCTCTTCTTTGAGCATGCCCTCGTAGACGGGAGAAACGGTATATTTCGGCCCGCCAAAGACCTCCGCCCGCATCTTCCGGGCCTGAATAAAGGCGAACTCGGCGACACCCCGGCACACCCTCCGCGAGATCTTTTCGGTCCGGTAGGCTACTTCGTCTATTCCTTCGCCCTCGCGCCACTCCTTGGCCCCGTACGCGTCGTCCACAGCCATGCGAACGACGGAGATGGGGGCGTGGATGCCCGGTAACGGGTTTACCCCCGGAATACGCCGCCCGGTCCGCAAAATTACCGTCCCGTCTATTACTCTACGCAAGATAGCGTTTGGAGACCCCACGTCGCCTGTACTCTCGGGGGTTATAGTCGCGGCCTTGAGCCCGAACCCGGTCTCTTTTGTCGCCGTGGCTGCTTCGTACACGACCCCGTTGTCGGTAGCCCGCCTGTTCTCTAACGAGAGGTTGTACCTTTTGAACTCCAGGTTCAGCCCGGTCACCGAAGGGTCCAGGACCCGCAACGACTCCTCCAAAAGCTCCTGCCCGGTCTCGTCGCCCTCCATGACGATAATCGTCTTGCGCTCCACTCTTCCATCACCTCGAAAAACGGTCGTTGACGCGCGTTCTCTAACCAGTATACGACCTATGTCCTAGGTGAGCGCTACATGTCCGGCTTCACGCTCCGGATCTGCCTCGAGATGATCACCGTCTCTCCCTTTATGAATCGGTACATCACCTCAACGAGCCTGTTGGAGCCTGTTTGGAGACCGTACTTCCTGCTCAGAAGCTCCCGCACTCATTTGGCTTCTTCCCCTACACGAGGTACGCCTCGCCCTCGATCCACTCACCCTTCGGCTCCCCGCGCCGGTCAGGCGGTAAGTAGCTGGAGGCACGGTTCCCTCCGCAACCGCTTGACCTTGCCGGTCTTCGAGAGTGTCTCGGTGTAGAGCACGCCGTCTTCCGCTACAAACCACAGCGGTGTCCGCCCGCCTTCGCCATTTCTGCGGTACGTCTCCAAGTTGAGGTATCTTCGATCTCTGAGCCGATCCGATGCATCGTTCAAGGTTCGACCACCCACGGCAATGCGATCAGGGCCAGAAACAGCGGGCTGGCCGTCTAGAAGACCAACCCCAGCGACAGCAGGCCACGCACGGTACTCTGCCCAAAACTCGTGAGCCTCTCCGTCACAAAGACGTATTTACGCGAGTACCAAATTTGCCAGAGCCGCTAGCTTATGTAGACGGGGCCCGTGATCACGACGATGTTAGGGACAAACATGCGCATGAACAGCACCTCGGTGAGGATCTGCGCGGCGAGGACCAACATATACGGTGGTAGCACCGACGGAGGCTCGAATAACGCTTAATAGAACGCCAACGTCAGCAGCGGTAGCAATGGCGCTACGACCACGAGCGCAACCATCCATCCGCAACTCCTCATCCCTGGAACGTCTCCAAAAACGGCGTCTCCGTGAGCCTCAACCCCGGTGAAGCGCCGCCCAACCATCCCCCGATCAGTGCCAGCACCACGGTCGCCAAAGCTACGAACAGGGCGTTGAAGACGAGCCTGGCGGAAGCTGGGACTACCAAGCCACTGCTTTACGTGAACAGGTCCACAAGCTGGAGGTTCTCGAACTGGGCGGCCATGGTGGGGGAGAGCTGGGCGCGGCTTGGGGTCTCGCCCATCTTGCCCGCCACCGCTAAAAAGGCTTGCACGGCTCCCGTGAGTGGCACGTCTCGCCGCCTGAGGGCTACTATCGGACGCTGTATCTCCGGGCCGTCCTCGATTTCTACTAAACAGAGGTGCCCCGAAGCCACCGAGCGCACCACCGCCGTCCTGGGCAAGAACGCTACCCCTAAGCGGTGCTCGACCATCCTCTTGGCTGCCTCGATACTGTCGAGCTCTATAGCTCTGAACTCCCTTATCCCCGCATTTCTGAACAGCGACCGCGTAAGCTCATAGTAACTCGATGCGTGGTCGAAGAGTATGAGCTGCTCGCGCCCGATCTGCGCCAACTCCGCGGATCCCTTCTCGGTAAAGCGGTGCTGCGGATCTACCACCAGCACGAGTTCATCTTCATACAGCGGCATGCTCTCGACCTCTGGGTGGCTCACCGCTCGCGCCAACCCGAGCTGTACCCCCTCCTTTAGAACCATCTCCAGAACCTCCTCCGAGTGCCCGGTCCTGACCGAGACCGAAACGCGCGGATGTGCCGCAGTAAAACGCTCCAAGATCGCAGGCAAAGCATATGTGCTAACTCCTGGAGAGGTCCCCAAAGACAGCCGCCCGCCCGCGGCGCCCCTGAGCTCCTTTAGCCGCTGCTTGCCCTCCTCGAGGCTCGCCACGCATCGCTCCGCGTATGGCGCAAACTCCTTACCCGCCTCCGTAAGACGCATCCCCCGGCTCGTCCTGACAAAAAGCTGGTCCCCGAGCTCGTCCTCCAAGCCCTTTATCCGTGCCGTCAGGGTCGGCTGCGTCAGGTGCATCTCCTCGGCGGCCCGACTTAGATTCCCCAGACGAGCTACCGCCAGAAAGCACTCCATCTGCCTGATCTGCACCGCAGCCTCCCGATATCAAGATTTTTTATCAAAAAGATTCAATCAAACGATTGGAATAATATCAAGGCAGTTGATACGCTTCAGGTACGGTTAGCGGCGGAGTCGTGGCGGTCTGGCGGGTGTTGATACCTGCGGCTTGCTAAAGTAGCCGGGCTTTAGGAGTCGTAGGAGCTAGAGAGAGGTAACGCGAGGGCATGGAGAAGACACAGCAGCGGTTCGGTGAGGGGATCGAGATACACGCCCCTGTTGTCGACGGGTTCGCCGAGATAATGACGCCGGAGGCGGTCGCGTTCGTGGCGACGCTTCATAGGGAGTTTGCGGGGAGGGTAGATGAGATCCTCAGGCATAGGGCGGAGCGCCAGGAGCGCATAGATGCGGGCGAGATGCCGGACTTTTTGCCCGAGACCAGAGACGTTCGCGAGGGTGACTGGCAGATAGCGCCCATACCAGATGACTTGCAGGACAGGCGGGTGGAGATCACGGGCCCCCCGGACCGGAAGATGGCGATAAACGCTCTAAACTCTGGTGCGAGTTGCTACATGACCGATTTCGAGGACGCCAACTGTCCTGCGTGGCAGAACATGATCGCAAGCCAGATCAACCTCCGCGACGCCATAAACCGGACCATCACCTACGAAGAGCCCAAGACCGGCAGGCACTACGAACTCGACGACGAGGTGGCCACGCTTATCGCCCGGCCTCGCGGTTGGCACCTCCCCGAGAAGCACATGATCGTGGACGGCAAAGAGGTCCCGGGGGGCATCTTTGATTTCGGCCTGTACTTCTTCCACAATGCCCAAACCCTTATAGATCGGGGTACTGGTCCGTACTTCTACCTACCGAAAATGGAAAGCCACCTCGAAGCGAGGCTCTGGAACGACGTCTTCGTCAGGGCGCAGGACGAGCTGGGTATCCCGCAGGGGACCATCAAGGCTACGGTACTAATCGAGACGATCCTGGCGACGTTCGAGATGGATGAGATCCTCTACGAGCTCCGCGAGCACTCGGCGGGCCTTAACTGCGGGCGGTGGGACTACATCTTTTCTTACATAAAGAAGTTCCGTAACAAGGACCTGCTTCTCCCGGATAGGGGACAGGTAACGATGACGGTCCCGTTTATGCGGAAGTACTCGCTCCTTGCTATCAAGACTTGCCACAGGAGGGGCGCACACGCCATCGGCGGGATGGCGGCCCAGATCCCGGTGAAGGACGACCCGGTGGCGAACGAGGAGGCCTTTGCGAAGGTCCAGGCCGATAAGGAGCGCGAGGCGAACGACGGGCATGATGGAACGTGGGTGGCGCATCCGGGCATGGTAGGACTGGCGAAAGAGGTCTTTGACGAGATCATGCCGCAGCCCAACCAGATCGACCGGCAGCGCCCCGACGTGAACCCTACGGCCGCCGAGCTCCTCGAAAGGCCAGAGGGGACTATTACGGAAGCAGGCCTTCGCAACAACATCAGCGTCGGCGTGCAGTACCTCGGGGCGTGGCTCGCGGGACGGGGGGCCGTGCCGATCTACAACCTCATGGAGGACACGGCGACGGCGGAGATCTCACGCTCTCAGGTGTGGCAGTGGATCCACCACCCAAAGGGTGTTCTCAATGATGGGACCAAAGTCACCGAGGAGCTGTTCCGCGAGCTTCTCGCCGAGGAGCTTCAAAGGATCAAAGAGATCGTTGGCGAAGAGCGCTACAAGACCGACGAGTACGGTAGGGCTGCCGCGCTCTTCGACCAGATCTCCACCGACGAGAACTTTGTCGAGTTCCTTACCCTGCCCGGCTATAAGTACCTGGACTAGAGGAGCAAAAATACCGACCCTCTCTGACAAAAAAGCGAGCCGTGCGGCCCACCGACCGCCGGCTCACGGCCCCGCACCTCCAGATTGCGCGTATATGTATCATTTGACGCGATCTGAAAAGGTACATATAATGGTTGTCTGCAAACCGCACGTATGTTGATAACGTATATAGGGTAGTTAGTACGTCTGGCAAAAGGAGAAGGAAGATGCTCAACGGAAATCAGGTGGCGGAGATAGAGCGGGAGTGGGAATCTCCGCGTTGGGAGGGGATCACGCGCCCGTACACGGCCGAGGACGTGGCGCGGCTCAAGGGCTCGGTCACCATCGAGCACACTTTGGCGCGGATGGGCGCTGAGCGGCTCTGGAAGCTGATGCACGAGAAGCCTTTCGTGCGGGCTCTCGGGGCTTTGACGGGCAATCAGGCGATGCAGCAGGTCAAGGCGGGGCTCGAGGCGATATATCTCTCCGGCTGGCAGGTCGCTGCCGACGCGAACCTCGCAGGCCAGATGTACCCCGACCAGAGTTTATATCCGGCAAACAGCGGGCCGCACGTGGTCAAAAGGATCAACCAGACCTTGCAGAGGGCCGACCAGATTAGCCACTCTGAGGGCAGAGACGGGGGTACCTACTGGTTCGCCCCGATAGTCGCCGACGCTGAGGCCGGTTTCGGCGGCGCTTTGAACGTCTTCGAGATCACGAAAGCCTACATCGAGGCAGGTGCTGCGGGTATTCACTTCGAGGACCAACTCGCGAGCGAGAAAAAGTGTGGCCACATGGGCGGCAAGGTCCTTTTGCCGACGTCTCATGCCATAAGGAACCTCATCTCCGCGAGGCTCGCGGCGGACGTGATGGGCGTTCCGACGATTATCGTCGCCCGCACCGATGCCGATGCCGCGAACCTCATCACGACGGACGTAGATCCGGTTGACCAGCCATTCCTCACCGGGGAACGCACGGCCGAGGGATTCCACCGGACTAATGCTGGCCTAGATCAGGCCATCGCTCGCGGGCTCGCTTACGCGCCCTTCGCGGATGCCATCTGGTGCGAGACCTCCACCCCAGACCTGGAGCAGGCGCAGCGGTTCGCGGACGCTATCCACGCCGAGTTTCCCGGTAAGGTCCTCGCGTACAACTGCTCGCCTTCGTTTAACTGGAAGATGAAGCTCTCTGAGGAGGAGATCTCCTCTTTCCAGGACCAGATCGGGGAGATGGGCTACAAGTACCAGTTCGTCACCCTTGCCGGCTTTCACGCCTTGAACTACAGCATGTTCGAGCTCGCCCACGACTATCAGGACCGGGGTATGGCTGCTTACTCTGAGCTTCAGCAGGCCGAGTTCGCTGCCGAGGAGCACGGCTACACCGCCACCAAGCACCAGCGCGAGGTCGGTGCTGGCTACTTCGACGACGTGACCCAGGTCGTCTCCGGCGGCGTCTCCTCAACCACCGCCCTGACCGGCTCGACTGAGGAACAGCAGTTCAACCAGTACAACGACGCGGACGACGACCCGCACCGGAACCAACCCGGTCGGGAGCCTGGCCGGGAAGAAGCGGTCCGTTAGATAGCTTCAAGCAGCTAACCGTTACCAGAAAGGGGCCGGAGATATCTCCGGCCCCTTTCTCTTACCCACGGTACGAGCGAGAGTCCGATTGTGTGCTAGGACACGAGCTGAGATGAGGAGATCTTGGATCGTATAGAGAGAGGTACTGGGGCTTTCTGGTGGGCCAGCACCGCATTGTTCGCCGGAGGGTTCGTGACCTTCGCCATCCTTTACAGCACCCAGCCCTTGATGCCCGTTTTTTCGAGGCAGTTTGAAGTGACGCCGGCAGTGGCCAGCCTGTCACTGTCACTCGCGACCGCGACCCTCGCCGTGTTCATGATGGTTGCAGCGACGCTCTCCGAGTCGCGGGGGCGAAAAATCATAATGACCCTTTCGCTTTTCTGCTCCGCTGCGCTGGCCCTGTTGATCTCTTTTAGCCCCGACTTCTCCACGTTGTTGGGTCTTCGGGCACTACAAGGGGTAGCTCTCGCGGGGTTGCCTTCCATAGCCATGGCGTACGTTGGGGAGGAGTTCCAGCCGGGCAGTCTGGGGCTGGCTATGGGGCTGTACGTCAGCGGCACCACCGTCGGCGGCATGGTCGGAAGGATCGCGACGGGTGTGCTGAGTGATGTTTACTCGTGGCGAGTGGCCTTGGGCACGATCGGCGTGCTTGGTCTGTTTTGTAGCCTGTGGTTCTGGATCGGCTTGCCGGCCTCCGCCAACTTTACTCCCCAACCGCTCGCCAACAAAAGGCTGGTTGGGCCTGTGATTCGTCACGTAAAAGACCCGGGGTTGCTGTGCATCTTTTGCATAGGGTTCTTGCTAATGGGGGGATTCGTCGCCCTCTATAACTACGTTGGTTATCTTTTGGTCGCCCCACCTTACCTTTTGAGCCAAGCGGCGCTCGGATCGATCTTTGTGGTCTATCTCGCGGGCACGTTTAGCTCCGCATGGATGGGAAAGTTAACCGACGGTTTCGGACATCCCAAGATCCTCTTGACGGGCATCTCGACCATGTTCGTTGGCGGCTTTCTTACTTTGAGCGGTAGCTTGTACGTCATAATCATCGGCATCGCCGTGTACACCTTCGGGTTTTTCGGGAGCCACTCTGTAGCCAGCAGCTGGGTCGGCCAGCGGGCCATCGTAGATAAGGCCCAGGCCTCCTCTTTGTACCTGCTTTTCTACTACGCAGGCTCGAGCCTGTTCGGGGTGGTCGGGGGACTGTTCTGGACCCCTTACGGATGGTACGGGGTCGTATCCATGATCATGGCCTTGCTGCTGCTATCGCTCTTGTTGACGGGAATTCTTTCCGCAGCGCCTTCCCAAAGAAGCAACACAGGCTAGGTCCGGCCGAGTCTCTGGTACAAAACCGCTTACTTCAGGCTTCGATATCTTGGTGTTGCTCTTCTTTGTGAGTCCGGCCGTACAATACGGGCATGAGCCGTCGAGAAAGATGGGAGCGGCTGCTTTCGAGCGGCGTACCCCGCTACGTTTGAAGCTACGACGACGGCGGCGTGTCCGCCGAACGCTACACATCGGTGTTTACGGGCTTCTCTACCGATAAAAAACCCGGGGAGTGCCTATACCTGTGCATGAGTGAAAAAGCGCTCGCGCCCGGAGGCGGCGTCTTACACCGCGGACGGCCGCCCTACGAGCGTATGGGGCGCGAGATCCCGTTCGAAAACCTCCCGGAGGACTGCCGGCGGTTAATCCTGGACGTCTACAAAGACCTGTGGGGCTTGCGGGAGGGCAGTGCTCCGCGTCGATCCCTTTCTCCCTTGACGGATGTAGGGTGAGAAAAGCTTGAGTGCTGCTGGCGAGGAAATATCTAAATGGAGAATAACGGACCTGTATGCGCTGCTAGAGGGTCTGCCTTCGGAGGAGCGGGACCTTGCCGATCGTCTCTTTGAGGTAATCTCCACCACGGGCCGCCTTGTGGTGCCGCAAGGAATGCGTGATTGGGTAGAGGATACTTTTGGTTCCGTGGGCTCCGTGCAGGAGCAAAAGATAGTGCGGGTCACCGATCGGATAACACTCGAAGGCACGCTCTTCAACGAACTTCGCGCCTCGCGGCCCTTTGACGTTGGGGAGGATACACCGGACCTACTACGCCGTGAGATCGAGGATGCCCGCGAAGAAGACCCGTTCTGTGCTCCCGAGGAGAAGACGCCAGAAGACGTCTTCGGACGTGTTCGGGGCTCCTATTCGGTTTCGGCCTCGAACGTAGCCAAATACGACGGCTTCCACGGCCTCGTTGTCTTCGACAATCACGATCCCCTCTGCTTTACTCCGAAGAAGGTAGACGACTACGTCTCCGTTGCTCTTGAGTGGATGGGGCGGGCCTTTGAAGAAGATCCGGAGGCAAAGTATCCGTTTTTTATGTGGAACTGTCTTTGGCGAGCAGGAGGCTCCGTCATCCACGGCCACGCCCAGATCACCGTTACCCGAGGGGCGCACTACCCGAAGGTCGAGCGCCTCCGTCGGGCGGCCCTTTGGTACAAGAGTAAATACGGCTCGGACTATTTCTCAGACCTTGTTCGGGTACACGAGGCTTTAGGACTCGGACTCTCTCCACCCTTAGAAAGTCCCCCGGCCGTTCGCGGCTTCGTCAGCCTTACGCCGAGAAAGGAGAAAGAGGTAGTGCTCTTCGGTCCTGACCTCGGCGAGTCCCTGCGCCGCTTCGTTGCCAACGTACTCGAATGCTATACGCGGGACTTGGATGTCTCCTCCTTTAACGCCGCCTTCTACATGCCGCCGCTTGCGCCTACCGGGGAGGACTGGTCCTCTTTCCCGGTAACGATGCACCTGGTCGACCGGGGCGATCCGGCGAGCCGCACCTCGGACATAGGGGCAATGGAGCTCTACGCTGCCCCCGTAGTCTCCTCGGACCCCTTTCAGGTGGCTCGTCTCCTGAGAGGTTGCGGTGAGGTATAAAAACTTTGGGTTGTCGAACGTAGACTCAGCCAGGGTTTTGTTCACTTTCCATCCTTCGAGCGAGTAACGCTAAGGCTGCCCCGACGAGTAGTGGTAGTGGGGTTGGGTACAGAAAGCGGAGGTAATCGGAGATTTCAGTCGGGTAACGGGGCTTGTGTGGTACGTCCGGCATCGGCACCAGGATTATTTCCCCTGCGTTATACACCACCGAGGAAGCTAGAAAGCCCACTGCGCTCGCCACCATCAACCAAGCAGCAATTCGCTCTCGGTGGATCGCGAGCAGCGCAGCGACAAGTTCATGGTGATTAACCACCAGCACGCTGGCTACACTGTCTACGACCAGCACGGCGAAAAGTCCAAAGACAGGGTCAAAGAGACCCCAAATTTCAACGACGACTAGGAAATCACGCGGGAGTTGGAGGAGCGGGTCCAGGTGCCCAAGAGACACGAGGAGGTACACGTGGGTTGGGAGGCCCCCGAGGCCTACATAAGCAAGGACGAGGTAAGCGTGTTGGTGACCGAGGGCGAGAATATGGTCGACAAGCGTCCCGTCGTTAAGAATGAGATCAGGGCACGCAAGGATGCTGCCAGGAACGAGGGGACGGGCGTAAGGAGGAGGTCGACATCGACGACCAGACGAGAACTCGCCGCAGCAGGTAGCGAAGGCCATGGGCAAAAGCAAAGGGGAAGGCATATCTAATCTGCACCTTCGCTCGGATTAGCAATGCAGGAGCGAGGGTAGGTAGCCGCAGGTAGAGCAGTAAGCAATACTAGGGTTATAAAGATAGGGATGAGAGGAAGGAGACGTAAATGTTTCAACCACTGCAGGACGCATTAAACACTTTTTTAAACTACGTACCGCAGGTCATAGGTGCGATCATAATTCTGATCATCGGCTACATTGTAGCGACGGTTCTGCAGGCGGTCGTGAGCCGGGTGTTACAGGGCATAGGCTTCGACAGCTGGATGGAGCGCGGGGGTATAAAGCAGTTCTTCGACAGGGCCGAGACGCGCGAGACCCCAGCCACAATCCACGGCAAGCTGGTGTTCTGGTTCGTGTTCATCATCGCCATTACCATGGCCACCGACGCTTTGGGTATTCCTCAGGTCTCGGCGGTTCTAGGGCAACTTGTCGCCTATATACCGAGGATCATCGCGGCGATCTTGATCTTGATCCTCGCGGCGCTTCTAGCGAACTTCCTTTCCAGCATAGTCAGGGGGGCTACGGGGTCGGGTATCCTAGCGAGCGTGGTGCAGTACGCTATTCTCGTCTACGCGGTCTTCGCAGCCATCACCGAGCTAGGGATCGCCGTCGAGCTCACGGCGCCCACGTTCCTAATCGTGCTAGGGGCGGTA
>DATHAB010000213.1:0-27814 GCA_035296885.1 Rubrobacteraceae bacterium
CGGTTGGCCTGGAGGATGCAGCTCTATAAAGGTATGAGCCACCTCGGGCATCTCGTCGCGCAGAGACTGGGTTATCCGTTCTAGGAGGTCTTCGATCTGGTCGGTGTCGAGCCCGTCTACGACGTGGATCTCGGCGTTCACGAGCACAGCGTTGGGTCCTATATGCATCGTAAGCAGGCGCAAAACGTCTGTGACCTCATCGAAGGAGTTCATGGTCTCGCGCAGACGTTGTTCGTCCTCGGGGGGCACCGCTTCGCCCAAAAGCAGCCTGCGCGAGTCGGCGCCGAGCTCAAAAGCAACAGCTATAAGGACCACGCCGATGCCTACGGAGGCAAGCCCATCGTAGAGCGTAACCCCGGTCGTTTGGGTGAGAAAGAGCCCGGCGGCGGCGATAACGAGCCCTATGAGCGCCGCCACGTCTTCATAGAGCGGTACCTTCAACGTCGTGTTGCGCGTAGTTTTAAAGTGCTCCCAGAAAGTACGGTTTTCTTCTTTCGCGGCCTGCCGGAACTCGCGGATGCTGACGACCAGAGCCCCGGCTTCGAAGACGAACGCCGCGCCGAGTACTATATAGGCGAGCAGGTAAGACTCGCTTCCCTCCAACTCGCCGGTTATCTTCGTGATGCCCTCGTAGATCGAAAAGACGGCGCCGGCGACGAATAGACCGACGGCGACGAGCAGTGACCAGAAGAACCGGTCCTTTCCGTAGCCATAGGGATGCTCTCGATCCGGGCCGCTCTTGGAGAGGGGCAGACTGACGAGCAAGAAGACCTGGTTTACGGTGTCGGCCACCGAGTGCGCCCCCTCTGCCAGCATGGCGGCGCTCCCTGAGATTAATCCGGCGACAAACTTGGAGATGGCGATCAGCAGGTTGGCGGTAAACGCCGCGATTACGGCTCTCTTAGTACCTTTTTCTTCGCCGTTTGCGCTCTGGTCCTCCGCCACGCTTTCTCCTCGTAATTTAGCCCGCCAGCATTCTAGCGTGCAGGCGCTTCGGCGTCTTTAGCTCTTTCTCGCTAGCTGGGTGAGGAGCTTTTAGCCCCCAATCTGGCTCATCGTGCGCCTTCGCGCCTCCTCAGGCAGTGTGAGCCCGGCTGGCGGCTTGACGCGCGCCGCGTGCCACAAGATCTCGTGGATGGCCGGGATAGGGTCGGGAGAACGTATCGCGTCCTTTACAGGCACGTCGAGATCGGTAAGGAGGCAAGGGTGGATTTTGCCGTCAGCCGTCAGCCTGAGCCTCGAGCACCGGGCACAGAACGGCTCTGAAACGGGCGTGATCACGCCGAACGTGCCGGGCGCTTGCTCGAACTTGAACTCGTCGGCAGGGGCGGCCGGATCGTCGGGCTCTATCTCCGTGAGCTCGCCGAGTTCCTCCTGCGCTCGCTCCAGGATCTCCTTGCCCGAGATAAAGAGCGAGCGGAAGCGAGAGCCGTCGGTGTCCCCGTTCAAGGGCATAAGCTCGATAAAGCGGACGTGCATCGGGTACCAAAGCGTCAGCTTCGCCATGTCCACGATCTCGTCGTCGTTCACCCCCCGCATGGCCACGGCGTTTATCTTGACCGGAGAAAGAGGGGTCTCCAAAGCCGCCATGATGGCGTCCCAGACTTTTTGGAAGTGGTTGCGGCGCGTTATGAAGGCAAACTTCTCGGGTTGAAGCGTGTCCAAGGAGATGTTGATCCGGTCTAGCTCCGCCTCGACCAGGCCGTCGAGGTTCTCTTTTAAGAGAAAGCCGTTCGTGGTCATGGTGACGTCTTCAAAGCCGAGTTCTTTGAGCTGGCCGACGAACCAGACGACGTTCCGGCGTACTAAAGGCTCGCCACCGGTGACGCGCACCTTGGTGACGCCCAACTGCAGGCAAGCCTCGGCGAAAGTGAGCATCTCCTCCAGGGTGAGGATGTGGCTCTTGTCCTGGAACTCGATGTCCTCGGGCATGCAGTACTGGCAGCGGAAGTTGCACCGGTCCGTCACCGAGATGCGGAGGTAGTCCATCTTGCGATCAAAGCTATCGGTTAACTGAATCATACCCGCCTAGAGTCTACGCTTTCCCAGCCCCTATTGTATCCCGCAAACCCGTACATGATTGTACCCCGTAAACCCGTACGTGGCTGGTCCGCGAAGTACCCGGGTTTCTCCTGGCATGAGGTGGTATTTTCTATTAGCACATAGCAGACAAGATTTGCGGTCTCGACCTGTGCCGAGCGTGCGCTCTTGCGGCGAGCCCGGCCCCGACAGCTTCCTACTTGGTTTGGAGGAACGATGTGCAGCAGGCCACCAGCACCCCTGAGGAAGAGGACCTGACGGCGTCCGTGACCTTGGCTTCTTTAGCGACGCTCCTGCCGCTATTTCTGGCCCTTCTTGCGGCGCCCGCGGCGATGCTCGCGGGTGCCTTGCGGCCTCGTTTGGCGGCGTCCGTAGGGGTAACCTTTGCGGCGCTTACCTTCCTCGCGACCGCTCTTGCCTGGTACTGGGGGGGAGGTGCCTTGGACATCGCGTGGGCGCCGACTTGGGATCTGCGCTTCGCCGTCACCCTCGACGGGTTCGCCGCCTTGTATGCCCTGCTCGCGTCGGGGATAGGTTTTTTGGTTCTCGTCTACTCCTCGCGTTATTTGCCACTGCACCTCGAGTACGAGGAACGCCCGGAGTCGGAGATGACGAGGTTCTACGGCTTTATGCTCCTTTTTATGGGGGCGATGGTAGGGCTCGCGATGGCTCAGGACCTCATACTATTGTTCGTCTTTTGGGACCTTACGGCGGTGGCGTCGTACTACCTGATCGCGTACGACCGTCACGACCCGGGCGCCCGGACCTGGGCGCTTATGGCGCTGCTCGTCACCGGCGTCACCGGCGTTCTACTCCTCATCGGCGCTCTACTCCTCTACGCTGCCCACGGGTCCTTCTCCGTGCCCGAGCTCGCCAAACAGGTAGATCCGGGCGCGCTTTTGAACGTCTCGGGCCTCCTCATCACCGTCGCAGCGCTCGCCAAAAGCGCTCAGGTCCCGTTTCACTTCTGGTTGCCTCGGGCGATGGCCGCACCGACCCCGGTCTCAGCCTACCTCCACTCCGCTGCGATGGTTGCGGCCGGAGTGCTCCTGTTGGGGCGGGTATATCCCCTCCTGGAGAAGAGCCAGTTCCTGATGGACGTTCTGCTCATAGTAGGGCTGCTCTCTATCTTCGTCGGCGGCGTGTGGGCCCTCACGCGAGACCTCCTGAAGCAAATTCTGGCCTACTCCACGGTCTCCCAGTACGGATACGTTGTCCTTATGTACGGCCTCGGCGGCAAGTACGGAGCTGCCGGGGCTTTGTTCTATGTGGTCTCGCACGCCCTCGCCAAGAGCGCCCTGTTTCTCACCGCCGGCGCCGTTACCGAGGCGACCGGCGAGGATAGACTGGGCAGGATCGGAGGCTTGAGGAAACAACTGCCGCTCTTGACGGCGGTGAGCGGTATCGCCTCGGCAGGTCTTGCGGCGCTTCCCCTCACCATCGGCTTCTTCAAAGACGAGCTCTTTTTTCAAACGGCGCTGGAGCGGGGGCCCCTGTTCGCTGGGCTCGCGGTCGCAGGTACGGTGCTTACGTTCGCGTACGTCTGGCACTTCTGGGGTGGCCTGTTTCTTGGGGAACCTGGCGACGGTACGAGTCGCCTCCCGGCAACCTTTGTCTGGCCGATCGCCGTTCTCGCAGGAGCCGTGCTCTTGGGCGGCTTGTTCGTGAAGCCTTTCACCCACCTGGCCGAGGTCGCGGGTGCGGTCTCGTACGGCGCACCAACACCTATAGAACCGGCGTACCACCTCGACCTGCGTCCCGAGAACCTGATGGCTGCAGGGACGTTCTTGCTCGGGGTCCTCGTCGTGGTTTCGAGGCCGCTATGGGACTGGCTGGCGCCGGCTGCCTCGCGGCTCGGGGATGTTGCGGGGCCGGGGAGGTTGTACGAGGAGGCCTTAGAAGGTCTCAACCGACTCTCGGACTACGTCCACCGGGCGGAGGCGCAAGACCTTCGAGGACGGGTCGCGGCGATACTCTTGCCCGCGGGCGTTCTTGTAGGGGTGGGTATTCTTGCGACACCCACAACAGAGGCGTACCGGGTGGGGGAGGTTGGAGCGCGCGACCTGACGCTGCTTTTGGCCTTTGTCGCGGTCTCGGTTGCGGCGCTAACAGCCACCTTCACGCGGCGGCACGTTACGCTTGCGCTGGTCTCCAGCAGCGCGGGATTCGTGCTCGCTACCGTCTACGCCTTTTTCGGGGCGCCGGACGTGGCGCTAGTGGCGGTCCTCGTCGAGACGATCCTGATGCTCTTGTTCATCGGCACGCTTAGGCTGATCCCTTACGGAGTACTCCACCGCCAGGCGGAGGCGCCGCCCCAAGCCCGGTACCGCACGGTCTTTTTCTCCCTTGTTGCGGGGGCCTTCGCCTTCGCGGTGACGTGGGGGACGCTCTCACAGCCCGCCGCCGAGACGACGGTCGCCGAGGAGCACATCCGGCTTACCCCCGACGCCCACGCTAAAGATGTAGTGACCGCCATCCTCGCGGACTTCCGCGGCCTGGATACTTTAGGTGAGATCACGGTCGTCGCGCTCGTCCTATTAGGCGTTGCAACCCTCCTGAGCCGGGGGCGTCTGCCATGAACGGCTCCCAGAAAGGAAGCGTGGCGGAGCCCCGGGAAGCCACGGGTATCATGGTACGGACCGTGGCGAAGCTGCTTCTTCTGCCGGCGCTCGTTGTGGCGGTGGCGATACTCGTCAAAGGGTACGCCCAGACCGGCGATGGTTTTTCGGCCGGGGCGGTAGCCGCTTTAGGGGTGTTACTCCAATACCTCGCCTTCGGTCATCGGGAGGCGGAGGAGCTCCCACTCGTCGGGCTCGCCGGCAAGGGTGCATTCGTCGGTCTCCTGATCGCGCTCTTCGTCGCGGCGATACCCTTGTTCGCAGGCGAACCGATCCTGACCCACTACCCGCAGCCGGAGTCAGAGGTTGTACACCTCGGGACCCTCGAGCTCATAACCGCGGTACTGTTCGACCTCGGGGTGTTCTTGCTGGTCTTTGGGTTCGCCGTCGAGGCCATAAAGATCATCGCCCGCACCATCGCCGACGAAGAAGAGTACCGAGGCCCGGACGTCGCCGACGCGGATGACCTCGCGGGGGAGGAGGGCCGTTGATACTCGCGGTCTCGCTCGTGGTGGCTATCGTGTTTGGGTCCGGGGCCTTCCTCGTTTTGCAGCGGGATCTTTTGCGGGTGGTGGTCGGGATCGTCTTGATCTCCAACGCCGCCACCTTGTTCGTCATCGCCGCTGGTCACACCCGCGGGGCGGTCCCGATACTGACCATCCCGGGCGAAGCGGGCTCGCAGGCGAGTGACCCTTTGGTGCAGGCTATGGCGATCACGGCCCTCGTCATCAGCTCGAGCGTCGCCGCATTGCTCTTGAGCCTAATCTACCGGATCTACACCTCTCACAAAACCGTCGATATCGCAGAGATCTCCGAAGCCGAGGCACGCGAGGCCGAGGCCCTGGAACGCGGCGAAGACCTCGAAGAAGAGGAGGAGATGGAGAAGAGGCCCCGATGACGGGCCCGGCACTCCTCGTGCTTTCGACAGGACTCCCGTGGGCGCTTGCAGCGGCGCTCGCGCTCTTCGACGGTCGGCGGCCGTGGGTGGGCTGGCTCGCGGCTGCAGGTCTTGGAGCTAGTTTCGTCTCGCTGGTGGTGCTGCTCTTCAGGGTCTTATACGGAGAGCCGGCCGAGGTCGTCGCTGGTGGGTGGCCCTCTGGGGTCGGAATCGTCCTTCGTGCCGACGTTTTGGGGACCGTGTTCGCGGTCGTCTCGGTCGGCGTGGTCCTGGTCTCGTTCGTCTACGAAGTTTTGGGAGGGGTGCGCTCGCGTACGTTCCCGGCGCTGGTCCTCTTTATGGCGGCGGGGCTCTCGGGGCTGTTCCTGACCGGAGATATATTTAACTTCTACGTGTTCTTCGAGGTCTCCATGACCGCTGCGTACGTGTTGGTGGGCTACCGGGAGCAGGATTACCAGGTTAGGGCGGCGTTCATCTTCGCGGTCGTGAACCTGGTGGGCTCGGTTGTGTTCCTCATCGCCGTTGCCGCCCTCTATCACGTGACGGGCACGCTCGAGATGCAGGCCGTCGCCGAGAGGGTGAGCCAGGTCAACCCCAACTCTATAATCGTTATCGCCGCCGCCATCTTTGCCGCTTTCGCCCTGAAGCTCGGGCTCTTCCCCTTCCACTTCTGGCTGCCGGCGGTCTATGTAGGGAGCCACGCGCCGGTGGCCGCGATCTTGAGTGGCGCCTTGGCTAACATCGGCAACTACGGCCTGCTTCGTTTCGGCGGCGGCATACTTCCGGAGGAGTTGGAGCTCGGGGCGACGGCGGTCCTCATCCTCGGCTCGGCGAGCATAATCTACGGGGCGCTGCAGGCGATCTCGCGCAAGCAGCTAACGGAGGTCCTGGCGTATTCGGCGATCGGGCAGGTCGGATATGTACTCGTGGCTGTTGGTATCGGTGGGCCA
Organism: Rubrobacteraceae bacterium; assembly: GCA_035296885.1. Classification (GTDB taxonomy): domain Bacteria; phylum Actinomycetota; class Rubrobacteria; order Rubrobacterales; family Rubrobacteraceae; genus Rubrobacter_F. Next base: position 6,507 of record DATHAB010000213.1, read on the forward strand.
GTGGGCTTCTCGGCCGCCGCCATCTACGCAGTAGTTAATTCTCTCAACAAGACGCTACTCTTTCTCGTTGTGAGGCTGCGCGGACGGCTCGTAGGGGCTGCGTTTGCGGTGGGGGCCTTTAGTCTGGCGGGGGTACCGCCCGCTGTAGGGTTTGTCGCCAAGACTGCCGTGTTTAAGGCTGCGCTGGCGGGCGGCGTGGTCCAGGCTGCGGTCTTGGTGGCTTTGATCTTTGTGGGGGGCGCCTTATCTTTCGTGTATATGTTTCAGGCCTACCAGCGTGACTTTTTGTCCCAAGAACCGCAAGGCGGCTACTGGGAAAAGGCGGGCCCCCTAACGGGACGGGTGCTCGTCGCTTCTTTAGCAGCACTGGTTCTGGTGGCGGGTCTATGGCCCGAGCCGCTCCTCGTCCTTGGCGAGGCGGCCGCTGCGGCCCTCGCCGGGAACTCCGGCGGTGGGCATTGAAGCGGGTAGTTCTTTGCGTTTTGCTCCTCACCGGGGTCTACGCGATGGTGCTAGCGAGCTTTCACCCTCTGGACCTCATTTTCGGCGTAATAGTCTCGGGTACACTGATCTACGCCTTCCGCCCGTTCGTGTTCGACGGCCAGCCGGACCCATTGCCGGGGCTTGCGAGGCGCTGTGCGGCGTTGTTCCTGTTTGTAGGGGTCGTCGCGTGGGACGTTGTCAAGGGGACGTGGGAGGTCGCGCTCGTCACGCTGCACCTCAGGCCGCTAAAGCAACCCGGTATCATCAAGGTCCCGGTCGGAGATCGGACGCCTACCGGGGTTGCGGTCTCGGCTTTGGTTACAACGCTCTCCCCGGGGGCGTTTTTGGTCGAGGCGAACGACGAGTTCATGCTGGTTCACCTTATAGACGCCAGCGACCCCGACGCGTTCCGTAAGGAACGCGAGGACCTGTACCAGCGCTACCAGAAAAAGGTGTTTCCATGATCGGTCTAAGTCGTATTCTCGAAAGGGGTCATATTGCATGAGATAGTCTTCTACCCGGCGGTGTTCTGGATGACCGTGTTACTCGTGGTAGGGGTGGTGGCGGTGGTAGGGATCTCCTCCACCACCGGACGTATCCTCGCTTTGGACACGCTGACCCTGGTCCTGGTCGCGCTCCTGGTGCTCTACGGGGACGCCCAGCGCGAAGTCTACTATCTGGATGTGGCTCTCATCCTCGCCCTCCTGGCGTTTGTCGGCACCGTGGCCGCCGCCCGTTACTACGGCGAGAGGAAGATCTTCTAGTGAAGATTGCTTCAGCCGCCGCGTTGTTGGTCCCCTTTTTGGCCGACGCTCTGGTGATTTTAGGGGTTCTGGTGATGACGGTCGGGGTGTACGGGATAGTGCGGCTGCCGGACACCTATACCAGGGTGCACGCGGCTAGCAAGGCGGTTTTTTTGGGGATGATGCCGCTGCTTCTGGCCTCGGCGCTAACGGGGGGGCCTGAGGTGATCCCACGGGTAGTCCTGATAGCCTTCTTTCTGCTCGTTACCACCCCGGTCTCGGCGCACGTCGTCGGGCGCGCCGCTTACCTTAGAGGCGAGAGGATGCGCAGCCCCGAGGCCGTGGACGAGTCGGGACACGACCTGGCGGCACCCGAAACGGACTCTTGACCATCGCCAATCCTTGGCCAACGCTCCGGCTCGAGGGTTCACGGCGGCGAGCACAGCAAGGGCTGCGGGTGATGGAGCTCCCTAGGCCAAAGCAAGAGGTAAGCTGTAATATTCTCAAAGGATTGGCCTACTATCCCTACTACATTAGATGCAAGGAGGGTAATCATGGCGCGTACGAAGACGCTTTCGGTCCCGGAGGTCGGGGACGAGGCTCCAGGGTTTCTCCTGCCGAGTGCCCAGGGGGGGCAGCTCCGGTTGAGCATGAGGACCGCGCGCGGTCCCGTGGTCGTGGTCTTCTACAGGGGTGGCTGGTCTGAAGAGGATGTGGCGTACTTTAAGGAACTGGCGTCTAAAGAAGACGAGATCAACGTTACAGGCACTTCCGTCGTTGGCATCGGGATAGGAGAGCCCGCCCAAGCGCGCGACTTCGTCCGCGAGACCAGCATCAATTCTTACGTCCTCTACGACTATACGGGCGCTACCACCCGCCACTACGGTCTTCTGGAAAGGGATAAGGAGCACGGAGAGTACGCTCGTCCGGCGACGTTCCTCGTGGGCCCGGACCACAAGGTCGTCCACGCCTGGATCGAGGAGAGACCAAAGGCCGAGGAGATCCTGGGGAAGATCTACGAGATCACCGGACTCCCAGCCGAGGATAAGCCGGAGGAGGGGGCCGAGGCTAGGGAGGAACGCGAGAAGCCCTCGTCTGAGGAGCGGGAGAGGCGCCGCGCAAAGCGCCGGGCCGACCGGGAAGCTGCGGCGAAGGGCACGGCCGGGAACGGCCCGACCAACGAGCCCGCGAAGGAGGAGTAGGGGAGAGTGGAGGAGCCAGACCGACGCGAGGCGAACGGGGACGCTACCCAGGACCCGAACGGCCAGGAGGAGCACGAACAAGCGGACAGCTCGCCGGAGAACAATCCCGCGGTGAACGATCCCACAGAGGGCTCTCCACCGATAGAGGCCCTCGCCAAGGATGCCGGGAGCGACGGTGCCGCCGCAGAGGATGCTGAAGGCGATCAGGTTGGCGGGGAGGTTGCGGACCTCGAGCGGCTTCGGGACCGACTTGAGGCCAAGGATCGGCACATACGGGAGCTGTACGAGGAGCTCGCCGCGGCGAGCCTCGCGGCCGACGAGGCCCGGACGCGGGCGGAAGCGGTTGGGTTACACGCAGGGGATCTCGAGGAGGAGCGAGTGGAGCTCAAGGAGAGGTTGCGCGCGGTCGAGAAGGAGGAGCGAAAGAGGTGGCGCCGGCGCGAGGGGCAGGACCGGCGGGTGGCGCGGTTAGAGCGCGAGATCGAGCGCCGCGAAGCCGAGATCGAACGCCTCCAAGACCTGCTCGAAGGCAGGAAGAGCGAGATAGAGGCCTACGAAGGGGAGTTTCAGGACACGCTCTCCCGCAAGGACGTCGCCCTCGCAGACGCCCTGAGAAGGGTCGAAGGACTCCAGTACGACCTCGAAGAGCGCGAGAACGAGGTCGTAGAGCTTAGGGCCACGATCGACAAGTTACGGGCCGAGCTCGACCTAGAGTACGAGCTCAGGAGGCGCATCGCAGAACCGGCGAACCGTCTCCGGGAGGGCATAGACCTCTTTAACGGCTCTGAGCACCTTCAGACTGTCAACTCTATCTCGAAGTCCTTGGGCCAGCCCAAGGTGCTCGTCGCCCTTGAGACAGGCGACTCGTCGCCCGTGATCCTGACCTTTGTCTGGGAGGACATCACCTGGCGAACCTACCACGCTAACCCGGGCCTTGCCGTAAGAGAGCCTCGCGTATACCTTGAAAGCAGCGGCGAAGGTCCTACCAACGTGGACGGCAGACCATCGAACGCCCACATAGGCTCTGATGGACGAGTGATTCTGGGTTTGTAGCTAGCCAGCAGTTCAGATTTTGGAGACTAGCTAAGCAAGCGAAGGAGCCAACTCTATCGGTGGCGCCGGGCCTCCATGAGGTGTTTAAGCCTGAGCAGCGAGCGTTCGCCGTTCTTGCGGGCAAACCGTTCTACGCCGATAAAACGGGCCGCCCGGTTCAGGATCTTCCTATCCTTCAGGCGAAAATCGCCGGTGTAGTGGACGATGCAAGAGGAGCCTTTCCCGGCTGGGGCGACCGTGACCTCGCCACCACCCTCAATGATCGAGGTGTAGACCCAGCGTACAAGGTCCCCCTCGTGCTCCAAGACCTTCGCCTCGGGCTCGAGCCTCCCGATCGGGCTCTCCAAGATGAGCCGGTATGACTCCTCGGAGAGCTGCTCGACACCCTCGACGCCGACCATCCACTCTTTGGCGTTGCGAAAATCTCCGACGTAGGCTGCAACACTTTCGGCCGGAGCTTCTATCCGCTGCTCAAGGGCGATGGCACCTTGCCCTAAAGACTTCATCCCCAACCCAGCTCCTCGATGCGGTTCTCGTCAAAGCCGAAGTGGTGGGCGATCTCATGCACCACGGTGACCCTAACCTGCTCCTCGAGCTCCTCGGGTGCGAAATCCCGCTCCAAAGGTCCCTTGAAGATCGTGATCTTGTCCGGTAAGAACCCGGAATACTCGGCCCCCCGCTCCGTCAAGGGCACCCCCTCGTAGAGCCCGTAGAGCACATGTTCGTCCTCTTTAGACACGAGCGGTGTCGAGTACTCCGGCCAGTCCTCGACGACTATCGCCACGTTCTCCAAAAGCTCCTCAAGCTCCGGTGGCAGCCCCTCCAAGGCCCTCTCGACCAGCTCGTAGAAATCTTCGGTATCTCTTTTCACGCGAGGTATTGTACTCCAGCTAAGAGTTTTATTTAGAACCTAGGCTTATACGTAAGTTGGTGCTTTAACCACGTGGCAAAGAGAACTCGGTAATGCAGGAGAACAGAATCGTCCCCGTGGACGTAGCGTGGACTTCGATCGTTTGAGCACCTTCCTATCGTATATTGCACCGCTCCCTGAGAGCGGTAGGCTAACGCGCGAGCGACTGTTTGATGAGCTCTTTCGCCTGTACAGCGAGGGCAACCTAGAAGTTACTATGCTCCCTTCGACTACATAAAAACCGACGCAAAGTTGTGCACAGTCGGCATCACGCCTGCCTGGACTCAGATGGGAATAGCTTATCGAGTGGCTAGGGATGGCTTGGCACGAGGGCAATCGATTGAAAAAATATACTCCGAAATCAAGCAGACGGCGAGCTTCGCTGGCTCGATGAGAACGAGCCTGATCGACATGCTGAACGAACTTTACTTGCCTAGCGTACTTGGGGTTTCTTCGGGTGCCGCACTGTTCGATGTGCAGCACTACGTAACTCATACGACTTCTGCTATTAGATACCCGGTCTTCGTAGATGGAGAGAATTACACAGGTCATCACCCTCGTATTCTCAAACATGCGAAGTTAAAAGAGTTTAATAGACACGCCCTTTGCGAAAGAGTTGAAGCAAGTTTCCGAGGCTCTGGTTATTCCTGTGGTAGGGCAGGCTCGCAAGCATTAGAGTACTTGGTTCTCAACAAGCAGTTGGAAGCAGAGCGCTGCTTACTAGACTTTCCGCATCCTTCTGGGGCTAATTCCGCATCCTTCTGGGGCTAACGGACACCGGAAGCGGCACTTTGAGATAAAAAAGGGTCTTTTGAAGAGCAAAGTGCTAAATTGATCCGGGTCATAACCGTACAGGAGGTGCAGCCTTTGAGGTTCTTGTCCGGTTCGCGTCCGGGGCGATGGGTAGTGTGGTTAATCTACAGGGCGCAGAATAAACCGCTGCCTGCATCGCACGCGGCGGAGTGGATGATGATCCCAGAGCACTCCGTCGAGCAGGTCCTGGAGACCGGCGCTCTAAAGAGCCTCTATCCCCAGGATGTCCTCGAAGCCGCCCGCCGCATGGACCGCCAGCGCCGCGAGCACGACGAACGTTACTCTAGGGGGTCCTGACCAGCCAGCGGGGGCGGCAGGATATACTGCCAGTATGGAGGACCTCTTTGACGCACAAAACGCTGAAAAGCTCGCTCGCCGGGCTCCGCTCGCAGAACGCTTGCGCCCCAAAAACCTGAGCGAGGTGGTTGGACAGGATCACCTGACCAGCCCTGGTGGTCCCTTACAGGCGGCGGTCGGGAAGGGGCGAGTCGGGGCGATCGTCCTCTGGGGGCCGCCGGGGACCGGAAAGACCACGCTGGCCCGGGCACTTGCGGCTGAGATCGAAACGGCGTTTGTCCCATTGAGCGCCGTCACGAGTGGGGTTAAAGAAGTGCGGGCCTCTCTTCAGAGTGCCCGCGAGCGCCTCAAGTACGAGGAGCGGTCGACGATCCTCTTCGTTGACGAGGTGCATCGCTTTAACAAGGCCCAGCAGGACGTTCTCCTGCCTGCTTTAGAAGAAGGCCTGGTGGACTTCGTTGGGGCGACGACGGAGAACCCATCGTTCGAGGTTACGGCGCCACTCCTGTCTCGTTCGCGCGTTCTACGTCTCCGGCCTCTTTCAGAGGTAGACCTCATGGCCCTGCTCGCCCGGGGACGCGAGGATTTAGGGGCGGAGGTCTCGTCTGAGGCCGAGGCGTATCTTCTCAGGCTCTCGGGTGGCGACGGGCGGCGGTTGTTGAATTCTCTGGAAGCCGCCGCTTCTACGGCGTCGGAACGGGTCGAGGTCGCCGACGTTGAGGGAGCGGTGGGGGAGAGGGCTTTGCGCTATGGGCGGGAGGAGCACTACGACGTCGTCAGTGCTTTTGTCAAGAGCGTGCGCGGGGGGGACCCGGACGCGGCGCTGCATTACCTGGCGCGCATGATCGAGGCAGGGGAGGACCCCGTTTTTGTCGCCCGCAGGCTTGTGATCCTGGCCTCAGAAGACATCAGCAACGCCGACCCGCACGCCCTACCACTCGCCGTCGCCGCCGCGCAGGCCGTTCAACTCGTGGGCATGCCCGAGGGGCGCATCCCGCTTGCCCAGGCCACGACCTATCTTGCCGCAACGTCGAAGTCTAACGCTTCCTACGCCGCCATAGGCAAAGCCCTCGAAGATGTACGACACGGTCCTGTCCCCGAGGTCCCGATGCATTTACGTAACGCCCCGACGGGTTTGATGAGAGACGAAGGCTATGGGGTAGGGTATCGGTATGCTCACCACGACGAGCCCGAGGGCATGAACGACCGTTATCTGCCGGAGGAGCTCGCGGGCCGCGTCTACTACGAGCCAAAGGAGCGAGGAGCGGAGTCCGGGATCAAGGAGCGTCTCGACCGTTGGCGACGGGAGCGCGAAACGCGGGCCGCGCCGGACGGATAGTTTTGGGCTAGTTTACCCAGTACGTGGTAGTGAATACCTGGCGATCGTACCGATTCTGCGGAATATCGGAGGGGGCGGTCGAAGATGCTTTAGTTTTGCGAAAAGACGAAAAACGCCGCGATGAGGAGCGAAATGATAAGGATGATCAAGGGACCGAGACGGAGTTGATGGCCTGGTACCATAGTCGTCTCGTGGGCATCCTTCACGCCGTGAACGCTCACGTAGAGGGCGGCGACCAGGGCGACGAGTGGTCCGACGAACGGCACGAAGCTGCCCAAGATGTATAGGACCGAGGAATAGGCGGTTATGCGATAAGTCTCTCTAAACCCTGAACCGTGACCGATCCCGATTGAGAGCGCCACAAACGGATGCCACAGCGTTGCCCCAACGAAAAAGAAGGGCACGCCAAAGATCTGGAAGGTGACGAAAGAACACCGCTATTACGAGGACAGCGACGAGCACGAAACCCGCCACCTCGTACCCCTCTTGCGAGATAATGGAGACCGCAAGGAGGAGAACGAACGGTAGCATATAAACCGTCGTCAGCAAGGATAAGACCAGGTGCTCGGCAAGCACGAAGAGCGTCGGACCCCCGTAACAGCTGCTTCTCACCGCCCGGAAAAAGCATTCCGGTTCTATGATGATATCCCGCGTAACCTAGGTGTAGCTCTTGAACGGTGAACGCCAGTCGAAATCACTGTAAACCCGGCCGGCCGTAGTGCCTCCTGTATGCTCCATCTTACGCTTTTTGGCTACGATTAATTTCTTGCCGATCGGTGGCAGTTGGTAGCTGTTCCCTGTCTAAAATGGTCTTTTCGTTTGTGGCTGGGAAAAGCGCTAGAAAGACAAAGGGCTCGAACCAGATGATGTAGGTGTAGAACCAAAAGTTAACGGTGAGTTGAAACGCGATGATGAGCGCCGCCGAAAAGGCTGCGAGCCTGCGGATCGTCCTCTTCTTCGGGAACACGGCGACTATAAAGGCGAGAAGGACCGCCGCTGCCAGAAGTGGCGACTTTAGAGGGCCGAGCTCGGGCACCTGGGCAAAGATGCTCCACGGCGACTCACGCTCGCTCTGGAAGGCTAGAGTTTTATGGTAGAAGACCTCGGCGCCCCCTATAGGGTCGCCGTCGAGGGCGAGCACCCAGAACGAGAGGAAGAAGATACCCACCCCTCCGAGGACAAAGTCCACTACGGAAGCTCGACGGCGGCCTTCGTGGAGCATCCAGAGGGGGGCGAGGATGAGGGGGAAGAGCTTGATCGCGAACCCCGCCGCCACCGATATCCCCCTGGCCAGGGGCGAGACCGCCATCGTCAGTCCTATGGCCGCCACCGCCGCCACGAGCACGTCGTTTGTGTTGTTGTTTGTCGAATACAACGTGTAAGGAAATACTGCCCACGCAAAGAGCATTACTGCTGCGCCCCGCCTCCCCGCGTACCTCCACCCTGCGAAGAACAGCGCGAGCGCTCCCCCAACGAACGCGAACGCCGTCACCGCGTGAGCCGCCGGCAGGTAATCCCACTCCCCGGACCACCCGAACATCCACCGGAAGGGGACGTAGAGCACGTAGTTCAAGGGACCGTAGGTATCGCCGGTACTCACGTCTTCGGGCATGTTGCCGTAGAGGAGCGTGCCGTTCATGACGCGGTCTGCCCCGGCGACGCTCGCGTAACCGACGTCTATCACCCTTGCATCGAGGTTCAAAAAGAGGACGAAGCCGCTCGCTAGAGCGCCGAGCGCGAGCAGGAGCGGCGTCGGGAAATTGCTCGTCTTCTCAACTCTTTCGCCGATCCCGAAGCCCATCAGCAGCGTTCTTACGAGCAGGTAGAGGAGCGGCGGGTACCAGAGGAGCACGGCCTCGTAGGACTCCCCCGCCCGGAAAAAGCTGTGCGAGACGAGAAAACCCAACAGGGCGATGATGTCGAGGTTTCGCAACGAGAGGAGCTTGTCGAAGCGCCAGAACGCGAGGGCGAAGACGAGCGCCAGAGACCCCCAGACGTACCAGTAGTTAGCCTGTTTGCCGTAGGCGCCGTAGTCGCCGCGGGCCATGTGCCAGCCGACCTGATCTCCGGTCCACACATAGCTGAGCTGCCGTGTATCGTCGTCTACCCCTACCCGGACTATCTCCTTGCGCCCCGTACCGTCCTCGATCGGCCTACCACTCGCGGGGCCGCCCTCCTCGACCTCGAATCGGACCGTCCACTCGCCGGCAGCGTACTCGGCGTCGGAGGTGTGGGGGCCGTGTCTGGCGAGCTCCTCGCGCACCTCGGGGTCGGCCGAGACGAGCTGTATCGCCTCCTCCTTAGCGGTCTTCGGGTAGGTCAAAGCGTCAGCGATGGAGTGGACCCTCACCCCTGTGACTTCCTGCGTGTCGTCCACCACCGTAAGTTCCGCGATCGCTGCCCACGAGACCTCCTCCGTGAAAACCACCCGCCAGGAGTCGCTAGCTGGGTCGTAACTGGCTGAGGTCGCGACCGTTGGGCGTGAGAGAAGCTCGTTCATTTCCGGTACGGAATAAGCCGCCTGGCGTGCTTCGTCGGAGTTCGTCTGCGGGCCGGACTCGAAACCCAAGGTGAAGAGGAGCAAGGGTGAGAAGAAGAGGACAAGCACGAAACGGCGGTAGTCTTGCCAGGATCGCCTCACAACGGTACCCCTCTCTGTTTAAGAGGAAACCCTCTGCCGGGGAGGGAGAGGATCGATACCCATAAGAGCCGCAGGAGTATCCTCTCGCCGGCGTTTAGGTCTCGCCCTCCTTCCTTGAGCTTTCGGGGGGCAGGCTCGATTACTCTCTCAGCTCCTCCAGCTCCTGACCGAAAAGTTCGGCCAGAGGCTCCAGCCCTTCAGGGGCACCGCTTACGAGTAGGGAGTCGCCGCTTTGTAGTGCGTAGGTATCGCGTGGACGGTAGGTCCAGCGCCCGTCGCGGTTGACCGCCAGGACGTACATCCCGGTCTCGGTCTCGAGACGTAGGGCCTCAAGGGTGCGCCCATCGGCCGGGGAGCCGGAGACGACGCGAAGCTTCAGGACGACCTCGTCCGACTCCCCAACAGCCGCCGAGAGGACCGGGTGGACCTCCTCGCCCTTCTCGACGATCCAGACCATCTCCATGGCGCAGTCGGCGATCGCCTCCGAGGCGGTCGCCAAGTGCAGGAGGCCCCGAAGACGCGGCGGGTCCTCGATGTGCCGCGCGGCCAGAAGCACCCAGCGTTCGAGGCGGTAGCGCATCTCGTCCATCTCATCCTCGATGGCAACGACTTCGCGAGCGAGCCTCGCATCGTAGTAGAGGAGGGCCGAGTAGGCTAACCCTACGGACACCTCGGAGAGGTTCTTCATCTCGATCAGGATGTCCACCGCCTGCTCTAGTTCTGAGAGATCCCGGCTGATGATAGGGGAGCTCCCGGCGGCGCCACCGGCCGGACCCGGCAGCGCCCCCGCGAGACGGCCGATCTGAGCGACTCCCTCGGGAGGTCCCTGCAAGAACAGGACGTCACCCTCGCGCAGGATATCTTCTGGGTCCGGGTCGAAGTTCCACACGGAGCCGCTTCGCACGGCGATCGGGCGCATCCCCGTCTCCACGGGGAGGTCCAGCTCCTCGAGGCTCCTACCATCCATGGGGCTTTCGACCTCTACGCGTACGCGGCTGGTGATCTCCTCGGCGGCCGGCAGGTCCTGGAGGAGTTCGGGTGGGATGCCGAGCTTCTTCACCACGATCTTGGCCACGTCGTAGGCGGCGTTGCCGATCTTCTCTATGTCCTGCACCACCTGCAAGATCCCGGCCATCTGCTCGGAGTCGGCGGGGCTTCTCGCCGCGAGAATCGCCATCGTGCGCATATCGAAGACCAGGTCGTTCAGGCTCTCTTCTAGTCTGAAGACCTCCTCGGAGAAGTCCTCCGAGTTGTAGAAGAGGGCCGCGTAAGCGAGGTCCACCATAAACTCCGAGGTGTTTTTCGCTTCCGAGAGCATCTCTTTGAGGTTCCTGGGTCCGCTACTGTCTTCTCGCATCTTTATCCTGCCAATCCGAAGATGATAAGGGCCATTATAAGGCTTAAGAATCCCAAGAGGTCCACCGCCGCCGTTATGATCGGGATGCCGTACGTGTCCGGGTCCAACCCGAAGCGGTAGCTGACGATGGAGCCGTAGTAGGCTGCAAGGACCGCCGCCGTCGTAGCGATGAGCCCCGCTAAAGCGCTGATCCCGAGCATCGGAAGGAGCCCGGGGCTATTCGCCCCGAGCACGAGCGCGAGGAAGTGCGACGCCCCTCCGATAAATAGGTAGACCCCGGCGGCGAAGATGTAGATGAGTACGAAGTCTCTGAAAGCGCCGAGAGAGGGCAGCCCGCGCGGCGCAAGAAGACCCAAGTGAACCTTCGAGGAGAGCCGGCTGGAGAGGATGCCGCCCAAAGCGCCTCCCTCCTGCAAAAACGGGGGGAGCAGGATCAGGAGCGCGGCGAAAGTCAGAAACTCGTCTCGCCGGTCTTCGAGGGCGACGCCGACTAGGATCGTCACGGTACCGGTCAGGGCCAGGATCGGCAAAGATTCGGCCAGTATGCGCCCGAGGTTTTGCGTGCCGAGCCTGAAGCCTGCGGTAACGGCAGCAACTGCGGCGAAGACGAGGACCACGGCGAGACCGCTAGAGAAGATCGGTATGCCTATAAGGTAGGTTGCGAGCACCAGGGCCGGGAGGGTGAGGATATCGCCGGCGGCGGTGATCATGGGGGCCGCTATGTTGTCCATGTCCCAGCCGCGCCTCACGCTTATACGGGCCACAAAGACCGTGATCCCGAGCAGGAGGGCGCCCGCGATCAGGCCGCCCAAGGTCGAGATCACCACGTAGTCGAGGACCGAGAGCACCGTTTCGACCCCGAGGATGTCGGAGAGATAGCGCGCCAGAAACGCGAGGAACACCCCGCTTATGAGCGAGAGTACCGCCGCGGCCTGGGCGTTCTCCGCGAGCACGCCCCGGCGCAGGCTGAAGCTGAAGAGGCCGGTCTGAATCGAGGTCGAGAGTCGGCTCCCCATCGCCCCAAAGATTGCCCCCCGCATCCCGATAGCCGCAGGTATCAGGATCGCGAGCCCAACCAACTGATCCATAATGCCGGCGATGCTCGCGAGCGCCACTCCGGCCACGAGCTCCCCCGTCGAGGAGACGAACAGTGACACGAACCCCTGTCTTAGAGACTCCTTCTCCTCGGTTAGGTACCCGTAGATGCGCGGCCGGATTCTTGGCCGCGCGCGCAACCGCTGCCGCACAGCGTTTGGTTTAATGAGCTTGGTCCGACTCCTGAGAACGCCGGACCAGAGGCGTCTCCAGCCCACCGCCCCGCGCTGCTCCTTGTCTTCTCTATCGGACACAGTAGTGGTATAGCTGGTAGCAGGAGCGTTGTAAAGAGCGCGCCCGCTTTCGGCGGAGCCAGCGTTAACCACCGAAGGTTCCGCAAATTCTTAAAAGGTTGAGAACCTAGTTACGAGAAGGTGCGGATCTTCCACTCGACCCTCCCTTGCAAAGGATCGTCTATCAGCTCATACTCGTCCTCTTCACGTTCCAAATGCAGACGGTGTACCTCTCCATCTTCTGGCAAGTAGACTGATCCCTCGGCCGAGGAGGTCTTCTCTGAGCCGAAGACTACCAACTCTATCTCTTGCCAGTCTATCCAGTCGGTACTCTGGGCGAGCTTGGCGTGCGGGATCGCCGTTCCTTGCCTAACCAGCACCACCACGGGGACCTCCCCGGCGGAGATGTGGTGCCAGGTGTTGCCTTCGTAGGTTTCGCCGCTCTGGTAGTCGGTCCAGAGCCCCGGTGGCAGGTAGACGGTGCGAATCGGCTCGTCCTCCAATAGCGGGGCGACAAGAATGTCCTCGCCGAACATGTATTGGTTCTCGATCAGCCAGGAGGTTGGGTCTTCGGGGTACTCGAAGAATAAGGTGCGCACCATCGGGTAGCCTTCTTGGGAGCACAACTTGGCTTGCGCGTAGACATACGGCATCAGTTTGTACTTTAGCTCGACCGTCTTGCGAAACTCGTCGGCGAACTCCTCGTCGTACTCCCAGGGTTCCCTAGGGGGTCTGCCGTGGCAGCGGCTGTGTGAGCTCAACATGCCGAAGGGTAACCATCGGCGGTAGAGATCGCGCGGGCTCATGTAGGTGAAGCCCCCGATAAAGTGGCCCCAAAAAGAGAAGCCGCACAGCCCCAGCGAGAGGCCGCCGCGCAGGGTGCCGCCCATCGCGCAGTCGGTATTCTCCGGGTCCCCGCTCCAAGGAACTGGGTAGCGTTGGCAGCCGGCCCAGCCGCTTCTCGCCCACAAGATGCTCTCCCCGGTAATCCTTTCGGTGACCTCGGCAACCGCTTTGTTGTAACGCAAGGGGTAGAGGTTGTGCTCATGGAAGCCGCTCTCACTGTCGGCGTAGATGCCCGTCAAGGGAGCTGACTCGCCGAAGTCAGCCGTGAAAGCCCCAACCCCCATCTCGAGCAGGATCGCAAGCTTCTGCTGGTACCAGGTTTGGGCCATCTGGTTACTAAAATCGAGGATGGCGTCGTCCACCGGCGGTTTACCGTTGGCGCTGTGAACTGCGAATCCCCTTTCTATAACTTCACCGTGCAGCTCGTTGTTCGGGTTAAAGTATGGTAATTGCCAGAGGCTGAGGCGGAATCCTTGTTCCTTTAGGTCCGAGATCATCTTGGCAGGTTCGCTGAACCGAGTCTCAGAGAACTTGAAGTCGCAGCGGTGGGGCACCTCGAACCACCCGACGTCTATATGCACGGCATCGCAAGGGACCTCGTCCTCACGCAGCTTGTTGGCGACGTCAAGGACTTCGTCCTGGGAGGAGTAGGTCTGGCGGCCCATCCACAGCCCGAACGACCAGAGGGGTGGCATCTTGCTGCGTCCGGTGAGCGCCGTGTACTCGGAGAGGATCTCCTTGGGGCTGCCGAAGAAGAAGAACAGGTCGAGGGAATCGTCGCCCAAGTAGATCACGTTCGCCCCGTCATAGGAGCCGCCGAGGTCAAAGGTCGAAGGAGCGGTCGTGTGCACGAACATGCCGTAGCCGCGGTCGCTCATAAAGAACGGGATTGGTTTGTACATGCGTGGGGTTAGCGCGCTGTAAGCGTCGTACGTCCACATGGGTAGCTTCTGGCCGCGCTTGTTCAGGCGCGTGAAGGACTCCCCGCAGCCAAAGAGCTTCTCGTTTGGGGACAAAGAGAAGCTCGCCGCGATCAGGCGGTGCAGGTTGGAGGGGGTGCGTATAAACGAGAAGGGGGTGGGTATCGAGTTGACCACGGCCATCGAATCGGACATATGCTGGGTCTTGGTCAGCAACCTACCCGAAGCATCCTTGAACTCGAAGTGCCACGGCTTGTAGGTCACGGAGACAGACCCGAACTCGCTCTCGTAGGTCGTAGCCGAGTCGGTCTCGCTCATCTCCCAGGAGTCGTCGATCTCGGGTACCCCGTCAAGCATGAGCGAAGTGCCAGCATCGCCTAGCTGCGGCCGGGCGGCCAGCTGGAGACGAACCGTTTTCGGGGTAACGAAGGAGATGGAGAAGGGGAAGTCCCGGTCGTCTTTGTATTCTCCCGGTGGGACGTCTTGCCACACCTTGTAGTCGTCGAACGGGAGTGTAACCTGATGGTAGGAGATGCGCTGCTTGAGCGCTAGCCTCTTCCACTTTATCTTCCCGGTCGCCCTTTCCGGATCGAAATCCTCGACCTTCGACCCGATAAAGAAATGGCTTTCCTGCTTGTTGAACTCTTCGCTCACGTCCACTGGTTGGTTCTGGAGCGTAACGTTATACTCGCCGCTCAACGGCGACCACCTCCTACCACGAGTTATTGGGCTGCTTTAGTAGTTCCCAGCGCAGAGATTTTGTAACGGTCTCCGAGCGAAAAGATAGCGAGAGCCGGACGAGTCTCAGCGCATACCCCGTACACGCTGGTTCTTTATTCGCTCGCGCTAGGGGAAGCATGTGGTGTAAGGTAGCACCACTGTCACAGCTCTGCACCGTTCGTCCGCAAGCATAGGGGGTGCTGGGAAGCGTGCCTTTTGGTACGCTTAGAGGAATCTGATGACGAACCAAGACCACCATCGTCTGGCGCGTTGCGTCCGCCGCTTGGAGGAGCTTCATGCCTGGCGCAATGCCCAAGAGTATCCTATCCGGGAGTGGCTGTTTGCCGGCCGCGACGGCTTGGCCTGTACGCTCTACCTTGGCGAGGACTGGCCGGTGACGGATCTGCCGGTTCAACTCACCGCATGCGCTACCGTACCTGAAGGGTGGGTGGGCCAACCTGTCGAGCTCGAACTCTGGCTGGGGGGCGAAGGATTCGTGCATCTCTCGAACGGGGTCGAGGGCGGTTTGGATCCTTTTCACCGCAGCTTTCGGGTTACCGACGCCGCACAGGGTGGGGAACCGCTGGAGATCCAGGCAGAGGTCGTCCCCAAAGGGCTGTTCGGTGCGCATATCGGTGAACCGCGACTCGAGCGCGCGTCCCTCGTCATACCCGAGGCCGAGGTGCGGGCGCTCGAGCACGACCTGCGCGCAATCGCTGACGCGTGTGCCGAGCTCAAGGGCCACGAGGTTGTGCCGCACCTGCTCGATCTGCTCGACTTCGCGTTCGCCAGCGTCGCCGCCGACTGGCCCTCCGCAAGCGACGTCTCTCTTACGAGGTTTCATCAGTACTACGCGAACCCGCTGGGGCGCGGTATTTGGAGCCTACCACCCGCCTTTGCCACCGAGGCTGTCGACGTGAACCGGATGGGCCGCGAGCTGTGGAGCCTGCCTCCCACGCCGCGGCCGCTCGAGCCTCTTCCGGAGGCAGCGCGAAAAGTCGTACGGAGCATCCGAGTGAAGGTAGTGGAGCGCCTGGAGGAGATCAAGCAAGAATACCCGCCGGTTGGCCGGCTGGCATTGACCGGACATGCCCACATAGATCTCGCGTGGTTGTGGCCTCTACACGAAACCCGACGCAAGGCTCGCCGAACCTTCTCAAGCGTGTTGCGGCTCATGAACCGGTACGAGGACTTCACCTTCAACCAGTCGTCCGCCCAGCTCTACGCCTGGGTTGAGGAAGAACATCCAAAGCTGTTCGCGCGCCTCCTGGACCGCATCAAAGAGGGCCGTTGGGAGCCCGTGGGAGGCTCCTGGACCGAGCCGGACTGTCAGATTACCGGTGGTGAATCCTTTGTGCGCCAGCTGTTCTACGGGCAACGTTACTTTCAGGAGAAGTTCGGCTTACGCTCTACCGTCGCCTGGCTTCCGGATGCTTTTGGCTTCTCTCCAGCCATACCCCAACTCTTGCGCGGCGCAGGCATAACGGGGTTCTTTACCTGCAAGCTGAACTGGAACGAGAAGGACGCCTTTCCTTACGACCTCTTCTATTGGGAAGGGATAGACGGGAGCCGCGTGACGGCCCACATGTCCGACAACCCCGGGCCGGACTATAACGGTATCATCCGGGCGTTCGACCTGCTGGGAACGTGGCGCAACTTTAAGGAGAAACGACGCCACCCCGAGAGTCTGTTCTCCTTTGGATGGGGCGACGGTGGAGGTGGCCCAAGCGAGAAGATGCTCGAGAGCTACGCGCGCCTGAAGCGCTTTCCGGCTCTACCCCGCCTCCGCATGACACGTGTGGAGGATTTTTATGCGACGCTGCAAGGAGAAGACCTCCCCAGGTGGGTCGGCGAACTCTACCTCGAGCTACATCGCGGGACGCTAACTTCCCAGGGAGAGGTCAAAACGCTTAACCGCGCAGGGGAGCACCGGGTACTCGAAGCCGAGGCGTTCTCCACCATCGCCAGCTTGCACGGTGCCCCGTACCCGCGCGATGAGCTCGAGCGCGCCTGGAAGACGCTGCTCCTCAATCAGTTCCACGATATTCTTCCCGGCTCTTCCATCGGTGAGGTGTACGAGGAAGCGCACCGCCAACTCGTCGAGGTACTCAAGGCCGCTACGCGCGTGCGCGACGAGGCTGTACGATACCTGGCGAGCTGCTTAAGGGTCGGGGGGCCAGGGGACGCTGTCCTGGTGGCGAACGCCGGGCTTTTTCCCAGGGCTCTCTCCGTGCTTTTGCCCCACTTCGACGGTGAGGCGATAGTTACCTACGCAAGTGGCGAGCCTGTCCCCATCCAGTCGACTGAACGTGGACTTCTAGTTCACGACCCGCGCCGTTGCGTGCCGGGGTTAGGCTGGACGACGCTTTTGGTTACCCGGCCTGAAGACGCGACACGCGGAGGCGCGACCGGGTCCGGGTCCGAGGTCTACGCAAAGCGTGCGGGATGCGGCGTGGTTCTCGAGAACGAACTCTTGCTGGTGGTCGTCGATGCGGGTGGCGCGCTTGAGCAGGTATTAGACAAAGCGGCTGGGAGAGAGGTTCTCGAAGGACGCGCCAATCAGCTGTGGGCCTACGTAGACAAGCCCCGTGAGTGGGACGCTTGGGATATAGACGAGTCTTACGAGCAGGAAGGCCAGAAGATAGGCGGGGTGGAGCAGATCGAGGTGCTCGAGTCGGGACCCTTACGTGCTGCGGTACAGGTCAAACGCGCCTGGCGAGATTCGCGCATCATTCAAACTTACCAGCTGTTGGCCGGCTCTCGGCGCTTGGATATCGAGACACACGTTGAGTGGCACGAGCGGCAAATTCTCTTGAGAGCACTCTTCCCCATGAACGTCCGCTCGCACGAAGGAACCTTCGAGACGATGTACGGGGTTGTGCGGCGACCCACGGATCGCAATACATCCTGGGATGTAGCGCGCTTCGAGGTCTCAGCTCACCGCTTCGCAGACCTCTCTGAGACCGGCTATGGTGTCGCGCTGCTCAACGACGGCAAGTACGGCCACAGCGCGCGCGACAACGTCTTGGGGATTAGCCTGCTCAGGAGCCCCATGCATCCGGACCCTCTAGCCGACGAGGGCGAGCACCACTTCACCTACAGCCTGTTCCCTCACGAAGGTGACTGGACGGAGGCCGGAGTGGTAGGGGAAGCGTTCGCGCTCAACAGTCCTCTGTGCGTCGCCGAGGCCACCCCCGATACCGGAGAGCTGCCGCCCGAATCTAGTCTAGCGGCGGTCGAGGGCGTGGCGCTGGCGCTAGGGAGCCTCAAAAGAGCGGAAGACGGCCGTGGTGTGATCCTGCGCCTCTACGAGCCGCACGGCGCTCGGGGCAAGAGTATCTTGCGTTTTATGGGGGAGATAAAGCGGGCCGAGAGGGTTAATCTCCTTGAAGAAGCGGCAGACGAGACGCGCCTCACCACCGAAGGGAGTACGCTGCGCGTGGAGGTACGGCCCTTTGAGGTGCTGACTCTGCGGCTCGAACTCTAACCTCCAGTATATCCACCGTTACTCCTGGGCCGGGCAGGCCCGGAAATCTTCCGTGTCAACCGCTAGGAGGAGTGTCTTCCTCACCCGCCAGCTCGTCGCGGGCCTCGTCCCCCTTGGGCTCCGGAGCTTCCAAGCCAGCGTAGAACACCGTAAGTAGCACACCGATCAGACCCAGAGGGGCCAGCCAGCGCGGCAAACGTATGCCCAGAGCCCGATCGAGAGAATACCTGCCGGGACCGTTGAGCATGAGGGCCGCCGCGATGGCTATGTTGGTCACCGGCAGCTCCGGGCCGCCCTCAGTCACCCAGATCGGCCTGCCCCAGTGCGCCTTTGCCGTCGCCATCGCCATGGAGCTTATAACCCCTAGAGGACCCAGAGGGTTGAGGAACCCCAAGACCGTGAGCACCCCACCGCCGAGTTCGGAGAGCCCCGCGAGGTAGGCCCAGGGACGCCCGGGTCTCAAGCCCAGCATCTCCATGAACCCACTCGTGCCTTCGGGACCGGGCCCATCAAACCACCCGAACAGCTTCTGGGAGCCGTGCCCTGCCAGTAACAACCCCAACACCGCCCGCAAGACCAACGCCGCCAGGTTACCCATCTAGCTCTCCTCTCATCGTCCCTACGATCACGTAGCTTTTATCGTGCGGCTATCTATACCCATTTGTCGGCAGGCTTTACCGTCAGGCACTACCCTCCACCGGTGCGATAGGGGTGAGACGTCCTTCTATTTCCTCGCGGCGCGGCTTCAAAAACGGCGGTAGCGAGAGCCTCTCGCCGAGGTGCGTAGCATCCTCATCTCCCGTAAAACCGGGACCGTCGGTGGCGATCTCGAAGAGCACCCCGCCCGGCTCTCGGAAGTAGATCGAGTCGAAGTAGTAGCGGTCTATTTGCATGAATTCTGCTGAGAGCTCTTCTCCGACAAGCAGAATTCGATCGGTATAAATGCGAACACAAGCTGGAGATCGCAGGACAGGTATGAACCGCGCGCGGCGCGGCGGATGGAGGCGAGGATTTCGTGCCGCTTCTGCGGCACGTGTTCAAAGTCCAAAACCTCCTACGCTGGCGCGTAGTGAACCAGTTTCTCGAGCGGGTGGTGGAGGAGCCGCTCGTCGCTCCCTAACAGTTCCAGGAGGTACACTGCGTAGCCTAAGCTCGCCGTGTCCCCACTCGCCTCCCGGCCATACGTCTCGGGGTACAGATCGTGGATGAGCTGACGCTCGAGAAAGATACCTAGTACGGCTGCTAAGGGGGCACAAAGCGGCGGTTAGAAACGTCCACGAGAAGAGCTCAAGGTCGGGATGGACCGAGGCGATGTCTTCGCGCTAGCCGAGGCGCTGACGACGAGCTAGGCTATGGAGATAACTTCACATGCCGATCCTTCTTTGCCATCTCATCGCGACACGTCACTCTCAACCAGCGGGAGGGGTCTGAGGTTAGCCTCTATCTGACGCCGCTGCCCTTCTAGGAAGGGTGGTAGGGAGAGCTTCTCCCCCAAGTGCTCCACGTCCTCGTCGGTGGCGAAACCGGGGCCATCGGTAGCGATCTCGAAGAGCACCCCACCAGGCTCACGGAAATAGATCGAACGGAAGTAGTAGCGATCTATCTGGGGCGTCACCCCGAGTCCGGCTAGGGCTATCCGCTCGCGCCACGCGGCGTGCTGCTCATCATCTGGCGTGCGGAAGGCTACATGATGAACCCCTCCGGCTCCTACATAGCGATGAACCGGGAGTTCCGGGCGCTCCACGAGGCGCACGCGGGCGCCGGGTCCGCCCGGACCGACCTCAAAGGTGACTACCTTGTGACTGTCCTCTTCGTACTCTTCCGCTTTACGGAACCCCATCACATCTGTGAGCACCACGGAGGTAGGGGAGAGGCTCAGGATGGTCAGCTCGACCGAGTCGAGGCCTCGAATGAACGCCTCTCGCGGGACTGGGCTCTTCTCCCAGGGGGTGCCGCCCGGAACTCCCTCGGCTTTGTCGTGTACTAGCTCCAACCTTTGCCCTTCGGGGTCGGTGAAGCGGAGCGTTGCTCGGCCGTTCCGTTCCTCGATGCCTTCGTGCGCTACATCAAGCTCCCTAAACCTTCCGGCCCACCACTCGAGCGCTGCATATTCTGGCACCCGGAAGGCAGTGGAGGAGATCGTGCCCGTTCCCGGTACATGAGGTCTTATCCCGGACCAATCAAAGAACGTCATCTCCGTACCGGGACGGCCGATCTTGTCCCCATAAAAGAGGTGGTAGGCAGAGACGTCGTCCTGATTGACCGTCTTCTTCACCAGCCTTAAGCCCAACGCATCCGTGTAAAACGCCACGTTTTCTGGAGCGTTCCCGGTCACGGCAGTAACGTGGTGTATGCCGCCCAACTCCATCTGATCCTCCTTTGGTAGCAAGTAAGCCTCATAAGATGAGTCTTACACTAAAGTTACCAATAGCGGTCCCTATGATTTTGTCTACTACCATACCCCTTTTTCCTCCTTACTATCGCCTGTCTCCAGTGCTAGCAGCTCCGTAGGCTAGACCTCTTGGGTCCTAGCGGGTGCCTAAATGGCGGTGGAGTAGGTATCTCCTCAAGCATTTACTGAGGGACCAAATCCGCCGACCTCCATTCCTAACCAAGGCCCCGATGCTAGCACGCGCGGGCTCGTCCTTCGTATCCTGCTGGCAACGACGGTAGGCGAGAGGTGCGCTTCGAGCGGGTTGCGCTCGGGTAGACTACATAGTGACATGGCTGATCAAAACAAGCGTGAGCGTTTCGAGATCGAGTTCCAAAAATGGTTACAAAACTCTGAGGAGGGACATCGGCTTCGAGAACGCTTCGCACAGGGTGCTAGGAGCAAAATAGAAGGGCTCGGGTGATAGCAGAAAACCTAACTGATAGATTCTTTGACATTCTCCGAGCCCTTGCGCAGAAGAACGGAGTAACATCTGTACCAACCTACTTACGCTCTTAAACCTACCAAGAAGAAGGGCCGGAGTTTAGAAGGACCCAGCGCCGGGCTACCCGATGAACCCCAGCTCCCGCAAGCGCCGCTCGTTAGCGTACTTCCTGGAGAAGGCGAACTCCCCGTCCGGGAAGCGGTAGAGGTCGTGCTCCTCGTCGTAGACGAGCTCCTCCGAGGGCAAGCCCTCCTCTCTGAACCCGGTCTCTAGCTCGTAGAGTATCTCAGCCC
>DATHAB010000214.1:0-15764 GCA_035296885.1 Rubrobacteraceae bacterium
CGCACCGATCATGGCGACGAAGGTCCAGAAGGTTACGCAGGCGCCGCCGAACGTGTCCGAAAGCCAGCCGCCAAGAGGGCGAACCAGAGAGCCCAAGATGGGGCCGAGAGGCGCCCAGAACACGAGCGCCAGGTTCTCCGGGAATTGGGTCTTTATGAGGAGCGGGAAGCTCGCCGAGTACCCGATAAACGAGCCAAAAGTCCCGATGTACAAGTAGCTCATGATCCAGGCGTGCTTCCGCTTCATGACGCGCGCCTGCTCCTTAGGCGGGGCCTGAGAGACGCGCAGGTTGTTCATAAAGAAGTAGGCGCAGATCGCCGCGAGCAAGATAAGCGGGACCCAGAAAAAGGCCCCGTTCTGCGCGAAAACCTCGCTCGTCGCGCCGGTTGCGGGATCCGTCCTGGTCTGCGAATCGCCAAAAACTATACCAAACACGCCCAGAGTTATGAGGACCGGGACCAGAAACTGCACCACGCCGACGCCTAGGTTTCCACCGGCTGCGTTGATCCCGAGCGCAGCGCCCTTTTTATGGTTAGGGTAGAAGTAGCTGATGTTCGCCATGCTGGAGGAGAAGTTGCCACCCCCTAAGCCCCCTAAAGCCGCCGCAACAGCGAACAGCCAGAACGGGGTATCCGGGTTCTGCACGATGACGCCGAGCAGCACGCAGGGTATGAGAAGCAAGAGCGCGCTTATTATCGTCCAGTTGCGCCCACCGAAGAGTCCCACGGCGAACGTGTAGGGAAAACGCATGGTAGCCCCGATGAGACCCGGTAGCGCCACCAACCAGAAGAGCTCGTTCGAATCGAAGGTAAAACCTATTGCGGGCAACAACGCAGCTACTATGCTGAACAACTGCCAGACCGAAAACCCCAAGAACTCGGCGAAGATCGAGAAGACGAGGTTGCGCCGCGCAACGTATTTGCCCTTGCTCTCCCAGAACGCCTTGTCTTCAGGGTTCCACTCCTCGAGCCAACCGGTACCGGGCCTAGTGCCGGCTGCGGAACTTGTAGCCATACCTCGAACTCCTTTCGCTCGATCGTTTTTTGCCAAGGAGCTCTGTACTCTGTAAAGAGCGGCTGGCCTCGACGCAGACATGCTATGTGCAGTACCGAAGAGAAATCTTTATCGATCAGTATCAATATCGCCGGCGCATGAGCGTGGATCTTTAGCCACCCGTCTTATACGACAGCGCGTACTAAAAACCGGGCATGCACGGGCGAATCTTTGTCCCTCTGTCTAATGAAGACTTTCGGCCCGAGAGACTACCCTTCCCGAGTGAGTATTCGAGAAGGGTTCTTATCCCTATACCAGGAGGGCTTTTGATGCGAGACGCGCGGTTGTTAGCTGGAGTGTTGTAGGGTTTGGCCGCGGACAAGAAGAAAAAGGTGCCCGAGCGCTGGGTTCGCTCGACCTGCCCGTACTGTGGGGTTGGCTGCGGGGTCGCAGTCGGGGTGCGTAAGGGCGGGATCGTCCAGATCCGGGGAGACCGTTCGCATCCGGCGAACTTTGGCAAGCTCTGCCCGAAGCCCATCGGTTTGCCAGAGGCGCTTCGCTCCCCGGATCGGCTCACCCACCCCGTGAGGGCCAAGGCGAATGGCGCGTTGGAGCAAATTTCCTGGGAGGACGCGCTGGGCGAGGTCGCCAGGCGGCTCGCGCAGACGGTCGAGCGATACGGGCCGAAAGGGGTCGCGTTCTACATCTCCGGCCAGCTGTTGACCGAGGACTACTATGCAGTCAACAAGCTCGCCAAGGGTTTCTTGGGGACCAACAACGTGGACTCCAACTCGCGCCTGTGCATGTCGAGCGCGGTGGCCGGGTATGTTGGGGCCTTCGGTACCGACGGCCCGCCTACCGCGTACTCGGACATAGGTTACGCGGAGTGTATCTTGCTCTGGGGCTCGAACACCGCTGAGTGCCACCCGGTGACTTTTGGACGGATCAAAGATCGTAAAAAGGACCCGAAGGTCTCGCTCGTCGTCGTTGACCCACGCAGGACTCCGACCGCAGATATAGCCAACCTCCACCTGCGGATCAAACCCGGAACAGACCTGGCCCTCTCGAACGCGATGCTGCGCGTACTCCTAGAGGATAGCTTAATAGACCGTCGGTTTATCGAGCGCAACACAAACGGCTTCGAGGAGGTGGCAAGGGTCGCTAGGACTCAGAGTGTGGAGCAGGCGGCCCGTGTGTGTGGGGTCCCGGCGGAGGAGATAGTCCGGGCGGCGAGGCTTTTCGGTGAGGCCTCGGCGGCGATGATCCTCTGGACAATGGGCGTCAACCAGAGCACAGTCGGAACACTCAAAAACAGGGCGATCATCAACCTGTGCCTCGCCACGGGCAACGTCGGCAAACCTGGCGCCGGACCTTTCAGCCTCACCGGACAGCCCAATGCAATGGGAGGCCGGGAGACCGGAGGGCTTTCGCACCTTTTGCCCGGCTACCGATCTGTGGAAAACCCGGAGCACCGGAGGGAAGTCGAGCAACTCTGGGGGGTAAAACCTGGCAGCATCTCAAAAGAGCCGGGGCTTTCGGCGACGGCGCTGTTTAAAGCTCTTGAAGAGGGGAGCGTCAAGTTCCTGTGGGTCGCGGCGACGAACCCGGCAGCCTCATTCCCGAACCTTGGCCGCGCGAGGCGGGCCCTCGAAAACGCGGAGTTTGTGGTGGTCCAGGACGCCTACACGACGGAGACTACACGTTTCGCCGATCTCGTCTTGCCGGCTGCCCAGTGGGGAGAGAAGCGCGGGACGATGACCAACTCCGAACGGAGGGTGAGCCTCGTTGAGAAGCTTGTCGAGCCAGTAGGCGAAGCGCGAGCGGACTGGAAGATCTTCGCCGGGGTCGGCCGGAGGCTGGGTTTCGAGGAGAGGTTCGCGTGGGAGGATCCCGCCGAGATCTACGACGAGTACAAGGAGCTTACCCGGGGAAGACCAACGGACGTAACTGGCCTCTCTTACGAGCGCCTGGGACGCAGCCCTGTCCAGTGGCCCGTGCCCGACGCCCTACCTCGCGACGAGCGTCCGTCGGGCAGAATCTTCCGCCCCGAGCCTGGCGAGGAGGAACATCCAGGCACCCCGCGCCTCTATACCGATGGGGATTTCAACACGCCGGATGGCCGGGCACGCTTTGAGCCGACGCCGCACGCGGAGCTTCACGAGTCGGTTTCCGCAGAGTATCCACTCGTGCTCTCCACCGGGCGCATAAAGAGCCAGTGGCACACAATGACCCGGACCGGGCGCTCTGAGAAGCTCACACAGGGACTCGAGGGGCCGTTCGTCGAGGTGCATAGGGAGGCCGCGCGGCGGGCTAGGCTCTGTAACGGGGAGGAGGCCCGGGTGATCTCGGCTCGGGGCTCGTTCGTGGCCCAGGTTATCACCACCGAAGAGATCGAGGAGGGTACCGTCTTCGCCCCGTTTCACTGGGGCGATCTGTGGACGAAGAACGGGAGCGTCAACGATGCAACCCACGACGCGGCCGACCCGACCTCCGGGCAGCCCGAGCTAAAGGGGGCGGCGGTGCGGGTTGAGCCGGTCCGCAAGAGAGAGGACCAAAGTTTAAATCGCACAGCGGGGGAGGTCGTATGAGCAAAAGGTCGAAGGTAGTAGTAATCGGGAACGGGATCGCGGGGGCAGCCTTTGTCGATGAACTTCTAACAGAAGGCCCCGAAGGGGCGAGTATCACCCTCTACGGAGACGAGAAAGTAGGTACCTACGACCGGGTCAGGCTCTCGGAGTACATGGCCGGGACCGTGGGGCTCGAAGAGCTCGGGTTGCGCCCCAAGGAATGGTACGAGGAGCGCGGGATAGACCTGCGCCTGGGAGTGAAGGTGATCGGGGTTGACACCAGGAGCCGGGAGGTCATGGGCTCGGACGGGGATTGGGTTGCCTACGACCGGCTGATCTTCGCGACCGGCTCCCAATCCTTTGTTCCCCCAATCCCCGGGCACGACAAAGAGGGGGTCTTCGTCTTCCGCACGGTCGAGGACGTGGAACAAATTCTTGAAGCCGCCCCAAAAAAGGCCGTGGTCATCGGGGGCGGGCTTTTGGGGTTGGAGGCGGCCTGGGGACTCGTGGCACGGGGTGCCGAGGTGACGGTCGTGGACCGGGCGGGACATCTGATGAACCAGCAGCTCGACAAGGCGGCGGGTGTCATGCTCAGAAAAAAGATCGCCGAGCTGGGCGTCGGGATCCGGCTCGAAGCCCTCACCGAGGAGATTTCGGGCAACGGCAAGGTCGAGGACGTGAGGCTGCAAGACGGCGAGAAGCTTCCGGCCGATATGGTAGTAATCTGCGCCGGCATTCGCTCGAACGCGAAGTTGGCCCACGAGTGCGGAATAGAGACCAACCACGGCATAATCGTCGACGATTACCTGCGGACGAGCGCCCCCGAAGTCTATGCGGTGGGGGAGTGCGCCGAGCACAACGGCGTTGTTTACGGGTTGGTCGCGCCAGCGCTCGAGCAGGTCCGGGTCGCCGCTGAATGCATCCTGGGTAGAGAACCCGCCCCCTACCACGGCTCGATGACCTCCGCGACGCTCAAGGTCATGGGGGTAGACGTGACGAGCGCGGGGGATGTCTACGGCAGTAAAGAGGGCTCGGAGGCGATCGTGAGCTCGAACCCCTTGAAAGGGACCTATAAAAAGGTTGTGGTCCGGGACGGACGGTTGGTCGGGGCCATCCTGCTCGGGGACAAGACGGGCGCCCCGCATCTCCTTGCCGCCGTGCGCCGGGAGGCTCCGGCGGACGAGGTGGTGGAGTTGGTCCTCGGTTCGAACGGGGAGGTCAAGGCTCTCCAACTTCCCAACGAGGCGCAGGTGTGCGACTGCAACGGGGTGTCGAAGGGCCAGATCCTGGTGGCCATCACGAAGAAAGGCGCCACGAGCGTCGCGGAGGTCGGGACGGCCACGAGAGCGGGGGCTGGCTGTGGGGGTTGCAAGCCGGTCATCAAAGATGTCCTGGAGGAGGCTACGGGCGGAGCGGTCGAGGAGAAAAGCTACCTGTGCCCGTGTATGAAGCTCACGACCGAGGACGTGCGGGGCATCGTCAAAGAGCGCGGGATACGGAGCGTGAACTCTTTAGGCGAGGCTTGCGGGGCCGGGAAGGCCTGCTCGGACTGCAAGGTCGGGCTCACGTACGTGGTGAGCGAGGTAAACGCGAACCGTCACGAAGAGGAGCGACACGCGCGGCACATAAACGATCGGGTACATGGGAACATTCAGAACGACGGGACATTCTCGATCGTGCCTCGCACTCGCGGCGGGGTGACGACAGCTCACGAGCTGAGACGCATAGCGGACGTCGCCGAGAAGTACGACGCCCGCATGATCAAAATAACCGGCTCCCAGCGCCTGGATATCCTCGGGGTGAAGAAAGAGGACCTGCCAAACGCGTGGGAGGATCTCGGCATGCCTTCAGGGTTCGCGTACGGCAAGGCGTTCCGCCAGGTGAAGACGTGCGTGGGAACAGACTTCTGCCGCTTCGGGGTCGGGGACTCGACCACTCTAGGCATCGAGATGGAGAAGTCGTTCGAGAACCTGTACACCCCGGCGAAGGTGAAGATGGCGGCCTCGGGCTGCCCGCGCAACTGCGCCGAGGCGACGGTGAAAGACGTTGGCGTGGTGGCTATCGAGGGCGGTAGGTGGCAGGTCTGGATCGGAGGCGCAGCCGGCATGGACGTGCGCAAGGGCGACCTCTTGGCGACGGTCGACTCGCAGGAAGAGGCGATAAAGGTAACGCAGGCGTTCTTCCAGTACTATCGGGAGAACGGACGGTGGAAGGAGCGGACCTACGACTTCGTCCCACGTGTTGGGCTCGAGGAGATCCGCAAACACGTCCTGGACGAGGAGTCGGGGGAGCCGGAACGACTGCGGGAGCGGCTGCGGGCGGCCAAGGAGGCGTCCTTCGACCCGTGGCAGGAGCGGGTGAAGAATAAAACGAAGAACCAGTTCGCGGGGGTGATCAATGACACGTAAGAACGGGCCAGGGCACTGGGTGAGGGTCTGCAGAGATGCCGACGTACCGTTTCTCGAGGGCCGCAGGGTCGAGGTAGGAGGCTTCTACGTCGGGGTGTTCAACACGGAGGAGGGCTTCTTCGCCGCCTACGACGTCTGCCCGCACCGGGGCGGACCGCTCTCGGACGGGGACCTGGCCGGCACCATCGTCGCGTGCCCGCTACACGGCCGCAAGATAGAGCTCAAGACCGGCAAGGTGCTGAACGATAATCTCTCGTGCACCTTTACTTTCCCGGTGCGGGTCGAGGATGGGTCGGTGTTCGTGGACGCGGAGGCGCTAACGGCCTTGAAGGCCCCCGCTCGGGAAGCCGGGAGCGCCGCTTGAGCGAGGAATTTCGCGCCATCCTGAAAGAGCGGGCGCGGGGACCTGGGCACCTGGGGCCGTTGGGGCCCGAGCTGTGCGAGAGGGCGATGGAGCTTATCCTCGCGGGGGAGGCGACGCCAGCCCAGGTCGGGGGCTTCTTGCTCGTGGGCCGGGCCGTAGGCGACACGCCCGGGGAGCTCGCAGCCTACACCCGTCCGATGCAGGCACTTGTCCGGGAGGTCGAGCCACCCCCCAGCCCACCAATCGTGGCGGTCACCGGTGGTTTTGACGGGAAGACGCGCACGTTCAACGTGGGTGCGGCGGCCTCGCTGGTGGCAGCTGCCGCAGGCGGGCGCGTGCTCTTGCTCGGGTGCGAGGAAACCCCCCCAAAGGTAGGCCGGACGGTCTTTAACGCCCTGCGCAACCTCGGCGTTCCGTCACCGCATCCTCTGGAGGAGGCTGAGCGCCGCCTCGGGGAGGTGGGCTTCGCGGCCACGACCACCGACTACTATCTACGGGAGTTGCACAATCTTCTGCAACTCCGACGAGAGATGGCGCGCCGAACGGCTCTGAACGTGGTGGAGAAGATGGTATCCCCCGGAAGGGGTTCGCGGTTTGCGATAGGTATAACCCACCGCCCATTTCTTTCGACCATTTCGCGGGCCCTCGTGGAGCTCGGTGTAGAGCACGCCCTGATCTTCCAGGCTATCGAAGGCTCGGACGAGGCCCCGCTCGACGGCAACTCAATGCTAGTCCAGGTAAACAAAGGTAAGATCGAGGAGTTCCGCATCCCACCCGAGTCTCTGGGTCTGCTTAGGGCGACGAAGGCCGACGTTTCCTGGAAGGGTGAGGAGGAAGAGGCCCGCCGCTTGTTGGGCGCTTTAGCAGGCGATGAGGGTCCGGTCCACGACCTTATCCTCTACAACGCCGCCTTGAGGCTCTGGGTTGCGGACGAGACTATACCGCTCGAGGCTCATCTGGAGGACGCGCGAGCAGCCCTCTATTCGGGAGTGGCGCTGGAGTTCATCGACCGGCTTCGCGGACGCGTCTTGGTAGATACCCTTACCTGCGGCTGAGCTGACGCGTCACCTGCTTGACGATCGCGCGCCGCACATGCTGGTTCTTGAGCAGCTTTATGGCGAACCGCCGGACCTTCTGGTTAGTCAGAAGCTTGAGAGCAAGCCTTTTTTGCACGCGTGCCTCCCGTTAGTAGATTTTCTCAGTTGCCTTTCCTCAAATCGTGACGGAGCTACTTCAGAGCTCGAGAACGATGCGTTGTTCTTTTTAGCGGTGCCGCACCGTGCTGTTCTGCGCCCCACTCTTCAATATGGATCATGCTTACCCAACTACGGTTTGCCGTTAACTTCTGTGCAGCCGCCGGGTACAAGAACGCCACCCCTGAAACTACTGTGAGCGGTATCATGGTAGAAAGCGGCGGCCGAGCATGATCACCTGCTTCAAGAAGGCTTCCTCTCCTACTTCGCTTCTAGGCTATATACGGTCGACAGCTAAAAAGCTAGACTGATACCTCCAAGGGCCGAGAAAGTGAGAGAATATGGCTGAAGTGAACCAGATCGGGATGCTCACAGGTGGTGGGGATGCGCCGGGCTTGAACGGCGTGATCCGGGCCGTCACCATAAAATCGATAAACGACTACGGCTACGAGGTTGCGGGCATCAAGCGCGGCTGGAAAGGTCTTCTGGCCCCGGAAACCGACAGCATCCGGAAGCTTAGCGTGGCCGACGTCTACTACATCCTCGAAGCAGGGGGCACCATCCTGGGCTCATCCCGTACCAACCCCTACAAAAAAGAGGGTGACGCCGCGTTGGTCGTCGAGAACATGCAGGAGTTTGGCATAGAAGCCCTCATCGCCATCGGCGGCGACGACACTTTAGGGGTAGCAAAGAGGCTCCATGACGACTTTGGCATTCGGATCGTTGGCTGCCCAAAGACTATCGACAACGACCTTTCGTCCACCGACACCACCTTCGGGTACGACACGGCCGTATCTATAGCCACCGAGGCTATAGACAGGATAAGAACCACGGCTAAGAGCCACGAGAGGGTGATCGTGGTCGAGATCATGGGGCGGCATGCTGGCTGGATCACGTGGGGAGCAGGCCTTGCTGGTGCCGCGAACGTCACCCTTATTCCCGAGATCGAGCCCGACCTCGACGCTATAACGGAGCTCTTTAAAGAGCGCGCCGAAAAGGGCGAGAGGTGGGGAATCGTCGCGGTGAGCGAAGGCGTAACTTTGAGCGAAGAGTACATCATCCAGACCGCCGAGCGTGACGAGTTCGGGCACGTCCGTTTAGGGGGCATCGGCGAAACTTTAGCTACGGAGATTAAGGAACGCACGAGGATAGACACCCGACACGTCGTCCTGGGCCACCTGCAGCGCGGCGGCACCCCCACCGCTTATGATCGTATCCTCTCGACCCGCTACGGGCTTAAGGCTGCCGAGGCCGTAAAGAACGGCGAGTGGGGCAAGATGGTAGCTTTGCGCGGTAACGAGATAGTCACCGTCTCTCTTGCAGAGGCTACCGGCGATACCAAGACCGTTCCCAAAAACCTCTACGAAGCCGCCGCCACCTTCTTCGGCTAGGCTCAGTGACGCCTACTACAACTACCCACGGTCAGGGCTGGTCGAAGACTTCGCCTCGAAACTTACTCCCCCAGGCTCCGCAACCGTGGCTCGGCGGGTACGGCAGACCCAGCGCCATTCTCCCCGACTACCTCTCCTTCGGCAAGGTGTGCCCCTACCCTCCGGTAGCGCTGGTAGCGGCTCTTTACGAGCGACTCCGGCTCGGTCTCGGAGAGCTTAAAGAGAGCGCTTTCGACGGCGCGGGCGACGGCCTTCGTGGTAGCCTCTGGGTCGTTGTGCGCGCCACCCAAAGGTTCGGGCAAGATCTGGTCTATAACCCCATGTACCATGAGGTCTTCAGCGGTCAGCTTCATCGCCTCGGCGGCTTCGGCGGCCCGCTCCTTGTCACGAAAGATTATCGAAGCGCACGCCTCGGGTGCTATGACCGAGAGGTAGGAGTTCTCGAGCATTGCAACGTGGTCGGCCATGCACATAGCCAGAGCCCCACCAGAGCCTCCCTCCCCTATCACCACCGCTATTACCGGCACTGGCACCCGGGCGAGCGCCATAAGATCGGCGGAGATAGCCCAGGCCTGTCCCCGCTCTTCAGCCTCACAGCCGGCAAATGCCCCTGGCGTGTCGATGAGCGCCACGATAGGCGCCCCGAACCTCTCCGCTAGAGAGTAGAGCCTGCCGGCCTTGCGGTAGCCCTCCGGATGGGCCATGCCGAAGTTATTTGCAATGCGGCTCTTGACGTCGGCGCCTTTGTGGTGGCCCAAGAGAACCACGCTCTGAGATCCTATCTTCGCCAAACCCCCGCGCACCGCAGGGTCATCGGCGCCTAAGCGATCGCCGGAGAGCTCGTAGAAGTCGTCTACCAAGGCGTCTCGATAATCCCAGAAGTTCGGGCGCTTGGGGTGGCGAGCTACCTGGACACGCTGGTAAGGGGTCAGGTGGGAGTAGATGCGCTTTTTGGCAGCGTCGAGGGCCTCTTCGAGGCGCGTGATCTCACCCTGAAGCTCCTCGTTGGAGCCCGCGAGCCTGTACAGCTCGGCTATGCGCGCCTCGAGCTCCTTGATAGGCTTCTCAAACTCCAGGATCATATAGGGAACCTCACGTCAGGAATCCCAAGAGCCGCTCGATATCCTCCTTGAGCTCCAGACGATGTACGATGCGGTCCACAAGGCCATGCTCCTTCTGGAACTCGGCCGTCTGGAAGCCCTCCGGCAGGCGCTCCTTTGTCGTCTGCTCGATAACCCTAGCCCCCGCGAATCCGATCCTCGCCTTCGGCTCGGCTATGATAACGTCCGCTGCTGTGGCGAACGAAGCCGTAACCCCCCCGAAGGTCGGGTCGGTGAGCACTGAGACGTACGGCCACGAGCCGGTCACATAGCGCGAGAGGGCTACGCTCGTCTTCGCCATCTGCATGAGAGAGTAAATACCCTCGTACATCCTCGCTCCGCCCGACGATGAGACGATCAAAAGTGGCAGCTCCTCGTCGTAGGCCGACTCTATTGTACGGACTACTCTTTCCCCCACAACGCTTCCCATAGACCCCCCGATAAACCGAAAATCCATAGCTGCCAGAGCAACCTGATGGCTCCCGATTCTCGCCACCCCGCTAACGAGCGCGTCGTCGAGGCCGGTCTTCTGGCGTGCCTCTTGGAGCTTCTCTTCGTACCCGTCAAAGGAGAGAGGGTCCTCTGCCATCATACCGACGTCGCGTTCCTCGAAGCTGCCAGCGTCAACAAGCAGGCGTATGCGTTCGGGCGCCGAGAGAGGATAGTGAAACTCGCAGTGCGGACAAACGTTAAAGCGCGTCTCGAGCTCCTTGTCGTAGATCGCCTGACCGCAAGATTCGCACTTGGTGAAGACGCCGTTTATGGAGCCGAAGCCGCTCTCCATCTCCGGCGCCGTCTGGGCGCTAGATCGCGAGTACTCCCGCCGTTTGTGCAACCAATGCCTAATCTCTACTCCCCATCTTTACGCTGTTTGTGCGATCCAGCGCCGAACGCACCTCGCGGAGCCACGCGCCTGCCCCCTCCGCACCCTCATCCGCGACAATCTGCATCAGCTTGCTGCCGATTGTTACGCCATCCGCCACCTCTGCTGCCTCTGCCGCCACCTCCGCCGAGGAGATTCCAAACCCCAAAACTACCGGCACCGAGACCCTCGCGCGCACCCTCCGCAAGAGCTCGATCGCACCTGGGGGCAGCTCCTCTCTCGCCCCCGTAACACCCGCCACCGACACGCAGTATACGAATCCTGAGGCGACCCTAGCGATCCGGTCGAGCCGATCATCGGTCGTGGTGGGCGCCGCGAGCGGGCAGATCGCCATCCCCCTCTCGGCAGCCATCTCCCGGAAGTCCTCGGCCTCGTCTATAGGGAGGTCTGGGATTACGAGTCCCGAGACCCTCGCCCCAGCCGCCTCCTCTAGAAAACCTTCCGCCCCCCGGGCAAAGACGTTGTTGTAGTAGATCAGGAGCACAACCGGCGCCCGATCCGCGAAATGTGACGCGAGCTCCAGGCTATATTCGAGGGTCGCGCCGTTCTTTAAAGCGCGGGTGGTTGTATCCTGGATCGTAGGGCCATCCGCTAAAGGGTCTGAGAACGGCACCCCAATCTCTACTACGTCCGCCTCAGCCTCGACGTACGCCTCCCCTACCTCATAGGCCCCTTCGAGGGTAGGGTACCCCGCCGTAAGGTACGGCACGAGTGCAACCCGCCCCTCCGAAAAGACCTCCTTGAGCAACGTGCTACCCGTCACCTGGGACTTCCTCCGCCTCCCGTGCGTCGATACCTAGAGCGTCTGCCACCACCTCGACGTCCTTGTCGCCACGGCCCGAGAGGTTCACGATCAGGTTTGTCCCTGGCCCTAGCTTCTTCGCTACCTTCTCGGCGTAGGAGATAGCGTGGGCCGTCTCTAAAGCCGGGATGACCCCCTCTAAGCGCGCCGTCATCTGAAAAGACTCAAGCGCCTCCTCGTCCGTTACGCTCGCGTACTCGGCAAACCCCTCGTCCTTGAGGTAGGAGTGCTCCGGGCCTACGGACGGGTAGTCGAGGCCAGCGGAGATCGAGTGGGCCTCCTGGATCTGCCCTTCCTCTGTCTGCAAGATGTAGCTCATCGCTCCGTGCAGAACGCCCAGACGTCCCTCCGCCAGAGAAGCCCCGTGCTCCCCAGAGTTCAAGCCCCTTCCCGCAGCCTCTACTCCCACGAGCCACACTCCCTCCCTTCCGATAAACGGGTGGAAGGCACCGATAGCGTTCGAGCCCGCGCCCACACAGGCTACGATCGCGTCCGGGTCGCGCCCGAATCTCTCATGAGACTGCAGCTCAATCTCCCTGCCGATCACAATCTGGAAGTCGCGCACTATCTTAGGATACGGGGCCGGTCCTACCACGCTTCCGATGATGTAATGCGTGCCCTCGACGTTCGTGACCCAGTCCCGAATCGCCTCGTTTACCGCGTCCTTGAGCGTCATCGATCCGCTCGTTACCGGCACGACCTCGGCGCCCAAAAGCTTCATGCGCACGACGTTCAGCTTCTGGCGGCGGGTGTCCTCCTCGCCCATGTAGACTACGCATTCCTTGCCGTAGAGGGCGGCGACTGTCGCCGTCGCGACCCCATGCTGGCCCGCCCCGGTCTCAGCGATAATGCGCTTCTTGCCCATTCTGTCGGCCAGAAGGATCTGTCCCAAGGTGTTGTTGATCTTATGCGCCCCCGTATGCGCCAGATCCTCTCGCTTGAACCACACGTTCGCCCCTCCCCACTTACGGGTAAGCCTTTCGGCGAACATCAAGGGCGTCGGCCTCCCCACGAAGTCTTTGGCAAGCGTGTTTAGCTCCTCGACGAACTCTGGGTCGTTCCTGTAGCGCTCGTAGGCCTCCTCAAGCTCCTCCAAGGCGTGGATGAGCGTCTCAGGCACGTAGCGGCCGCCGAAGGGTCCAAAGTACCCAGATTTAGTAGCCTTTTGCTGCACTCACGAACCTCCGAACCCACTCTTTGTTCTTCTTCCCGGGCGTGTCTTCGAGAGAGCTCGAAGCGTCTACCCCGTACGGCTCGAAAAACCCCACAGCTTCCTGCACGTTCTCCGGCGTGAGCCCCCCAGAAACGAGGATGTTATCACAATGTCTCAGCGCCTTCGCCAATCCCCAGTCGAACCGCTCCCCCGTCCCGCCCCGCACCTTCTCGCTATACGTGTCCAGCAAGAAAAGGTCCGCATCGTACCTCTCTACAGACCTAAGAGACCTATCATCCCGTACCCGGAGCGCCTTTACGACCTTGAGGCCACCCTCCTGAAGGGCGGCCACCGACTCCGGCGGCTCGTCGCCGTGCAACTGAGCGCAATCTAGCCCGGCCTCGGCAGCGATCCGAAGCACCGTCTCTGGCTCTTCGTTTACGAACACCCCGACCTTGAGCACATCGTTCGGGAGTGCTTTGCTTATCTTCCGTGCCTCCTCCGCGCCGATGCGCCGGGGGCTCTTGGCGAAGACAAGCCCGAGAGCGTCCGCGCCGACTTCAGCCGCAAACGCTCCGTCTTCGGGGTTAGTGATGCCGCAGACCTTAACCTTGACCATAGTGAGAGATTGTACTCCTTTGATGAGTAGGGGTGGGCTTCTAGTTTACCTGAGGTGCTTCTTCAAGAAGCCGAGCACTCTGGGCCACGAATCCGCATGCAAAAAGCCGTTTCTCTCCAGGCTACCGCCCAGCGGCATAAGACCAGCCCGGGTATTTACCGGTCCAGACAATGGCAGACCAGTTGGATGGCCAGCCCCTTCATAACGTAGATGCTCGTAAGGGAACGGATGCTCGTGAGCTTTCAACCGCTCGGTCGCCATCTCCGAGAGGCACGTCGAAGGCCACACCTGGTCGTCCGTGCCAGAGACCAACAGTACCGGACCCGCAATTTTTTCCACCGCGATGCTCCCGATAGCGACGGCGGCCTCGTCCTCGAGAGAGCGTTCAAATATCCCCCTCAAAGACGGCATCCTACCTACGACGTACCCCGCCACCTCGGAGAATCGGAGCGAGATACTGACGAACGGTACGGGTTCGCCTCCCAACGTCCACGAGGACCTGGGACTACCGAAAAGGATCTTAGGTTATAGGAGACTCCGCGCCAGGTGACCGCACTGGGGGCGAAGCCCACGACCACCTTGATGTCTCCAGGGTAGGTGGACCCTAGCAGCAGCGCCAGCTCACCGCCTTTGGACACACCTATGACGGCGACACGGTTCGGGGTGACGAAAGGTTGATTTTTCAGCCAATCTAAAGCTTCAGCGAAATATTCTAGTGGGATCTCGATCGGCTCGGAGAACAACGGTTGAGGTCCGAAGTAGCCAAGCGCCAACGCAACGAAACCCTCCGAGGCCAGCGCCGCCGCGCTACCTTCCTGCAGGCCGCCATCCAATCCGCCCAGAACAATCACTGCCGGACGAGGACCACTGGGTGTGGACGGACAGAACAACGTCCCTACCAAACCTTCTCTCTGGAGCGGCTCACGACTTACCCTGGTCTCCTGCATTGGGCAGATCCTACCTTTTCACGGGATGGCAGCGAGCCTGGCGACGAGTGTCGGGTCGTGCATCGCCGCTTCGCCTACGAGAACCGCATCAGCCCCGGTGTCCCGCAAGCGCCAGGCATCTTTGAGCGTCTTTACGCCGCTCTCGGCGACGAGCGTAGCGCCAGCGAGCCTACCAGCGAGCCTCTCGGTGGTGGCGAGGTCCAGGGTGAAGTCTCGCAGATCCCGGTTGTTGACCCCAATGATCTGCGCACCGGATTCTAGCGCGAGGTCCACCTCCCGCTCGTCGTGCACTTCGACTAGCGGCGTGAGGCCG
Source organism: Rubrobacteraceae bacterium (assembly GCA_035296885.1). Taxonomy (GTDB): domain Bacteria; phylum Actinomycetota; class Rubrobacteria; order Rubrobacterales; family Rubrobacteraceae; genus Rubrobacter_F. Next base: position 14,734 of record DATHAB010000214.1, read on the forward strand.
ATCTCGACGGCTAAAGAGACGTAGCGGGCCAGAGTCCCCGCCTCAAAGAGGGCGGCGATAAGGAGGACGGCGTCGGCATGCATACCCGCCTCCAAGACCTGCGCCTCGTCCACCGTGAAATCCTTGCGTAACACGGGGAGTGTGGCCCGCCTACGTGCGGCGTCGAGGTCTTCGAGCGAGCCCTTGAAGCGGTCGGGTTCCGTTAGGACAGAGAGGCAGCCAGCGCCCTCCTCCTCGTAGCCGGCACCCCACTCGGCGGGTTCCGCGTCTCCTATAAACCCCGCCGACGGCGAGGCCCGCTTGATCTCGGCTATTACGGAGAGGCCGGGTTCTCTAAGCGCGGTGGCGAAGTCACGCTTCTCGAAGAGAAGGGCTTCCTGGTAAAGGGCGTCGAGGTCGGTGTCGTTTCGGAGTTTTTCAGCCCGCTTAAGGGCGGCTGCGGCGAGCTCATCGAGGATGTTCGGGCACCCGCTCATATCGCGCCGTCGACGCCCACTAAACGGCGGGTCGCGCGGATGAAGTCTTCGAGAGCTTCTCTGGCGGCCCCACTCCCGATTGATTCTTCAGCGAGGCGAACGCCTTCTTCTACGGTGGCTGCGCGCCCGGAGACGTAGACGGCGGCGCCGGCGTTCAGGAGGACCACGTCGAGGGTAGCGCCCCGTGCCTCACCGGAGAGGACGTTTCTTAAGATGCGGGCATTCGTGCGGGCGTCGCCTCCCAGGAGGCCGTCCGGAGTGTGACGAGAGAAGCCGAAGTTTTCCGGTAAGATCTCGTACTCTGTGACGGTTCCGTCCGAGACCTCCGCAACGAGGGTGGGAGTGGTCACCGTGATCTCGTCTAGTCCATCCTTTCCGTGGACTACGAGGGCCTTCTCAGCTCCTAGCTCTCTCAAAGCCTCGGCCACCGGCCGCACGTAGTCGCCGCTAAATACACCGACGAGCTGGCGCTTCGCGCCGGCCGGGTTGGTCAACGGTCCCAAGAGGTTGAAGACGGTCCTGAACGGCAACTCGGCCCGTACGGGAACTACGTAA
>DATHAB010000215.1:0-2079 GCA_035296885.1 Rubrobacteraceae bacterium
AGGACACTTCCTTGCCGCTCGGCGGGATGCCCTGGAACTCGCCGCGGTGGGTGCCTCGGAAGGCCACCCGCGCCGCGACCGTCTCCCCCTCGGCCGCGATGTCCTCCACCGTGAGCCTAAGGTCGGGGAACGCCTCCTCGAAGGGGCCGCTGAACTGCCTCCAGGCCTCCAAGCCCTCCAGGGGGCCTGGGGCAGCCGAGACGTGAGCTACGAAGCCGGGAGCCAAGACCTCCGCTTCGGCCTGCCAGTCGCGCTCATTGTAAGCCTCGATCCACCTGCGGATGACGGCCTTGTTCTCTTCTGCTGACATCTCTCTCCTTCCTTGCGCCCGCTTATCGGGCGGAGTAGTTATTTCTAGCGTGAAGCAGCGTACGCCCTAACGGAGAGCGGCGCATCCCCCATATGGGCTATCTTTCAGCCAGACCCCGGCCCAAACGGGCCAAGACCACCGCTGGAGACCTGAGGAAGATACGCTCCTACCCCGGTCGGGGATACGTAGCGCATAGGACCGGAGCTATGCAGGATGCTGCAAATGGACCTCCGAGAACCCTTCTTCTAGGCACTTCGGTGAATAAGCAGGTGCTCGCGAGGCGCGCCCACGAGGCGTGTACGATGGGACGATCGTCCTCAACGTTCGGAGGTGATGCAGCCATGAACGACTTCGCTGGCCCCATCCACAGGTTCGCTCGCAACCTGGGGAGGGCTTGGAGGAGGAGCGAGGACTTCCGCATCCTTGTCTACCTCGTCGTCCTCCTGCTGCTGAGCGGGACGGTCTTCTACAGCATAGTGGAGGGATGGAGCCCGCTGGACGCCTTCTACTTCAGCGTCACCACGCTCACCACCGTGGGGTTTGGGGACTTGGCACCGCAGACGGCGCTGGGCAAGCTCTGCACGGTGCTCTACCTCTTCGTGGGTCTTGGCATCATCGGGGGGTTCATCAACACTGTGGCGAAGGAGTCCTGGAGCACGGGGGGCAGGCGACAAAGCGGTAGGGAGAGCCAAGAAGACGCTCCGGGTAGCTAGGACTCTACGACTGCTCTATTTTTAGAATCTGCTTGAGGGAATTCCGAGAACACCCCTTCTAGTACGTTCGTGAATAAGGGCATGAAGAGGGGCGAAGGAGCTCAGGGAGGTCAGAGAGCTGATCTGGCAGCTTCTTGAGCTCACCATTACGGACGGGCTCTCCCTCGGGGTACGCAAGCGGCTTACCGAGATCGTCCAACTCCTCCAGTGCTACCTGCGTGCGGCCGAGCTCGAGATGCGAGTCGCCGAAGGACCCCTGAGGAGGGACCTCGACTTGAGAGGGCTCAAAGCGCAAGTCCTCGAGCAAATCGCAACCTTACAGGAGCGGGAGCGCGAGAGGGAGGAACTGCTCGCCGAACTCGTCCCCGCGATGGAGGCGCGGGGCTACGACGCCGGGGCGCTCAAGGAGGTGGTGGGCGGCTAGGATGCTAGATGCGAACCTCTGAGAAAACGTCTTCTTCTTGGAAGTTCGCAACCATTACCAACGCTCAAGTAACAGCAAAAATACTTCATTTGGGGGATGTGCCGAACCTTATTCGGCGGGTAAGCTGCAACCGTTACGTGGCAAGGGGACGCCACGTGAGAGAACTAGTGAGAGGTACGATGTCTATGCAGGTACAGCATGGGTAAAGTGTTTTTCAGCGTGGGAATGTCTCTCGACGGCTTCATTGCACCCGAAGGGATGGATCTGGCCCACGCCGATGACCCGAGCCACAAGGATTGGCTCAGCCAATGGATGAAGCTCCAGAATTGGACATTCCAGCAGCGGTTCTTCCGCGAGCTCCTACAGCTTGGCGACGGCGGTGAAACCGGCCAGGACAACCGCATCCTGGAGGAGACCTTTAATCGTACTGGGGTAAGCATCATGGGGAAGCGGATGTTCGAGGGAGGAGAACGTTTCTGGCCCGAGGAAGCCCCATTTCATACGCCGGTCTTCGTCTTGACCCACCAAGTTCGCAGTCCCTGGGAGCGCCCGGGCGGGACTACGTTCCACTTCGTCAACGACGGAATCGAGAGCGCGTTGCAGCAGGCGCGTGAGGTCGACGGAGGCAAAGA
>DATHAB010000216.1:0-2820 GCA_035296885.1 Rubrobacteraceae bacterium
CGACCCGTGCGCAATCCGCAACGCCTTACAACAAGGACCTACAGACGATGCCTTTTTTGGATGAGCTCTCCAAGGAGAGCCTCCTCGTCGAGCGGGCGTACGTGACCGTCCCTCGCTCCTCCAAGGCGAGCGTTGCGGTTAACTGCGGGATCGAGCCGCCCCTCTATCCGGGCCCGGAGTTCGAGCCGGACGGCATCCCCGTCTCATGCCTCGCCGAGCTTCTGAAGGAGCAGGACTACAGCACCGTTTTCTTCGCGTCGACCTCCAACGCCATGGACAACTTCGGGGACGTTGCAAGAGGCTTCGGCTATGAGGAGATCTACTCCTCAGAGGTTATGGACAGGGAGGGCTTCGAGGTGACAAATACCTTTGGCTACGAGGAGGCCATAATGCTCGAGCCAAGCGAGGAATGGCTTGCAAACCACGACAGGGACAAGCCTTTCCTGGTCGAATACTTTACGGGCACGGGCCACTACGGCTATGAATGTATGAACACCCGCTACGGGACCGAGGACTTCTCGGAGGACGAGGAGCTAAACCGCTATCACAACTGCCTCCGCTACCTGGACATCTTTTTGAAGAACCTCTTCGATCAGTACAAGAGGCTCGGGCTCTACGAGGATACTATCTTCGTCATCTTCGGCGACCACGGCGAGGGCTTTGGAGAGCATGGCCGCTCGCTGCACGGCGACACTATCTATGAAGAGGGCCTGCGGATCCCATTAATCATCCACGCCCCTGGACAGTTCGAGGGCGGCGAGCGGGTCGAAGGGCTGTCGAACCAGATCGACATCCTGCCGACCGTGCTGGAGATGGTGGGTTACGAGGTAAAGAACGGTAAGTACCCGGGCTATTCGCTCCTCCATCCGCTGCCCGGAAGTCGGACCCTCATGTTCAGCTGCATCACCAACCGCAAGTGCCTGGCGAGCCTCAAGGGCTACGAGAAATACATTCACCACTACGGCGATCAGCCTGACGAGGTCTTCGATCTGTCGAAGGACCCACTCGAGAGGCAGAACCTCGCGGACGAACGCGACAAGCAAGAGCTAGACGAGCGGCGCGAAGAACTACTCGCGTGGTATTCGAGCGTCAATGCCGTGTACGGCGGCGAATAGCTGGTAACCGGCGCTAAGGTAGAAACCTTCTACTTTCCGGCATGCTCTGTGGCGGAAGACATCTTGCGAACCACAAACGGGAACTTCAAGCGTTTCTCTACCTCCTCAAGCGATGCACCGTCACCCCGCCACTGCTTTCTCTTAACCGGTCCATAAGCCCCGGTTCTTCGCTCAGGCGTTCGCTAATAGGCTCTCGTTCCCTGGCGGGTTGCCCCGAAGGCTCAGGAGGTTGGCGCTCTTCGGAGCGTCCCTCCTGAGGGACGGAACGATCTCGCGATGCCTCCCGTTCGCCTGGCACCGTGTACACAAAATCGTCGGGGCTGAAGCGCTCCTCGGTCGGGTAATCTCGGGCGTACGAGCCAAGGTGGTCGTGCTCCGGCAAAGGTTGGAGGGACTCCAACCCGAAGTAGTTGCGGACGTGGTTCTCGAGTTCGGGCGTCAGTTCCTCGCTCTTGCCGAAGTGTGGAGCATGCTTGATGGTCTCGACAGGTTTGGTCACCTCGACCAGAAGCCGCTTGTCGTACCCAGGCCTTCGCCGCCGGGGCCATCCTGCATGCTTGGGAGTACCGTGATGCCCGAGGCCTACGAGGAGGGCGGGCCTGTAGTGGGTCTCGTCACATCCGCCAGCTTTCTTCTGGCCTTTATACTAAGCCGTCTCGAGTAGTGAACGATTTCAGGGTGCTGCGCGTTTTGAGTTGTGAGAGAATAACGTCGCTGGTTAGGGGAACTATATGTAAGGGGTGATGCGCTAAATGGCCGATAACTTGGTGACCAAGATCTTTAGGGAGCACACGGAGAGTGACGCCACTCTTGAGCCTGGCGAGGAGGTGTCGCTTCAGATAGACCAGGCCCTGCTCCAGGACGCTACCGGCACGATGGCCTGCCTGCAGCTCGAGCAGATGGGGATAGATGAGGTTCAGGTCCCCCTCGCTGTCCAATACGTAGATCACAACGTTATTCAGCTCGACCATAAGAACCCAGATGACCACATCTTCCTGTCGGCGTTCGCCAAAAAATATGGCATTCACTACTCCAAGGCTGGCAACGGTATCTGCCACTACCTGCACGTAGAGAGGTTCGCCAAGCCCGGTGCAACCCTCATCGGGGCCGACTCCCACACGACCTCCTCGGGGGCTGTAGGGACAATCGCCATCGGGGCCGGGGGCCTGGACGTGATGCTAGTCTTGGCTGGCCAGCCCTTCGACACGGCAATGCCAACGGTCGTCGGCGTGGAGCTTACCGGTGAGTTGCAGAATTGGGCGACGCCGAAGGACGTCATCCTCGAGCTCTTGAGACGCTACGATGTGGACGGCGGAGGCGGCCGTATCTTCGAGTTCTACGGGCCGGGGGTCGAGACCATAGGCGTAGCGGGCCGCACCACTATCTGCAACATGAGCATCGAGACCGGCGCCACCACCGCCATCTTCCCCTCCGATGAGCGCACCCGGGAGTGGCTCGAGGCCCAGGAGCGCCCCGACGACTTTGTGGAGCTGGGCGCCGACGAGGGTGCAGAATACGACGAGTACCAGCACATAGCGCTAGACGAGCTCGAGCCTTTGATCGCCCAGCCTAGCTCGCCCGGCAACGTCGTACCGGTGAGCGAGGTCGCCGGCACCAAGGTGGCCCAGGTGTGCGTCGGGAGCTCGGTGAACTCCGGCTTCGAGGACCTGGCGGTCGTGGCGGCAGTTCTAAAGGACCAGACGGT
>DATHAB010000217.1:0-3918 GCA_035296885.1 Rubrobacteraceae bacterium
CCACCTGGACCTCAAAGCTGCCGACCGGGACTCGAGCGGGGCCCCGGAGCACCTCTCCGCTGACTACGTCGAACTGAGAGCCGTGGCAGGGGCAGGTTACGGTGGTCTCTTCTAGGTCCCCCTCGGCCAGCGAACACCCCAGGTGCGTGCACGTGTCGCCGAACGCGTGAAACTCACCGGCGACGTTCGCGACGGCGATCTTGGTGCCCCGCACATCGAACGCCCCCATGTCGCCCTCTTTCAGCTCGTCCGCTCGGGCTACTGCCTCGAACTCATCCATAACTTTCAACTCCTTTCAACTCCAAATCCACAGCCGCCGGCGGTGGACGCTCGGTCTTCGACAGCTTCAGAATAGTCTAGTATCAACAATAAATCAAGTATTTATTAGGTTTTTTGATAAAATCAACCTCAGCCACTACAGTAAAGAATGACCAGCAGAGAAAAGAGGAGCATTGACTACGCACCGGAACCAGAAATTCTTCCAGAGCACGCGCGGGCGAATCGTCACGCTGCTGCGTCGCTCTGGCCACACAGTCGAGGAGCTCGCTCAAGCCCTTAACCTCACGGACAACGGGATCCGCGCGAACCTCGCTACGCTTGAGCGGGACGGGATCATGCGACAGCGAGGTTCGGTGCGCCGCGGTAGCGGCGGCGGTAAGCCCGCCTACATCTACGAGCTCACGCCACAGGCGGAAGAGCTATTCCCGAAAGCTTACGAACCGGTGCTCCGCCAGCTCCTGGACGTTCTGGCAAAGCAGTTAGGACTCAAGGAAACGGAAGCGTTGCTAAGGAGTGTGGGGCAGCACATTGCGGAAGGACAAACCGTCCCGGCGGAGGGAGTACACGCGCGGCTAGAGGCGGCCGTTGGTGTCCTCAACGAGCTAGGCGGTCTCGCGGAACTCGATGAGCGCGACGGCTCCTTTATTATCCGCGGCTATAGCTGCCCGCTCGCTGGCGTAGCGTCGGACCATCCGGAGGTGTGTCGCATGGCGGAGAGCCTGATCACTGAGTTGGCGGGCGTGCCGGTCTACGAGCACTGCGATCGTGGCGAGAGACCTCGTTGTTGTTTCGAGGTAGCGTCTTTCGGCGACACTGCGGTTGACCCAGAAGATTATTAAAAGAAGGGTTTATAGCTGAGCAAGACCGCCCAGGCCATCGCCAAGGAGGCCAAGACTATCGCGGTGGTAGGGCTCTCTCGAGATCCTGCTAAACCGAGCCGCAGGATCGCGGGCTTCTTGAAGAAGCACGGCTACCGCGTCATCCCCGTGAACCCCAACGAGGACGAGGTGCTAGGGGAGCGCACTTACGACACCGTCGACCAGATTCCCAAGGAGGTGGATGTGGTCAACGTCTTTCTGCGCCCGGAGAAGACGCCCAAGATCGCAGAGAACGCGGTCCGCGCTGGGGCTGAGGTGCTGTGGCTGCAGCAAGGGATCACCAATCCCGAGGCGCGCCGGATAGCCCAAGAAGGAGGCCTCGGCTACATCGAGGATGAATGCATCTATCACAACGTGAACGAAAGCCTACAGAAGGGCTAGAGGAGTCCTCTTTTCTACTCTAGGGACCCAGGTTTTAGAGCATAGAAGAAGCAACCTACCCCAGAGTACCCTAGGGCAACCAAAAGCTGGAAGAGTTTGTCCTCTCCCGACCGCCACGTTATTCTGGGCATGCCGCAGCACCTCTAGTTAACCAGCCAAAGCGCTTGCGCTAGAGCTAGGAGGCGAGAGTTACCTACATACAGAACACTTATATTCCCACGAAAAGCTTTAAGAGACAATATGCTTATTTGCAGGGATTTTTGAACATCGGCGAACAACCACGATATTACGAGTCCGCCTTTGCATGGCGGAGGTCAGGGGTTCGAATCCCCTCGGCTCCACTTCGAAAATACCGTGGTTTGCAGGTCAAACATGAGCAACAAGAGAAGGCCCCGGGCAGCACCCGGGGCTATTTACTGCAACCGTACTGCAACCCGTTACCGCAGCGCGTCCTCCAAGGCTCTTGCCGCACTGTCCTGCATATTCGGGAGGACGTGTGAATACGTATCTAGGGTTATGGCGATCGTAGCATGCCCCAGCATCTCTGAAACAATCTTGGGGTTGACGTTTCTGGACAGGAGCAGTGTCGCGCACGTGTGCCGGAGGTCGTAGAAACGGACAGTTGGAAGTCCGGCCTTCCTAAGGAGTGGCGCGAAGGACCGCTCTCTAAGGTTGGTAGGGTTCACCAGCGTACCCCTCTCCGTGGCGAAGACGAGGCCCAGGTCTTCGTAGAGATCGCCGAGGTGCTTCATCTGCTCCATCTGGCGAGCGAGGTGCCCCTTTAGGGCCTCCACTGCCACTTCTGTAAGCCGCACCGTCCTACGACTCCGCTTCGTCTTAGGTTCACCAAGGATAAGGCGCCCCTTGTGGCGGGTGAGCGTGCGCCTGATCCGGATTAACCCGTTTTCTAGGTCAATATCCTCCCACCTTAGGCCCAGGAGCTCGCCCTGCCTCAGCCCCGTGGTCACCGCCGACACGTACAGCGCCTCGAAGCGGTCTCCGTATGCCGCTTCTAGTAGAGCCTTCGCCTGTTCCCTATCCAGGGGCCGTATCCCTTCTGGAGCGGGCCTCGGAGGCTTGACGACCTCAGTTGGATTGTGAAGCATCAGCGACCACCTGACGGCTTGGTCGAGCGCCTTATGCAGGATCACGTGGATCTTGTGCACCGTAGCCGGCGAGAGGCCGCTGTCTAGCCTATCGCGATAGAGACTCTGAACGTGGGCGGGGGTGAGAGCCTTGAGTTTCAATCCACCCAAAAGTGGGGCTTATGTGGAGTCTGAAGATCTGCTCGTACCTCTCTAAGGTTCTCGGCCGCACTGTGTCCTTGACGGAGTCCTTAAGCCACCGGTCCATGTACTTCCCAACCGTAAGGTTTCCAACATCAACAGCGAATCCTCCCTCGCGATCCGAGACCGCCTTCGCCAGCTTCCCCCCCACCTCGGCCCGCGTCTTGCCGTACAAGGTCTTCCTCTTGCGCCCTTCGGCCGTATAGACCGTGTACTGGGCGCACCAGCCCCCGTCCTTGTGGCGGTGGATCGACCCCTCGCCGTTACCCCGCTTCTTGCTCACTTCAACACTCCTTCGACGCTAGTGAACTACTATTGTATAAGTATACAATAATATTTAATAAATACTATTGTATAAGGGAGTTATTATACAATAGTCCGGCATAATCAAGACCGGAAGCAAGAAAAAGTCCCGGCGTGGCGGCAACCACCCGGGACAAGGCCCATAAGGAGAATTCTTATGGACGGATTAAGTGTAACGCCCTCGCGCACCCTTCTACCCGCTCCCTCCTCGCTGGCACACACCTATGCAACCAGATCTCAGCTCTTCTGCTGGTCGAGCCCAAGGTAGCTAGGCAGGTCTTCTTGGGCGAACCCGTCGAGGAGGTCCTGGCGATGGTCGAGTGGGCTCTCAAGCACGAGGGCGAGGCAGGCTTCGACCCCGAGAAGATCCTGCCTGCTTGGGCCCAGAAGCGGGGTCGGGGATATTGGAGAACAGAGAACCGCCGGGTAGAGGAGTGCGGCCAGTGCCACGGCAGCGGCTCGGTACCTGAGCCCTTTAAGAGCTCCGAGGGAGCGTAGGGAAGAGCACGAAGAGCAGCGCGGCGGCTACTACCTAAGGGAGCGCAAGCGTGGCTCGTTCAGCCGGAGCATGACGTTGCCTGAAGGCGTGGACGAGGACAGGGTCCGGGCCCGCTACGAGAACGGAGTTCTGGAGGTAACCATCGAGGGGCTGCGGCGGTTAGGGAACCCAGGCGCATACAGGTAGAGGCCGGCGGCGAAAGCCCCACGGGTGTCGAAGGCCCTAGCGCCAGATCACCAAGAACGGAAGAAGCAGCGCCGACGATGGAAGAAGGACGAGAGGGTGCTAGGAG
>DATHAB010000218.1:0-9130 GCA_035296885.1 Rubrobacteraceae bacterium
CCGAAGGAATGGGCTGGTAGAGGCCGTGGATCAACTCCACTATGCCGAACGCCACCACCATCCCCACAGCGCCCGCGACAAAAGTTCTGAGCCTATTGTTCATGCGCCCGCTAGCCGATGGTGTGCAGCTACGTAGGGCACTTCGGCTTCTGTGACAAGACTGGCTGGCATAGGACTAGTCTACTACCGAATTGATTACTAATCTTACGATTACAGAGGGGCCTCCGGGTCACCGTGGCGATGGCCTTTAGCTAAGAGGGGTCGGCTCGTCTTGACATGCTCGCTTTTTGAGGCTACAAAAGCAGTATAAAGGCTATGACGGGAACGAGTAGGGCCGCGAGTCTCCGCAAGAGCGAGCCGGGGGTGGTGTGAAGCCTGGCGCAGAGAACGGTCCGAAGATCCTCCCCGAGCCGCCGACTCAAAAGCGAAGGACCTGAATGAGTCGAGTTCTTTTGGTCCAGGCGTTAGTAGAACTGGCCGGGTGCGCCCGTTACAGCGAGAGGAGAGCGGTCCGGGAATGACCCCGGGCAAGCAGGGTGGTACCGCGAGAGCCTCCTACGGCTCCCGTCCCTGCGGGGCTTTTGGCAGGCCCGCCGGGGACGGGGGCTGTTTTATATATAGAAGGAGGCATATCAGTGGCGTTTGAGAAGGTTCGTCCGCAGGTGAAGTTCCCGGAGCTCGAGCGGGAGGTTTTGGAGCTGTGGGGCAGGATCGGGGCGTTCGAGAAGTCGGTCGAGCGGCGTCCTGAGGACAAACCGTTCGTCTTCTACGAGGGACCGCCGACTGCTAACGGTCGTCCGGGCTTCCATCACGCCCTGGCGAGGGCTTTTAAGGACCTAATCCCACGCTACAAAACCATGCAGGGATACCGGGTCGAGCGCAAGGGTGGTTGGGACTGCCACGGTTTGCCGGTGGAGCTCCAGGTAGAAAAAGAACTCGGCCTTGCCGGCAAGAACGATGTCGAAAGGTATGGCGTCGAAGAGTTCAACCGCCTGTGCCGCGAGTCCGTGTTCCGCTACGTCGAGGACTGGCGGAAGATGAGCGACCGCCTGGGCTTCTGGGTGGACATGAAGAACGCCTACTGGACTCTAGAAAACTCCTACATCGAGAGCGTCTGGTGGGCCCTCAAAGAGCTCTACGACCGCGACCTCCTCTACGAGGGCTACAAGGTGACCGCCCACTGCCCCCGCGACCAGACCTCCCTCTCCTCCGCCGAGGTTGCCATGGGCTACGAGGCCGTTATAGACCCAAGCGTCTACGTAAAATTACCTCTCAAAGACGAGCTGGGGGCAAATTTACTCGTATGGACGACGACCCCCTGGACTCTCGTCTCTAACGCTGCCGTCGCCGCGCACCCTGACGTCGACTACGTGGCCGTGCAGGTGGACGGCGAGCGCCTCATATTGGCCCGGGAGCTTCTAGGTAGGGTGCTGGGTGAGGGCGACTACGAGGTGATCTACACACGAAAGGGCCGGGAGCTCGAGGGGCTCAAGTATCGCCGGCCGTTCGATTACGTCCCCGTGGAGGAGACCGAGGGGCTCTTCACGGTCGTGCTCGGGGACTACGTGACCATAGTCGAAGGAACCGGCCTCGTCCACACCGCCCCGGCCTACGGCGAGGACGACGCCCGTACCGGGCGACGCTACGGTCTACCAACTATCCACCCCGTAAAGCCCGACGGCACCTTCGACGAGCGTGTCGGACCGTTCGCCGGAGTTTTCGTCAAAAAAGCCGATCCGGGGCTCGTTGAGGAGCTCGAAGAGAAGGGCTTCTTGTTTCGGGTAGAGGAGTACGAGCACTCCTACCCCCACTGCTGGCGGTGCGGCACGCCGCTACTCTACTACGCCAAAAAGGCCTGGTACGCGAGGACGACGGCGGTGCTCGACGAGCTCTTGCGGGAGAACGAAGAGATAAACTGGATCCCCGACCACATAAAGTGGGGCCGCTTCGGCGACTGGCTCCGCAACAACGTGGACTGGGCCCTCTCCCGCGAGCGTTACTGGGGGACGCCGCTCCCCATTTGGCGCTGTGAGGAGGGCCATACGACCGTTGTCGGGAGCGTCGAGGAGCTAAAAGAGCGTTCTTTAGGTCTTATTCCCGACGACCTCCACCGGCCGTATGTGGACGAGGTAAGAGTGCGCTGCAAAGAGTGCTCTAAAGAGGCTACGCGTGTCCCGGAGGTTTTGGACGCGTGGTTCGATTCTGGGAGCATGCCGTTCGCCCAGAGCTACTACCCATTCCAGGGCGTTGAAGACTTCGACCGCGCCTTCCCTTCGGACTTCATCTGCGAGGCTGTGGACCAGACGCGAGGGTGGTTTTACTCGCTCCTTGCGACCTCGACGATGCTCTTCGGCAAAAGCTCCTACAAGACGTGTCTGGTGCTCGGACACGTCTTAGACGCCGAGGGGAAGAAGATGAGCAAGAGCCGGGGGAACGTAATAGATCCGTGGGAGATCTTCGAGAAGCAAGGAGCCGACGCCCTGCGCTGGGCGCTCTACACCGCCACGAGCCCTGGCAACGCGCGCCGCTTCTCCGAGGATCAGGTAGACGAGGCCGTTCGCAAGCACCTACTCACCCTCTGGAACACCTACTCCTTCTTCGTCACCTACGCCCGCATCGATGGCTTTAACAGAGAGAAGGATTACGTCGCTCCGAAAGAGCGGAGCCTCATGGACCGCTGGGCCTTGGGCCGGTTGCAGCTCACCATCCAGAACGTCACCAAGTGGCTCGACGCCTACGATGTGACGTCGGCCGGGCGAGCTCTGGGCGAGTTTGTCGACGAGCTCTCGAACTGGTACGTGAGAAGAAGCCGCAGGAGGTTCTGGAAGGGCGAGGACGATCTGGACAAAAAGGCCGCTCACTCTACCCTGTACGAATGCCTCGTCGCCATAGCCAAGCTCAGCGCCCCCTTTACCCCGTTCATCGCCGAGGCCGTCTACCAGAACCTCGTCGTGAACGCCGAAGAAGAGGCGCCCGAGAGCGTACACTTGGCGGGCTGGCCTAAGGTTGACGAATCGCTCGTAGACGAAGAGCTTACGAGCCGCATGACGGCAGCGCGGCGGGTGGTGGCTTTAGGGCGGGCAGCCCGCAACGCGGCGGCGGTAAAGACTCGCCAGCCCTTGAGGGAGGTCGTCGTGGTACCGGGCGAGGCTGCCGGGACTGACGGGTTTCGAGAGGGCGTGAGGAGCCTAAAGGAGATGGTGCTCGACGAGTTGAACGTGAAAGAGCTCCGTTTCGGGGAGGTTGAGAGCATCCTCCAGTACGACCTCAAGCCGAACCTGAGCGTCGTGGGACCCAAGTATGGCGAGCTGGTGCCGGAGCTCCGGCGGGCACTCGCTGAGGCGCCGCCGGAGGTCGGGGCGCAAGCTGCTATGGGCGAGGAGATCGCGGTTCAGGTAGGCGAGAGGAAGATCGTGCTCGGCCCCGAAGAGCTACTCGTCGAGCCCAAGGAGAGGGAGGGGTACGCCCTCGTGCGAGAGGGCGATCTCGCGGTCGCTCTTAGTACGGAGCTAGATCCGGAGCTTGTAGACGAGGGTCTGGTAAGGGAGCTTGTTCACAAGGTGCAGAACCTCAGGAGGGAGAGGGGGTTCGAGATCGAGGAGACCATCTCCGTGTCGTTCAAGGGGAGCCCCCGGCTTATCGGCCTCCTCGAAGGCCCCTGGGGCGAATACTTCAAGGTCGAGGTCCTCGCCCGCGAACTGAACCTCGACGGCGAGACCGGCGGCGTCACTGCAGAGTCCGACAGCATCCAACTGGATGGAGAAGGGCTGGGGATAAAGATGGAGCGGGTCGGCAAGGTCAGTTCGGGATAGGAGCCCTAATCCGCTGCTACTGCTCCTCTCATACCTGAACCACCACGCGTTCTTTGCTCGGCTCGCGGTATGGCTTGGCAGGGGGTAGGTGACCTCCGCCTCATAGTGGTTAACTGTCTCGTTTGGTGCAGACGTATAAACTATCATGACTCGCTTTTGGGGAGCTGCTCTCAGGGCTGTTGACCTCCACGTACGCCTTTTTCGGAAGGCGGTGTTCCTTGGGTTGGGTAGAGGCTCGTTAAAAAAGGGTATAGTGTGAACCTTAGACGTCGTCAGAGAGGAGGAGGTTCAGGTTGTTCGGGAGAAGAACGCGGGCGGAGAGGAAGCTACAGAGAGAAGCCGTTAAAGCGTCGCCCTTCTCCGGCGCCGCGCTGGTTGGCGCTTACGAAGGGGCGAGGCCCGTCGTCGAGAGGCTGCTCTACGACGACGACCTCCGGGACAACATCCGCACCTTCATCGAGTCGGCTGGCAATATTCTGGATGAGCTCTCCGGCGAGAGCCCGGCCGAGATCGTCGCCAAGCTCTGGGATGACAACAAGCTCCGTAAGGAGGTCGAGGCGGCGGTCCAAGCTGCCCAGGAGGGAGCTAGGCGGGTGCAGGGCCAGAGGGTCGGGAGAAGAGGCGGTGGGAGGCTCCTGCTGGTCCTGGGGTTGGCCGGTGGGGTAGGTTTCCTCTTCCTCAATCCGAGGACCGGCCCGGAGGCGCGCAGGATCGCCGGGGAGGTTGTCGGCGCCCTCCGCTCATAAAGTCAGCGTTACGCAGAAAGAGCTTTGGCAGGAGCGTTATCAGATACGTCCGGCCGAAGGCCGGTGCAGCATAAAGGTGGGGCACAGAAGCTCCACCACCCGATCAAAGGCGTAGGCTCCTTCCCTTCCTCCGGTAGCCTCGACAAAAGAGACCCGCAGGGCGGCGAGCCCCGCTACAACCTCCCGGCGCGCCCGTTCCGCCCGGTTGCGGGCGCTCTCGCTCGGGATACCAGCCTTCTCCAGCCGTTCGGCCTTTTTCTCGAGCCTCGCGGCCCGCTCCAGGTTCGTGGTGTGGCGGTCGAGGTACTCGCGGATGGCCCGCGTCGCTCGGGACTCCAGGGCTGGCTCAGCCTGAGCGCCTACGGTCTTCCGAGTATGAGGCCGGCCTCGAGAGTACAGGCGCCTCAGTACCTCCTGCAAGCGTGGGAGCCGGATGGTAGTCAGAAGAAGACGGAATTTCGCGGGTCCGAGAGATGGTAGGCTACTCTCGCTCATGTCGTGTATTCTAGTTCGTCTGGCGCTCTTTGTTGTGATAGCGCTCTCACTATCACCGCTGCTGGCCGGCTGCTCTGGCGGCTCCGGCGATTCGCTCGAACAGGCCAGTGAGTCCGTGGCCGAGGCCAACGAGGCTATCAATGAGCACAACAGTCTCTTCGATGAGGCTCGCAACCTCTACGAGGAGGCTAGGGAGGCTATAGAGGAGGGGGAAGAGCCCTCCGATGAGGCAGAGCGCATAGCCCAGGCGCGGGAGACCATGCAGGAGGCACGCGATAATCTCGAGGAGGCCCGGCAGCCCCTCACGACGGTGCAGAATCCGCAGGTCGATTCTACAGTCAAGGAATACGCGCAGCTCCTTACGGACACCCTGGACGCGCAACTCGCCGCCGAGGCCCGGGAGATAGAGTTCTACGAGATCTTGGAAGAAGACCCCACGCTTGACGAGGACCGCGAACGAGCTCAGAACCTACTGACCCAGATCAGCGAAGGTTACCGGAGGGCCAAAGACTCTTACAGACAAGCTCAAGAGCTTGCCGACGCCAACCCAGAGCTCCTCCGGGCGAGTTAGGACTCTGTCGAACCTGGAGCTACGCTCGTAATGCAACCGAAGATCAAGAGCTTATCGAGCGTCGATCTGGAGCTGAAGGGTTCGCCACCGGATCCGGAAGACTGCGCTTTTGCCTTCGAGGTCGCTCACGACCTGAACAAGGAGATGTGACGGAAGTTCGAGAAAACTATCAAGAGCATTCTACTGGGTAGTGTGCTTCTTCTCGTTTGGTGTTGAATGAGATTTTAGAACCATCTCACAAATACCTGAACGGTCGGTCCATTCTACTCACGTTCGGTACGAACAGTTGTTCTCGGATCTGTGCTACTCTTGTTATGCTGTCTTAACGTCCGTAGTCGAGCGCCACATCCAGACATTGGGGTCCTCGTACGATCCTATATTCCGCTCCTGATCTACGGTAATGGGTTGTAGCGCGCCGGGGACGATGTGTGCGCCACTATCCGGGAAGCTGATGCCCGTTCATTCTTCCCACTCCGCCACAGTTCCGGTGATGAGCGTAGCCTTGGGTGCCACCTGCAGTTGCTTTGTTCTCAACCTCCAATGGACGCTGAGCCACGGATCGAAAGGGGAACCATCGGCCCGCTCCTAACGCGCGTACTGCTCGATGGGCGTGAGCGGATAAAGGCTCTTCAGGGTGGGACGTACCGACGCGACCAGGGAGTTTATGCCGTGCCTGGCGGCGAGCGAGCGCATGGCGCGCAGAACCTCGTAGCTCAGCTCCTTCCCCTAGTGCTTGGGCGACACTAAGGGGGAACGAAACCTCGGAACGACCTACCCCCGTCAGCTTCGGGCGCCGTCGATGCTCCTGAGCAGAATCAACGCCCAGCCAAGCTGTACGAAACTTAGGTAGTTCTCAGGCCGCCGCTCGTAGCGCACCATCAAGCGTTGGAAGTTTCCCAGCCGGGCGAACAGCCGCTCCACTTTCCAGCGCCTGTCCCAGGTCTTTAGCTCCTTGTATTCCCTGCGGTATGGGGTGGTCATCTTGATGCCTTCGACTTCTAGTCGCGTGTCGAGTGGGCCTGAGTCGTAGGCCCTGTCACCGATCAGCCGCTCTGGCTTGTTCTTCACGAAGCTGACCTTGAGAGTTTTCTCGACGAGCGTGATCCCGGTGGCGAGGCATCTACTGCATGCAGGGTGATAGGACATTCAAAGCCGTCTGCAACCAACATGAACTCTGACCCTTGGTCCGTTTGGTCTTTTCCACCCACCATTACCCTTTATAGCCGGTATGAGTTTAGCGTATTATCTCGCATGCATCGCTGGATGCGGTGGCAGGTGGTGCCAGGGAGCGCTAGTCCCGAGCACTCACGGTATGTGGTTGAGCACTTGGCGCGCGTACCGCCCCGGACTGCCACGCTCGTCCGCACGTCTGGGTGGTTCGGGCTTAAGCGGCTTAAGCACCGCCCACGGCTCGTCGGTTAAGTCCACGGGCGCGTCGTCCTTCTTAGGTTCGATAGGCCCAGCGTACCATTCAGGAAAGATTTAGAGCGGTTGGCAGATCGGGCAAGCGTGGGTGCCACGGCCAGCCACGCGGGATTTCTCGATCTTTGTGGAACAGACAGGGCAGGGCTCTCCCGCACGGGTGAAGACCTTGAGTTCATGCTGAAACTTACCGGTCTCGCCGAAGGCGTCGTGGTAGGAGTCGAAGGTCGTGCCCCTAAGCTCGATAGCCCGGCTCAAGATGTCACGGGTCGCGGCGTGGATAGCCCTTATCTGTTCAGGCGTTAAAGTGTTGGCCTTGCGGGTCGGGTGGACGCCGGCGGCGAAGAGCACCTCGTCTACGTAGATGTTGCCCAAGCCCGAGACGACGGACTGGTCGAGGAGCAGGCCCTTTATGGCAGCTCTGCGCTCAAACGCACCGGTCAGATACTCGACCGCGAACTCTTTGGCGAACGGGTCGGGACCTAAGCGTGAGATCAGGGGGTGCTCCTCGACGCGCTCCGGCCCGTATAGGTCGAAGTAGCCGAGCCAGAGTCGGGTGAAGGCGAGCACGGGACCGCTCTCGAACTCGATCACCGCCGTATGAATCTTGTCGGGCTCCCGCCATTCGGGTAGTTGCAGAACGCGTCCCGAGATAACGAGATGCACCACGCCCACGACGTCCCCGAAGTCTAGCAAGACGATCTTGCCGCGCCTGCCTGTGCCTTCGAGTGTTCTTCCTACGAGCCTGCGCGGAAACTCTTCGACCCCGACGTTCGACACATCCTCCCTGAACACCTCCGCCCGGACTACCTTCTTGCCTGCGGCTAAAGCGTGGACGTCCTCGGAGATCACCGTTACCTCCGGCAGCTCGGGCATTAGGAGCCCTCCTCGATGAGGCTGTGAATAAACGAGGCGACCCCGTCTTCGCCGACAGGAGGAACCACGGCGTCGGCTGCGGCTCGGACCTTCTTGGACATACCTCCCACTGCGACCCCTAAGCCCGCGAAAGAGAGCATGTCTATATCGTTGTCCGCGTCGCCGAAGGCGATCGTGCGCGCCGGGTCTATCCCCCAGAGCTCGCACAGGAATCTCAGCGCTGCTGCCTTCGTGCCCTCGAGGCTACCGACCTCGACGTAGTGGGGGAGGCTGCGGGTGACGTAGAGGTGGCCGGAGAAGGCCTCGCGGGCCTCATCGAGCCAGCGTGGTATCTTGAGGGGGTGATCCACTATGACGAGTTTTGTTGGGTTCTTCCCACCATTCCTGAGCCAGGAGGCTGGGGACTCGACAACGTCGACGTCTGGCTCCCGCTCGGAGAGGTACTTGAGGGCCGCCGGAGTCTCGGGGGAGACCACGATCTTGCCGTCCGTAAACACTCGGGCGTGCAGTCCCTTTTTAGCCGCCCACTCCAGAACCTCAATGCTCACATCCTTGGAGAGCGTGCGATGCAAAAGTGTTTCGCCGTTTATCCTTCGCACCATCGAGCCGCCGTAGCAGATTACCGGCTCCTCCTCCTCGAAGCCTAACCGGGTCGCATGCTCGCGGGCCCCCTCGAAGCGTCGCCCCGTCGCCACCACGAGCCGCACCCCCCGCTGCGTGAGCGCACGCAAAGCGCTCACCGTCGCCTCCGTTATAGTTAGGTCGCGGCACAATACCGTGCCGTCGAGGTCGAAGGCGCCAAGATCGAAGGGCAACCGGCCGTTTTGCGCGTTATGACACCTCTTAGACAAAGCAACCTCTCACGAGTTGTGTAGTAGAGGAGGGGGTAGACCCCTGACCTCCACCATACAAAAGAAGCTTCGTAAGTTTACCAATGCGCGTAACAGTTACGAAAAATCTTAAGCCTAAGCCAAATTTCCGTCTCCAGACTCACCCTTCATTTTACGTCGAGGAGATAGTTTAAGATTTGCTTATGTAACCCTATATCCCCGGCAGATTTCCTGAAGGGGCCACACTACTGAATTATGAGATTTGCAGGTGGAAGCCCTACCGAGCACGCTTCCAAAGAAGAGGGCCACCAAACTTCGCTGACCCTCCGCTTCGGGCTGTCGTTTACTTGTTTAGGCCGCAGCGCCTAAAGCTCGTCC
>DATHAB010000219.1:0-6265 GCA_035296885.1 Rubrobacteraceae bacterium
GGGCCGGTGGGGCAAACCTTTGCTTACGAAGAAGTTCGCACCGCTCTTCTTCGGGGGCACGGTACTCGGCGGCATACTCGCGCCGCTCGCGCTCCTCTTCTCCGGCAAGGAGACGCGTGGTAAGAGCATTCTTAGCTCTACGCTCGTGCTCCTCGGCGGGCTTGCGCTGCGCTACGTGATGGTGGAGGCCGGCAAGATGAGCGCCAACGATCCCGAGGCGTACTTCTCCTTCGCCACAAAGGAGAACCTGCCAACCGAAAAAGAGCTGGGGATCCATCCTCCCCCTTCCCAAGAAAGAGGCTGAGAGAAGAAGGGGCCGGGATCTGCAGATCCCGGCCCCTTCTTGTTGGTGTCGTTGTCCCCGTTTACCTCGATGGCGGGGGGTTGTCGTCGACTGCCGGGTTCTCTTCGGTTGGCGGCTCGACATCTGAGGGAGGTGGTGGGGGCTCTACCTTGCCAGCCCCCTCCTCTATCTGCCTGCGTATCGACTCCAGCGTCGCCGAGACCCCCTCAGCCAGCGGGTCGCGCCCCTCTGGCGTTTGTTCCCTTATCTCCGGCTCCACCGAGCGCTCCCCGAAGAAGAGATGTACCGTCACCTGGCTCTGGCCGTCCGCCGCATCGGCGACTTCTAGCCAGCCCGAGTAGTCGCGCTCGGCCTCGGCCCCCCATTCCATACGCTTGCGGCCCTCGTCCACGGCAAGGTAGCCTTCGGAGTCGAAGGTGCCCCCGCCTTCGGGGTATTCGAGCGTTGTTCGGACCCGTTGGCCCGGAACGCCCTCGGCCGATGGCCCTTCTATGGAGGCGTCGACGACGGGTGGCAGGTACTTAGGCAGGTTGTCCACGTCCGAGAGCCACGCGAACACCTCGTCGGCCGAGCCGCGAATGGTCTGGGTCTGCTCGTACTCCTTCATGCTCTCTCCTTTCGTCTTGTCTAGTCGCCCTCGTTGTCGCGAGGTCTCGCGTCGCTCGCTCTGAGGAGTTCCGGTACCCGACACGGCATACCCCCAACGCAAGGACGTACGCCATTTTGGTCGGTGGGAAAGGCGAAGGCTGTGTGAGGCGTTACCTGCTGCGCCCTTCCGTCCGTGCCCTGGTTCAGCCGGTTGACAGAGTATTTCATTTACACCCAACCACTACGCGGGCGCTACCCCAACGCTAGCGCCGATCGACGGGTCGCCGAAGGCTTCCCGGGCGCTGCCGCCCCGCAGGAAGAGCTCCATCCAGAGGATCTCCTCGCCGCTCGGCTCTTTCCAGCCGCTGCTCCCCGGCGCGAAAGCCAGCTCTCCTTCCTCGACCTCGAAACTGCCGTCGCTCGCGGTCGCCTCGAGCTCTACCTCGCCGACGCGAACGCGGACGGTGGCGCCGGACTGGATCTCGACCTTTCTGGCTTCGACAGTCGTCTTCAAGTTACCGTAGCCGTCAGCGTAGACGATGCGATTTTGCGGGACGCTGGGGATTTCGGCTGGCCATACCTCCTCGTCCAACGCCCCGGTTGAGCCCTCGACGATCTCGCCCATCGCTTCCGGGAAGAGGTCGCGCGAGCGGAATTGGGAGCCCGCGGCGGGTACGGAGACCCAGCGCAGCTCTTCGGCTGCGTCTCGTACGAAGGAGAAGGCGTGGCCCGCGTTTACCCCGATTACGCACACGCCGGTGGGGAGCCGGGCGAACGCTAGACGCTCGCCGATGTTTTCGGCGCGGGCCTCCTCCTCATCCTCGCGGGGTGCGACGTTGTGGTAGATGAGGGTGCCTGGGGGCGCAGGGTTCAGGCCCAGCTGCGCCACGCAGAAGCCGGCGGCGAGCGTCGCGAAGGGAGGCACGGGGGTGTAGAGCAACTCGGCGTCTGGTAGGTAGAGCTTTATACGCTGGGCGATTTCGGCGAAGGCGAGATCCCCGCGCCCGTAGTCGGCGACCACGTGTACCAGCATTCGTCGCTTAACTCCTTGTTTTCCAACCACTCTTTATGCGAGGCGGCGCTCGAGGATCGTGTCCAGGCGCGGCTTCCCGGCCTCCTCCGGGGTGCTCTTCTCGACCTTTAGCGAGGCTTCCCGACCACGGAATTTCAGGGTGGAGACATGATTGTCGAACCAGGGCTTCTCGTGCACTAGGCGCCAGCGAACGTTCGGTTCTTCGACGCCTGCCAAGCGAGCCAGCGTCTTACCGATGAGTTCGCCCGGCTTTGTCCAGCCCGAAAGGAGGGCGAGGCGTTCCGGGAGGCCTAGCGGGTTTCGAAAGGGTGAGCTAACCGCCTGGTAAACGGAGCTTTTTGTGCTAGCTCCTTCTTCGAACTGGATCTCGGTCAGGTAGCCATGATGCACGTCGCCGGAGAGTACGACTATCGAGGCGGGGGGAGGCCCGGCCGAGTGTTCTCCGCCGCCGACGGACCTGAGCAAGTTCACGAAATCGTTGAAGGACTTGCGGAAGGCGCTCCAGTGTTCTAGATCCAGGGCTTGGCGAAGCGACTCACCGAGCCGCGCTGCCGGTTTCCCCCAAGCGCCCTGACAGATGGCTTCGTTCCAGCCCTCAAGGTAGTGTAGACCGGATCCCAGAATAAGCGGGAGCGAGGTGCCAAGCAGGAGATGATCGAAGTCTCCTGTTACTTTACCTTCGATCCAGGCCCACTCGGCGGCATCCAGCATGGAGCGGCGTTCTTCTTTTAGCACCCGTCCGGCCCTCGAATCCACAACGAGGAGGCGAACCTTGCCGAAGTCACGGTGGAAGCTCCAGCGGCTCTTCTCGGTCTCCTGGTCAGCCGTGTAGGCGAACTCACGCAAGATACGGCTCGCGTCTTTCGCTGTTTGCACCCGGTTGAAGAGCTCGTCTTTCTCCAGCTCTTGCGGCGAGAGGTTGCCGAGGTGCTGGTAGACCCAGTAAGACATAAATGCCCCGACGATGCGCTCCTCCCACCACGGCTTGCTCCGCATCTGCTTTAACCAGGTTTCGGAGGTGTTCCAGTCGTCGTTGACGTCGTGGTCGTCGAAGATCATGGCGGAGGGAACTGTCGAGAGGAGCCACCGGATGGCCTGGTCCTGCCAGGAGTCCCAGTAGAGGTGGGTGTACTCCTCGAAGTCCGCCACCTCCTCTCCAGGAGGTTTGCTAGGATCACGTCGTGAGTGGATGAATTCGCGAGTCCCCTTAGAGACCTCGTCTGCGTAGACCTGATCCCCGAGGAGCAACAGCGCGTCGGGCCAGGCCTCCTTAGGTTCGCGGCACATCCTGTAGGCAAGCGCGTAGAGGGCGTCCCGCTCGAAGTAGCCGAGCTTTCTGACGAAGCCTCGCTTGAGGGTATACGGTGGCTCGTGCGGGGCCGAGACGCGGCAGGAGCCAAAAGCGAAGGTCAGGTTTCCGTCCGCAGCGATGGTCCGGATAGTCGGCGGCGGAAAAGGATCGCTCGCCTCCGGCCAGACCAACGCGCCGTCTAAGGCGACCGAATATTCGTAACACGAACCGGGCTCGAGACCCGTGATGCGTACCAAGGCGTAGTGATGGTTCTCGACCTTGAAAGTACGCGAGCGGTGGCGTGAGCCCGCGACCGATACCTCGACCTCGCATGCTGCGTTGGTCTCGACCCAGATCGTGGCGTCCCCTACTCCGGTGTACCGGAGTAGGGGACCGAGGACGAGTTTCGGCACCGGGATGCTCTCCACTAGCTTACGCGAGTCCGACAAGTTGGACCATGACGGTGACGCCGAGCACTATGAGGATCGCACCGATAATGTCGAAGACTACCCCTGAACGGACCATCTTGGTTATCGGGATCATGCCGGAACCGTAGACGATGGCGTTCGGCGGTGTCGAGACGGTACATAACGAGGAAAACGACCGGCCCGAGAAATAATCCTATCGTCTGTCGCCCCCGCTCGAAGCGCTCCTCCGCTGGGGAGAGGGCCTCCCTTTGTTCTTCGAGGGTCCTGTAAGTACCGCCCGTTCTTACCGACTCGCTCATGCCCTCCTCCTAACCCCTATCAAGCGACCTCCCCTGCCGCTACCGGATCTGGCTACCCCTTCGCGGCGGTGCGGATGAGTATAGCGCCTGCTCGGTCGCAACGCCTACGGCTGTTACTATGGCCCCGAGCAGTAGCTCTCGGCTTACCTCATGCGGCTCTTACGGCTGAGGGCGGCCTGGATGCGGCGGACTTCTTCATAGTCGCGAACGGCATCCCAGAGCTTTCCCTCGGGGACGGTGGTGTGCCAGTGGTCGGCCCGGTAACCGTAGCGGCGCTTGAGGGTTCGGACGGAGTCTTTGGTATAGCGCAGAGCATAGACGAGCTTGAGCGTGTCGTCGGCTTTACGGGGAAGTAGGCCGTGGTGGCTCTCGGTCCACCAGCCTACTTCAGGTCGCGACTCCTCGGGGCTAAGTATCAAGTTCGCCTCCCACTCGACCCGCAGAGCGCCCATCTCGAAGGTACCTGGCAGAACACTCAAAGGCCCTAGAGCGAAAGAATCGCCGACGCGGAACCCGAACGTAGTTTCGAAGAGGTTTTTCAGCGAACCTTCGCTAAGGTTTTCGTAGCGGGACCGGAGGGCGATGAGCTGCTCGTCGGAGTAAGCCCTCAAGCCTCTAAGGGTGGGCCGTTTCGGATCGAGTCCGGCGCGACGCAGTACCTTCGAGAACGCGTTGTAGAGGCGAAGGCTCCTCAACAGCCAGATAACATACCCCCCGATGCCGAGCGCAAGGCTGAATGCCACAGCCGCGTAAAATGCTCCTATCGGCACGGCGACGCCACCTCCCTCAATAACGCGCACCCCGAAGAGGTTGTAGAGCATCACCACGATGGTGGTCGACGCGACAAAGGTCGTGAACGCCAACAGAAGAAAAGCTCCAAGCCTCCTAAGGGGTGGGGAGCAGGCGGAGGCAAGGCCCTCCCACGCTACTCGCTCCTCGGCGATCCCGAGCGATGCTGTCTCTAATCTTTCCACGTCCCGAGAGTATACCCCCAACTTTCGAGGGTGGGTTGGGCGAGGTATCACCTCTACCCCTGCGGTCTTTGCCGGTTGGCAGACCTACCGACCGAGAAGCAAGGCTATCCCTATCCGGTCGTCTGGGTCGTCTCTAGGCCTCAGGTGGTCCGCCGAGGCACCTCCACCCAGGCAACTACCCAGAAGGACGAGCAAAGCAAAGAAGAAAGCCCTACATCTGTACCTCTCTTGGTGCGATGTCCGACGGTAGGTTCACTGGTTAAAACCTCCTTAAGGCAGATGCAGTGTAGATGTATTGCGTGAGATGTGGTTAAAAGCATACCATGACGACGAAGGTATACGGTCCTGAGCAGCACCGGGGCGGTATCTTGCGACGCGCCTTTTTCGTTTTGTTCGCGTTGTTCGTTCTCTTGCTCCTTTATCTGGTTCTGCCGTTTGGTTCACAGCGGGTGGTGCTCTTGGGGAGCGACGCGCGGGCGGACGAAGTTGCGCGCTCAGACACGATCATGATCGGCAAGGCCGATGGTGGCCTGCTCGCTGTACCAAGGGACACCCTGGTCGAGATACCGGGCTTGGGACAGGACAAGCTGAACGCCGCGTTCGCGAACGGAGGTCCTCAGCTGGCGGTCGAGACGCTGGAGAACTTGACGGGGCTCTCTGTAGGAAACTACGTGGTGTTGAACTTCGGTGGGGTCGAGGAGATAGTGAACGCTCTGGACGGTATCACCGTAAACGTCGAAGAGACCATAGAGACGGAGCAGGACGGCGAGTATTTCTTTATTCCAGCTGGCATTCAGGAGTTGACAGGCGCCGAGGCTTTAGCCTATGTACGTTATCGGGGAGATCCTACAGCAGATATCGGGCGCCTCGGGCGCCAGCAACGCTTTCTCCAGGCTTTAGCTGAGGAGCTCTCCTCGCCGGAGAACTTGCCCAGTTTGCCGGCTATGGCGGGGGCTGTTGGGCGCAACGTCGGGACGAACATGTCTCCCTTAGAGGCAGTCCGGTTCGCGATCCGGCTCGCCCTTTCGGGGAGCGGTGGGCGGGCCGAGATCTATCCTGGCATTCCCCAGTACATCGGTGGCATCTCTTATTGGGTCCCAGACACTGTTGTAGGACAAAGGGTGGTTGAAGCGACGGTGACATAGCGGTCGGCACTAAGGTTTTAAGTCATACACTTCTCCGCTCGCTTTACATTATGGCGAGGTAAAACCTGTGCCAAACGACGACGCAAAGGTTCACGGTGGCGATCCTGCTATCCACTAGCAAGCACCTGACTGATGGGCTAACGGTTGGCTTTTTAAGCGGCTTGTTCGCGGGCGAGCTTGGTTTGCTTTTCGATGAGGCGATC
>DATHAB010000220.1:0-4019 GCA_035296885.1 Rubrobacteraceae bacterium
TCTATCCTCCCGTCGGAAACAGCGGCTGGACCTCGTCGGTTACCGCCCTATCTATCAGGTCCGTCGTAAAGACTTGATCCTCGGTCTCCTCGAAGGAGCACTCGTACTCTTGCCTGAAGATGAACGGCGGGAGGTGCGCTCCTCCTCCAAGAACTCCTCCGATATCCGGGGGCAGTCACTAGCCGGAACCTCGTAGCGCTCCCATCCGTGTCCACCGCTCCACTCCTCGAAGAAGACGCCCCTCTTGCCGTATGGCGTGCTCAGCATCATCAAGGCACCACCTGAGACCGCCAGCATCGGGCGCACGGCGAAGTAGAGTTCGTCCTCCACACGCGCCGCCTCATCGAGGACCAGCAGCGACGTGCCAGAGAAGCCTCGGATGGTCTTCTCCGAGCCAGGCAGCGTGACGATACGGCTGCCGTTATCCAGCTCAAGGGAGAGCTTACGCTCGCCCTGTGGTGAGACGGGACGCCCGAGGTCCCTATAGAAGCCCAAGACCTTGCCGAAGAGCTCCTGCGACTGCCTCAAGGCCGGGGCGAGGCACAGTATCAGCGAGCCAGGATGGTAGAGGGCGCGGTGGAGCGCTATCACGCCCGTCATGGTGCTCTTGCCCGACTGGCGGCTACAGTTGAGCAGCACCCTATCCGACGAGGAGCGCAGCAGCTCCTCTTGCCACCCATCGGGCTCGAGTCCCAGCGCCCGGGCGAACGCTCCGCGGTCCAAGGCCAGCTTGAGGTCCTCGGCTAGGCTAGCCATTGCCCACGCTCTCCAATGCCCTCAGAACGGCTCTGTGCGCCGCTGGGTGGGGCTCCAGAGCCCCGACTATCACAGCCCTAAGTTCTAGCCATTGGGGGGAGACGTTGAGGTTCACCACAGGTCGCTCGTCCAGCTCCCCTGCCAGCTTGCCCAGCAGCTCCAGGTTCCCCCGACCCTGTGAGATCGCAGCCAGTGCGGTCCTCAAGTCACCGGCCTTCTCCGCACGCTCCAGGATGTTGAGGGCATGAGCCTGCAGGTTCCTTACCTGTTCCAGCAGATCGTCTGCGTGCGCCACCTCTTCGACCTCCCTAGCCTTCAACAGGTGGACTGGTACGTGCTCGGTCTTGTGGCGGTAGACCGCACTCTCGGAGAGCCCGAACCGCTTCGCTACGCCCCGGTATGGGGCATCGCCGACCAGTGCTTCATCGATGCTGTGCTTCTCAGGGTGGTCGCACACGGTGCACCTTCTGGGCATGGCCCTAGCCTTCTCCCCGTCTCCCCGGCTCGCTGTTGGCACTTTTACTTGCCACGTGCCCGATCCTCCTTCTCTTCCCACTCTCTGACGCTCTTCTCGTACCAGATAGGCACCATGGCAAGCTGGCGGTTGGGACGTGGTATGCGGCGGAAGTTCCTCCTCGAGAGGTAGGCAAGCACCGTGTCTCGCTTGAGTCCCAACCGCCTACCCAGAGCCGTTGCGTCAAGAACCTCGTGGTCCTCCGGCACGACTATCTGGTCTAGATCTGCCTCCTTGACCATGATCGTCATCATACAGAGATTATAGACGAGTCTGAAGGAAAGATCAATAGATTATTGACAGAGCGACGGTCCTCAGAGTGCACAAAATGTCTGCGGCGTGGTTGGTGGGGATAGGTTCGTCCTCGAGAAGAAAGGACCGGGGGTCGCATGTACCCCGGTCCCCTGATTGGGGTGCCTACACCCTCTGGAGGACAAGCACAGCCAACTTGACTTCGTGGTGGTTAGCGTTCGCCAACTCTAAGCCGATAGGTAGGCCATTGCCGTCGGTTACCTTCCTCTGAGATTGTCCTGCAAACACGAAGAAATGAAGAGAGCCGACGAGTGGACTCGAACCGCTGACCTGCTCATTACGAGTGATAATTCACGCGTTGCAGGGGCTTGCACAGACTTGCAAATTCCGCATATCTAGGCGGCTTTCTCTGCTCCGCATTGCTACGTGTTGCACCGTATTGCGTTCCCGGTGGTATCACAGTGGTATCAGGACGAGCGACAGCTACAGTCTGACATCAGATCCAATGGCACCGACGCGCGACCTTCGGAGCCACAATCCGCCGACTCCTGTTTCTGGGTGTTGCCATACATTGCAGAATTGGATTATCTTACTCGGCACTTGAGAGAGGACAACTAGCAAGGAGAGCATGAGGCCCCGAATACCGGGGCCTCGGCCTCTCTTCATGCTCCCAAATTCCGCACCTACAAACGAGCACAAGCGCAATTGTTTGTAGCGGCTTGCAATGTGTTGATGCAGTATTTGTCTATTTCCGGGCGATCAGAACCTACTCTTTGAGAAGTGCTCAATCCACAGGAGCGCCGTATCGACGGATTACTGCGTTTCTCTGAGTGCTGTCTCAACCGAGTGAAACCGAGCATTCGCGGTGATCAAATATCCTCTTTTGCAGGTAAATCATCCATAGTGCTCACGTCGAGAAGAAAATACTCCACAACCCAGGTAGAGGGTGCGGAATGTGGGTGAAGACATCGAAGCATGCCTTAACTACGTCGCCCCACTCGACAGCAGCAATCCTTGCTCCCCGAATCGCGAGCCAGGCTATTAGGAGCGCCGCCAAGGAGAACCAGAAAAGCGTTGGCTCCCTGTATAACGCGAAGGCCACATACTCGACTATGGTCAGCAGGCTGAGTGCCCAGACATTCAGCCAGAAGTCTGTCTATCTGATGTTAATGCTCGCCCCTGTAACCTCCGTAGAGCGGCAGGCCTTCTGCCATGGTCTGAACTGAGGTTATATGACAGCGACCTAAATTCGTAGTGAAGAGCGTGCCATTCCTAAAGGCAAGGTTGGTGGGATGACAGAAGAGGTGAGCCTCCTCGTCACCTACGAGGCGCGCTACGGCCCAGTCGGGCGCTACACGCAGGACCTGGCTCGGCTCGTAGCAGGCAATGTACAGATTGCCATCCACATCGAAGGCGAGCCCATCGGGCAGCACGCCAGGAAGTGAGGCAACCTCCTCACGCGTGCCCGCGGAGCCGTCGTCTTCAATGGATATGCGGGAGACGGTGTTGCCGAACGTCTCGGATACATAGAGGTATCTACCGTCCGGGGAGAGAGCTAACCCGTTAGCGAAGTTTAATGGCTCCGCGTACCAGAGCTCACCCTTACCATCGGGATCGAAACGGAAGATACCGGGACCAGGTTCCTTGAAGGCGTGAGAATCGGAGACGTAAAGCCTGCCTGCATCATCGAAGACTGGGAAGTTGGGTATCCTCAGGCTACGACCGTCAGCGTCGGTGGCGAACTTATCGGTGCTGTCGCTTTTCGTGTCGACCCTAATTACCGCCTGGTGCTTGAGGTCACAGACATAGAGGTTGTCCTCTTTATCGAAGGCCATTCCCAGGCAGTAACCACCAGTCGAAGCGACCTGCGCCATCGAACTGCCGTCGGCCGAGATCCTGTATATCTGCCCGCGCTCGCCGCCGCACCACACCGACCCGTCTCGGTGTACTGCAACGCCTTCCGGGTGGTCAAGTTGGGGATCAGTCAGCATGCCGTCGTATAAAACCTGGGCTGCGCTCTTATCCAGTATCATGTCCACGGGCTCGCCCGCCTCCTTGCTGCTCGTCTCCATCACTTCACGCTTCCTGGTCCTAGCAGGGTGTCAACCCCTATCTGGAGCTGAAACCGACGTGTCTCACGCGGAGAGAGGTCTATGATGCGTCCTACTGCACGTTCTGCCTCGTACCCGCCTACACGGCAAGTGGCAGGCTCGAACCCGAGAACGTAGGTGCCCTCCCCAGTCATGGTCCACTGTACGAACTCAGGTAACTCCTCAGGTCGGAACCTTACCCACAATGCAGCGCCGCCAGCTAGTTCAGGATTTTCGAGCCGTGCCTCCGTCCAACCTTCGATGTCAGCCTCTGGTCGATGATAGAAGACGCGCTCCTGGAAGCCAGAAACCGGCTTGTCGAAACGGTCCCAGCTTTTCAGACCTTCGGCGGCGTCTGCGTCGCGCGGTTCGGGAATCTTCCCTGGTGCACCGGGTCCGACTAGGCG